>JABEUV010000193.1 GCA_013044195.1 Elusimicrobiota bacterium | reverse complement strand
GCGCTGGCGCGGGATGGGGCCAGGAGCGTGCGGTTCACGGCCAGAACGGCGTTACGCGCGCGCAAAACGGCGGACGACTTGGAGAAACTTTTTCCACGGACTCATTTTTCGGCGGGAGCTGGCGCTCCCGCCGAGATATGGATCAACGCAACCCCGCTGGGAATGAAAGGATTTCCGGATCGATCTCCGGCGCCGAAACATCTGCCGTCGCCCCAGGCGGCGGTTGATTTGGTGTACGGGCGGCGCACGGCGTTTCAGCGCGACGCGGCCGCGCGCGGGGCGCGCGTGGAGGATGGGGCAATGATGCTCGTTTATCAGGCCCTGCGCGCGTGGGAATTCTGGGATCGGCCGCTGGGCGCGCGGCGCCGCGCGGCGCTGGCGGGGCCGCTATTGAAGGAGGTTTTGAAATGACGCTTCGCTTCCTGACCGCGGGAGAATCTCACGGCCCCGCTTTGGTGGGCATTTTAGAAGGGATGCCGGCGGGACTGGCGCTGACCGCCGCCGACGTTCAGCGCGACTTGTTGCGGCGCAAGAAAGGCCACGGCCGCGGCAACCGCCAGAAGATCGAGGGCGATCAGGTGCAGATTCTCTCCGGCGTGCGCCGCGGGCGCACGCTCGGCTCGCCCATCGCGCTTCTGGTACCCAACCAGGATTTTAAGAATTGGGAAAACATCATGGGCGCGGAGCCCAGCGCCGCGCCCTCGGCGCGCCGCGTGGACATCCCGCGCCCCGGCCACGCGGACCTGGTCGGAAAAATGAAGTACGGCTTCGACGACATGCGCGACGTGCTGGAGCGCGCCTCGGCGCGGGAGACGGCCATGCGCGTGGCGCTGGGCGCGGTGGCGCGCGCGTTCCTGATTGAATGCGGCATTCACGTGGCCAGCCGCGTGGTCGCCATCGGCGGGGAAACGGACGCGACTCCATTAAACGTCCCCGTCGCAAGGCTCAACGCGCGCGTGGACTTGGACCCGGTGCGTTGCGTGGACGCGGCGGCCTCCGCGCGGATGGTGGCGCGCATCGACCAGGCCAAGGCCGCGGGCGACACGGTGGGCGGCGTGTTCGAGATATTAGCCGACGGGCTTCCCGTCGGCCTGGGCAGCTACGCGCAGTGGGACCGTCGCCTGGAAGGTCCACTGACGGCGGCGCTGATGTCGCTCAACGCGATCAAGGGCGTGGAGATCGGCGGCGGCTTTCTCAGCGCGGCGGTCTTCGGTTCCCAGGCGCACGACGCTTACGAATTGCGCGGCAAGAAGGTGGGCTACCGCAGCAATCGCTCCGGCGGCCTCGACGGCGGAATGACCACGGGTCAGACCTTGATCGCACGCGCGGCCATGAAGCCCATCGCGACCTTGATGAAGCCGCTGGACTCCGTGGACCTGCGCACCATGACGCCGGCCAAGGCGCACGTGGAGCGCTCCGACGCCTGCGCGGTGCCGGCGGCGGCAGTGATCGGCGAGTCCTTGGTCTGCCTGGTTCTGGCCAACGCCGTGCTGGAAAAATTCGGCGGCGATTCCCTGGGCGAGATCCGGCCGCGGCTGAAGGCGTGGAGGCCGTGAAGAACGTGTACCTGACCGGCTTCATGGGCACGGGCAAATCCACCGTGGGGCCGGCGCTGGCGCGGAAGCTGGGGCGGCCGTTCGCCGATCTGGACGCTTTGATCGTAAAGGTGGAGAAAATGTCCGTGGCGGAGATTTTCGCGCGCAAGGGAGAGGAGACGTTCCGTCAGAGCGAGCGCTCGGCGTTGGCGCGCGCCGAGCGGCGCGGCGGGATCGTGATTGCACTGGGCGGCGGGACCTTGCTTGACGCCCGCAGTCGCGCTCTGGTGGAGAGAAGCGGCACCTTGGTGCGGCTGACGTGCGCGCGGCGGGAACTGGCGCGGCGCCTGCGTCCCCTGCGTGCGACGCGGCCGAAGCTGGCCGGCGGACCGCTGGACGCGCGCCTGCGGGCGCTGACGCAGGCCCGACGCGGCGCCTACGGTCGGCCAGATATTGTCGTGTCCACGACGCGCCGCTCTCCGGCTCAAGTCGCGGCGTTGATCGCGCGGAGGCTGTCGTGAACCAAGAAAAACTTTTCGTCGGTCCCGGGGCGCGGCTTCGCGCGCGCGCGTGGACGCGGGGGCTTGCGCCGTCGGGCCGCGTGATTCTTGTTTCGGAGTCCGGCGTGTGGCGGCGTTTCGGCTCCGGCGTTCAGCGCGCGCTGAAAGGCGCGGGACTTCATGTTCTGACGCATCTGCTCCCGTCCGGCGAGGCGGCCAAGTCCTGGGATTCGATCGAGCCTTTGCTGACCGCCATGCTGGAGGGCGGACTGGGCCGCGACGCGGCGCTGATCGCGCTGGGCGGCGGCTCGGTGACGGACGCGGCGGGCTTCGCGGCCGCCGTTTTCCTGCGCGGCATACCGTGGGTCAGCATCCCCACCACCATGCTGGGCCAGCTCGACAGCGGGCTGGGCGGCAAGACCGGCATCAACCTGGCGGGCGGCAAGAATTTGGCGGGCGCGTTTCATCGCCCCGCCGCCGTGGTCTGCGACGGCGACGTGCTGAAGACCTTGCCGCCGCGCGAGCGCGTGTCGGGTCTGGGCGAGGCGTTGAAGTATGGCCTGGCCTTCGAGGCGAAGCTGTGGTCCTTGATGGTCCGCGACTGGGACAAATTGGCCGCCGGCGATGCGCGCCTCACCGCGGAGATCGTGCGCCGCGGCGCATCCTGGAAAAGAAAAATCGTTGCCCAAGACCTCTATGAAACGAAGGGCCCGCGCGAACTGCTGAACTTCGGCCACACTTTGGGCCACGCGCTGGAATCCGCCGCCGGGCTGGGCGTGCTGCGCCACGGCGAAGCGGTGATCTGGGGCATGCGCGCCGCCCTGCGCCTGTCGGTCAAGCGCGCGGGCCTGTCTCCGGCAAACGCCCTAGAAGCCGACCGCTTCCTGGCCGGTATCCCCGTTCCCGTGCCCCGCCGTCTGGACCCGCATCGCCTGGTCGCGGAGACCAAGCGCGACAAAAAAGTCCGCGCCGGCGCGGTCCGCTTCATTCTTCTTCGCGCCGTCGGCCGCCCCGTGGTTAAGCCCGTCCCCGAAGCGGAAATCCTTGCCGTCGCCCAGGAGCTCTTGTCATGACCAAAGGAAATGGTTTGACTCCGAAGAATATGGAAAGAAAACCATGAACATCCTTCTGCTCAACGGCCCTAACCTGAACCTGCTGGGCGAACGCGAGCCGTCGGTCTACGGCACCATGACCTTGGCCCAACTCGTCTCCCGCGTGACCGCCCACGCTAAAAAGAAAGGCGCGAAAATCCGCGCGCGCCAGTCCAACAGTGAAGGCGCGCTCATCGACATCCTCCACTCCCACCGTAAATGGGCCCACGGCATCGCCTTCAACCCCGGCGCCTACACCCACTACTCCTACGCCCTCCGCGACGCCATCGCCTCCATCCAAGTCCCCACCATCGAGGTTCATCTTTCCGACGTGACCCAGCGCGAGGAATTCCGCCGCATCTCCGTCATCGAGCCCGTCTGCGTGGGCCGCCGCTACGGCAAAGGCCTGCAGTCCTATCTTGAGGCGATTGATGATTTGGTTGCGCGTGGCGTCCCGGCTGACCTCGGTTTACATACTTAAGTTTGGATCCTAGTAGGGCAGAACCTCAACGAGCGAGGCTCGGGCGTGACGGTGCTAACTGCTTACTCAGGCGACGTCTCCCCGTATAACCAGGCCGATTTGAATTGAGGCTAGGCTGCAAGTCTTAACCTTGAAAGCCTCGGGAGCGGTATAATCAAATGCCGCCGAAACTCCGATGAAAAGATTCCGCCTCTATGTCGACGAGTCCGGCGACCACACTTACCACGATCTCGGCAACCCAGCCAAGAGATACCTGGGGCTGACTGGCGTTGCGATTGAAATGGAGTATTACCGAACTCGGTTCCATCCCGATGTCGAAAGCCTGAAGCAGAAGCATTTCCCTCATAATCCCGATGAGCCGATCATCTTCCACCGCAAGGAGCTGATCAACCGCAACGGAGCTTTCGGGGCCTTGGCTGATCCAAAACGAAATGAGGCGTTTGCCTCGGATATGATCGCGTTTCTCGCCGGACAGGAGTATCGGATTTTCACGGTCGTGATCGATAAGAAGGCTCACAGCGAGCGCTACGGCAAGGCCGCTCTCCATCCCTACCATCATTGCCTGACCGTGCTGCTGGAGCGATACCGCGAGTTTCTCGGCGAAGATGGGAGCCATGGAGATGTGATGGCTGAAAGTCGTGGCGGAGCCGAGGATATGGAACTCAAACGCGTTCACCGGGAGGTCGTCGAGTCGGGGCTCTATCACGTCAGCGCGGCCGCTTTCAAGGAAGTCTTTACGTCCCGCGAACTCAAGCTAAAGAAGAAGGCGGAGAACATCGCGGGTCTCCAGGTCGCGGATCTATTGGCCTATCCCCTCAAGCAGGACATCCTGGTCAAAGGCGGCGTCTCGGGCGTGACTTGCGGGGCTTTTGGAGAGAGAATATGCGCGGCCGTCAGGGTGAAGCAGGGCGGCAACGGCAGGACCCTTCTATAAAAAATGAAAGGCCCGCTTGCGCGGGCCCTTCACGCTGGCCCATGCGGGCCATCCACCTCCGATTTCTCGGATTGGTTATATTGTAGCGTGGTCTCCCGAGCCCGTCAAGGACAATTTCCCGCTTTCGTCTGGTGCCCTGATGGCCTGGCTGCGGAGCGAAGTGCGGCGCTGATTTATTTTTCGCGGTCGCGGCCGAAGAGGATCGTGGGTTCACCTCGGTAGCGGGCGTCTTGGAGGCGGCGGTAGCCGCACTTGTCGGCGACGCGGATTGAGGCGCTGTGCGCGGGGCCGATGATGCAGACGGTGCGGGCGGCGGCCAGATGGCGGTCGGCCCAGGAGACGATGGCGCGCAGAGCTTCCGTGGCGTAGCCGCGGCCGTGACGGGAGGAGACCAGCGCCCAGCCGGCTTCGGGGATGCCTTTGATCGAGGGTTCCAGGTCGCGCTTGAAGTCCGCGAAGCCCAGTTCGCCGACGTAGAGGCCGGTCTCCTTTTCTTCCAACGCCCAGTAGCCGAAGCCCATGAGTTCCCAGTGGCCGCGGTAGCTGGTCATGCGCGCCCAGGTCTGCGGCTCGGTGGAGGGTTGTCCGCCGATGTGGCGGGTCACCGCGGGGTCGGCCCACATCGCGGCGCAACCGGGAAAATCTTTGAGCGCGTGCGCGCGCAGGCGCAGGCGCGGGGTTTCAAGGACGGGGATGTCGGCCATGGGAGATATTACGAGATGTCGTCGTCGGTGCGCTTTTCGTAGAATGGCCGCGTGACGCGCACGTTCTCCGTTGTACGTTTCGACCTGGGGCTGTCCGGCCTGGATCCCGCCACGTGCCTTGAGCGCTTGCTGCGCCCGGGCCTGCGCGGCTTTTTAATAGAAAAAAACGAGGATGGGCGTCGGCGCGCGTGGTTGGGGACGGCGCCGTTTGAGATGCTGACGGTTCAGCGCGGGCGCGCGGTCAGCGAGACGGCGCGCGGCAAGAAAATACTGAAGGGCAATCCTTTCGCGGCGTTGGGAAAAAGGATCGCCGAGTTCAGGACGCGTCACGGGGAAGATTTCGACGGCGGCGCGGTGGGGTTGCTGGGCTACGAGATGGTGCGCCATCTGGAGCGCGTGCCGGTCACGGCGGAGCCCTACGAAGCGGTGCTGATGCTGTTCGACGAGGTGGTGGTCGTCGCGGACGGACGCGCCAGCCTGCGTGCGCTGGTGAGCGGTGCCGCGGCGCGCAAGAAAGCGGCGGCGCGCGCGAAAGAACTCAAGGAGCTTTTGCGCTGGGCGGGGCCGGTGCCGGATTATCCGCCCTCGGCGCGGCCTTTGCCGGCGCGGGGCCGACGCGGACGCGCGGCGTTTCTGCGCGGCGTGGAGAAAATTAAGGAGCACATCCGCGCGGGCGACATTTTCCAGGCGGTGCTCTCCGATGATTTTCACGCGCGCGTGGCGGCGGGCCCCATCGCCGCCTATCGCGCCGTGCGCGCCGCCAACCCCACGCCGTATCTGTTTCTGCTCATGGGTGGCGACGACGCGGTGATGGGCGCCTCGCCGGAGCGGCTGGTGCGCGTGGTGCGCGGACGCGCGCGCAACTGCCCCATCGCAGGGACGCGGCCGCGCGGCAAGACGGCGGCGCAGGACCGGGCGCTGGAGCGCGAACTGCGCGCCAGCGAAAAGGAACGCGCCGAGCACTTGATGCTGGTGGACTTGGCGCGCAACGACCTGGGCCGCGTGTGCGCACCCGGTTCCGTGAAGGTGTCGCGCTTCATGTTCACGCGGCGCTTTTCCAACGTGATGCACCTGGTCAGCGAGGTGGAGGGCCGGCTGGACGCGGGCCAGACGGCGTGGGACGCGCTGGCGGCGTCTTTCCCGGCGGGAACGGTCAGCGGCGCGCCGAAGGTGCGCGCCATGGAGATTCTGGCCGGACTGGAGCGTCGGCCGCGCGGCTTCTACGCCGGCTCCGTGATTCAGCACGATTTCGCGGGCAACCTGGACAGCTGTTTGGCCATCCGCTCGCTGTCGCTGTCGAAGGGCGGCAAGGCGCGGCTTCAAGCGGGGGCGGGGATCGTGGCCGACTCCGATCCGGCGGCCGAGTACCGGGAAGTTCAGCACAAGCTCGCGGGCCTGCGCCGCGCGCTGGGAGCGTTGGCCGCGTGATCCTCCTGCTCGACAACTACGATTCGTTTACGTACAACCTCTATCAGGCCGTGCGCGCGCTGGGCTTCGACTGCCGCGTGGTGCGCAACGACGCGCTGAGCGTGCGCGCCTTGCTGGCGCTGAAGCCCGCCGGGCTGATCCTGTCGCCGGGGCCGGGACGCCCGGAGGACGCGGGAGTGTTGGTGGAGTTGATCGCGAAGGCGCCCGCGGACCTGCCCACTTTGGGCGTCTGCCTGGGCCATCAAGCCACGGCCCAGGCCTACGGCGGAAAAGTGATCCGCGCCAAGCGCCTGATGCATGGAAAAACCTGCGTGATCCGTCACGACGGCCGCGGCGTCTACGCGGGCCTGCCGCCGCGCCTGACCGTCGCGCGCTATCACAGCCTTGTCGCCGCCGAACCCCTGCCCAAGGACTTGATCGCCACCGCGCGCGCCGAGGACGGCTCCCTGATGGGCCTGCGCCACGTCTCCCGTCCATTGGAAGGCGTGCAGTTCCATCCGGAGTCCGTGGCCACGCCGCACGGCCTGCGCCTGCTGCGCAACTTCCTGGCGCTGACGCGCCGCCGCCGGTGAGCCTGCTCGAAAGCGTCATCGCCCACGCGGCGCGCCGCGTGGAGCGCATGAGGCGCGAGACGCCGGTGGAGGATTTGCGCGCGCTTCCTCTTTATGGCCGCACCCCGCGCGGCCTGATCGGCCTACTAACCGCGCCCGCTCCGCGCCGCGTGGCGGAGGTCCGCTTCGCCGGTCCCGAGGGCGGCTTTCGCGTCCCGCGCGGCCGAGCCGTCGCGGAGGAAGCGGCGCGCTGGGCGCGCACGGCCGTTCAGGGCGGAGCGAACGCCGTCGCGGTCTGGACGGAACGCAACTTTCACGCCGGAGACTGGTCCCACGTGGACGCGGTCCGGGCGGCCGCGCCGGAAATCACTTTGATCGCGCGCGACATCGTGGTCGACGCCTATCAATTGGAACTGGCGCGCGCTCACGGCGCGGACGCGGTGACTTTATGGGGTGCGGTTCTTGGTACGCGCACCGCGGAACTGGCGGACGCGGCGCGCGCGCTGGGCTTGGGCGTGGTGATCGCGGCGCGCAACGTCGCCCAGTTGGAACTGGCCCGCGCGGCGCGCGCCGACATCGTCCTCGCTCTGGCGCGCGATCTGGGGGCCGCGGCGGAAGACCCCGCCGGCGCGCGGCTGGTCGCGGACCGCGCGCGCGGGCTGGTCGTGTTCATTGAGGCCGCTTCATCGGAAACGTTCGTCGCCGCCCGCGTCGGCGACGTTTGGGCCGCCGTCGACCTGGGCTGACCGGCGGCGTTGACAAAGAGCGGGCCCGGGCTCATACTTTGGGAGCATGAACCCTCCAGCGTCCGCGGGTCCGTCGGTCTCGGTCCAACTCCTCATCGACGCGGTCGCCAAGTCCTTCGTCGGCAAGCCCGAGGCCGTCAAGCTGACCATCGTGGCGCTGATCGCGCGCGGCCACCTGCTCATCGAGGACGTGCCGGGCATCGGCAAGACCTTGCTCGGCGTGGCGCTGGCGCGCGCGTTCGGCGTGAGCTTCCGGCGCGTGCAGTTCACCAACGACCTTCTGCCCTCCGACATCCTGGGCCTGTCGATCTACGATCCAAAAAACGGCAGCTTCGACTTCAAGCCCGGCCCCATTTTCAGCCACGTGCTTCTCGCCGACGAGATCAATCGTTCCACGCCGAAGACGCAGTCCGCGCTTTTGGAAGCCATGAGCGAGGGCCAGGTCTCCATCGACGGCAAGACCCACGCTTTGCCCGACCCGTTTTTGGTCATCGCCACGCAGAACCCGGTCGAATACCACGGCACTTTCCCTCTGCCCGAGGCCCAGTTGGACCGCTTCCTGGTGCGCGTGCGCATCGGCTACCCCACGCACGAGGACGAACTGCGCATCCTGCGCGAGCGCGACCGTCCGCCGTCGGCCGAGGACATGAAGCCCGTGCTGACGCGCGAGGAGGTACTGGCCTTGCAGGCGCGCGTCGACGCGGTGCACATCGACGAGGCCCTGCTCGACTACGCGGTGCGCATCGCCGAGGCCTCGCGCGCGCTCAAGGGCGTGCGGCTGGGACTGTCGCCGCGCGGCGCGCTGGCGTTGGCGCGCGCGGCGCGCGCGCTGGCCGTCGTCGAGGGCCGCGGCCACTGCGTGCCCGACGACCTGAAAGCGGTCGCCGTGCCCGTCATGGCCCACCGGCTCCTGCTCGACACCAGCCTCTACGGCGTGGCGCGCGTGTCCGAAGCCGAGGCGGCGGTGCACGACCTCCTGCGGGGCGTGCGCGCGCCGTAAGCCATGCGCGTCACGCGCCTGGGCTGGTCGGCCGGTGCTGCGGCCGCGTTCGCGCTGTTCGCCGCCGGTTCGACGGGCAATAATCTTCTCTACATGATTTTCGCGGCCGTCGCCGCGGCCCTGGCGCTTTCGTTCTCCTCCGGCTGGGCGAATTTAACCGGCTTAAGCGCGCGCGTGGATTTGCCGGACCAGGCGTTTCGCGGCGAGCCGTTTACGGCGCGCGTCGTCGTCTCCAACGAAGGCCGCTGGGTCGCGCACATGGTCAAAGTCGTCGGCCCGTTCGGCGTCTCGACGGCGCGCGACGTGGCGGCGGGAGGCGTGGCCGGGGTGGACCTGCGCCTGATTCTGCCCGCGCGGGGACGCAATCGCGTGGAAGGCCTGGTCCTGGAAAGCCTGTATCCGTTCGGCCTGCTGGCCCTGCGCCGCCGCGTGCCCGCCTTCGAGGCGCTGGCCTTGCCTCCGGCCAGCCCGTTTCTGCCCCGCGGCGAACTGGAAAGCGACGTGCGCGCGGCCGGGGCCGGCGCGCGACGGCGTGCGCGTGAAGGCGAATTCTTCGGACCGCGCGCGTACACGCCCGACGACGACGCGCGCCTGATCCACTGGAAACTGTCGGCGAAAACAGGACGACCGGTCGTCGCCGAGCACGCGTCCGCGCCCGAGGGCCGCGCCGTCGTGCGCTTGGACGGCGTGGACGACGCGGCCGTCGAGCGCGCGGCCTCCGCCTGCCGCTGGTACATCGACGCGGGCGCGGAGACGGGCTTGGCCGGATCTGGAGTGGAGGTTGCGCCGGCGCGCGGGCTGGGTCAACTCGACCGGCTCTTGCGCGCGCTGGCGCTGGTCGGCGAGGGCGCGAACCCGCGAACGGCGCCCACCGCGGCGAGGTCGCGCGAGCCCGATACGGTCGACGCGCCGAGCCTGCGCCGTCTGCTTTGCTTCGGCGGCGTGCTGGTCTATCTGTCGCTGTTCCTGATCGACGAGCTTGACGCACGCGTCCTGCTGGCCGGCGCGCCGTTCGCCTTGCTCGGCGTCTATCTCCAGGAGCGGGGCGGTCCGTTTCTTCCCGGGGGGGTGTCGAACATTCTTTCGGCGGGCATGCTCGCGTTTCTGGCATTGGTCGACTTCCGCCGCTCCGGCGCCGCCATCGCGAACACGCATCTGCTGGAGTATCTCCTGCTCAACCGCGCGCTGAGCCCGTGGAGCGCGCGCGACCTGCGGCAGGTGTTCCTGATCCTTTTTTTGTCGTTTTTCCTGGTGTCGGGACTGACGATCAGCCCGTTCTATTTTCCGATCTTCATCGCGTGGGTCGCGTTCTCCGGGGCGTGGCTGATGCTGCAGGCCGGAGCGGACGAGGCGCGCCCGCGCGAATGGCTGACGGCGCTGGGCCGGGAGCTGGCGTTGGGGGCGGCGCTGGGCGCGGTCGTGTTCGTCGCGGTGCCGCGCGTCGAGGGCCTGAGGCGCTTCAACCCGTTCGCGGCCTCGGGCTTGGACAAGCTTCAAGTGCGCTCGCAGGCCGTGATGGGATTTACCGACAAGGTCACTTTGGGCTTCTTCGGCACGTTGCGCCGCTCGCCGGCGCGCGTGATGCGCGTCAAGCCTGAGGCGGCGGGACTTAACGGCGCCCATCCGCCGATCTACGTGCGCGGCGCCGCACTCGACGATTTCGACGGGAAATCCTGGACCAAGTCTCCGCTCGACTTCCACTTCCATGAAAACGGTCGCGTGCACGAAGCGCGCGGAGACCGGGCCTGGGTGCCGGCGTCGGGCGCGGCGCTGACGTTCCCGCTGCCGCCGTCTCCGGGGGAGCCGGCCTACGAGATCGAGCTGTATCCGATCCGCGTCTCGGTTCTGTTCACGGTCGGCGCACCGCGCCTGGTCGACGGCGTGGGCCGCGGCGTGTGGTTCGACCACACCGACAGCGTCTACGCCGCGGAGCCGTTTGCCGGAGGCGCGCGCTATAAGATCGTGTCCGCGTCTCCGGGCCAGGAACCGACGGACGCCGCTACGGATCTGCGCGCGCGCGCGC
>JABEUV010000192.1 GCA_013044195.1 Elusimicrobiota bacterium | reverse complement strand
CGGCCGCGGCGCTCCGGAAGCCGAGACGTCCAAGAAGCCGCTCCATGAAGCGGCCGTATTCCTCGTTGTCGTCGACGACCAGAACCAACGCCATGTCAAGCCGGCTGCGCGCCGTTGCCGCGGACGTCCGCCGACGGCAAATGCTCCTCGTCGGCGACCATGCGGGAGTTCTCCTCGTCGCGCGCCTGCAGGATCTCGGGAAAGCGCTCGCGCAGGACGGCGACCACCTGCGGGTCGAACTGGCGGCCGGAGCGCTCTTCAATATACTTGAGGGCATCCTCCACGGTCCACGCGCCCTTGTAGACGCGCTTGGAGGAGAGCGCGTCGAACACGTCGGCGACGGTGACGATGCGCGCTTCCAGGGAAATCGCCTCGCCCTTGAGGCCGGACGGGTAGCCGGTGCCGTCATACCATTCGTGGTGGCCGACCGCGATCTTGGCGGCCAGGCGCAGCAGGCGGCTTTCGGCGTTGATGAGCATCTTGGCGCCGTAGACCGTGTGCTTCTTCATCTCCTCGAACTCTTCCGGCGTGAGCTTGGCGGGCTTGCGCAGGATGGAGTCCGGGATGGCGACCTTGCCGATGTCGTGCAGGGGTGCGGCGTAGCGGATGTCCTCGGCCTCCTGCGCGGACAGGCCCATGCCCAGCGCCAGGATGCCGGAGAAGCGCGACATGCGGCGCAGGTGGCGGCCGGTGTCTTCCTGATCGCGGTATTCGGCGACCAAGGCCATGCGGTAGATCGTTTCCAAGTGCGAGCGCCGCAGGTCCTCGTAGAGCGTGGCGGTCTCGATGAAGCTGCCCGCCATGGTCGCGAGTATGCGCAGCAGACCCTCGTCTTCCTCGGTGAACGGGCCGCGGCTCTTGTTGAGCACTTCAAAAACGCCCAGCGCCTTGCCGTCGCGTCCGCGCAGTGGCACCGCCAATACCGTGCGCGTTTGATAGCCGGTGATGCGGTCCAGGTCCTGGGCGAAGCGCGTGTCCTTGTAGGCGTCGCGGATGTTGACCGCGGAGCCGGTCTTGGCCACGAAGCCCGCGATGCCCTGGCCCAGCGGGATGCGCAGAATTTTTTCCTCCAGGCCCAGCGCCACCTTGGTCCAGAGTTCGCCCTTGTAGCCATCGACTAGGAACACCGAACAGCGGTCCGCGCCCAGGATGTTGCGCACCTCCTCGGCGATGATCATCAGCAGGCCGTCCAGGTGGCTTTCGGCCGCGATCATGCGGCCGAAGCGCGCCAGCAAGGACTGGCGCTTCTCGAGCTCCTGCCTACGACCCACGGCGGACCCCCAGGGCCCCAGCGACGTACTCGGAAATATGCATCACTTCGGCGTCAGGATAGTATTTCCTCAATCCGCGGGCAAGCTGGATCAGGCACGAAGTGGAGCTGGTCACCACGTGCCGCGCCTGCGCGGCCGCGGCACCCGATATCTTCTTGCGCAGAAGCTCGTCGGACAGCTCCGGATGCACGAACGCGAACGCGCCGGCGCCGCCGCAGCACTGATCGGCGCCCGGCATTTCGCGGCAATGGGCGCCCGCGACGGCGCGCAGCACGCGACGCGGCGCGTCCTTGAGCCCTTCGCCGTTGAGCGCACGGCAGGAGTCGTGCCAGGCGGCCGCGCCGGGCTGGGTGCCCAGAGGGAGCTCGCCGACGGCCGCGTCGTAGACCTCCACGCTGTCGCGCACACGCGCCGAAAATCTCACCGCGCGCGCCAGCCAGCCCGCGTCTCCGGGCTTCAGAAAAAGCTGGGGATACGTTTTGAGAAAAGCCGCGCAGGAGGAGCAGTCGGCCACGACCGGCTCTCCTCCGGAGTTCTCCGCCGTCTCGATGTTGCGGCGCGCCAGTTCCCGCGCGTTTTCCAGGTCGCCGTAGTTGTGCGCCAGCAGTCCGCAGCAATGATTTTCCAGGAAGCGTCCCGGGCCTTTGAGCCGCTCCAGAACCGCCCACGTGGCCGCGGCGACGCGCGGAAACAGGTAGCGCGGGCCGCACGGCGCGAAATAAAGCCAGTTCTTGCCCTCGGGCGGACGCGCGCGCGCGTGCTCGTCATCGAACGTGCGCGTGGGAACCGTCTCCACGTGCTCGTCCATCTCCGCCAGCGTCGACAGGCCCAGCGCGCGCAGCAGCGGCCGCGCCGCGCGCGACAGCCCCAGCCGCTTGAGGCGGTAGCCGAGCTTAAGCAGGCGCGCGAAACCGCGCGGACTGCGGACCTGCAGTCGTCCCACGGCCCGGACCAGCCAGTGCGTCCGGGGCCGAAGCGCCCGGCGGCCTTCCAGCACGATGTCGGGCGTGGGCACCTTCGCGTAGCACGCGGTGGTGCACGCGCCGCACAGCAGGCACGTCGACAGCGCCTCTTGCGCCGCCGCCGGATCGTCCAGCTTTCCTTCCAGCATCAGCCGCACGATCTGGTTGCGTCCGCGCGGCGACTGCGCCTCGCGTCCGGTGGCCACGTAGGTGGGGCAGGCCTGCTCGCAGTAGCCGCAACGCGAGCACTGGCTGGCCGCGTCGTAGGCGGAGCGTTCGCCCAAGTCCGTCAGCAATCGCCCCAGAATCTCGGCCATACCTGCATTATACCCCCGAACACCGCGGCGGCGCGGGACTCGGTGAGGCGCAATGGAACTATTTCAGGGGCAGCTTCGTATGTATTCTGAGCGCAAAGTGCTGCTGCGAACAAGTGTCATGGACATTCATTGATTTTCGATGTATACTGAAAATAAGAGGTTTGAGTGGGACGACTATAAAGCTCTCGTCAACGCCCATAAGCACGGGATCGGATTCGAGGAAGCCGCATCGGTTTTCAACGACGCCGACGGACTGATCCAGGAGGACCCGGCGCATTCGCTGACGGAACTGAGGCAGCGTCTTATCGGCGCATCGGCTTGGGGCCGGTTGATCGTGGTGAGCTTTACGATTCGAGAGAGATTGGCTATCCGCATCATCAGCGCGCGACCGGCCAACCGCAGGGAGAGAACCGTCTATGAGCAAAGAAAATGAATTCGACTTCACGAAGGCGCGGCGGATCGCTCCCGCGGAGCGCCGCCTGTTCCGAAAGGCGTTCAAGAACACGTTCGGCCGCTATCCCCCCCGGCGCGGCCGGCCCCCGAAAGGCGCGGATAAATACCACAGCATCCATATCCGCCTTCACCCTAAAGCGCTGGCCTGGGCGCGGACCCAAGCCAAGCAGCGCGGCGTCGGCTATCAAACCGTCATCAACGAAGCCTTGCTTCAGCGCGCGGCGTAAACGCCCGCCGCAAACGCGTCAGAGTCAGGAGGGGCGCGGCTCGATCAACGCCATGCGCTTCTCCAGCTCGGACAGACGCCAGTCCGCGATGATCTGCGCGCGGTCGGTCTTGCCGACCTGGGACATGAAGCCTTCGACGGCTTTGAGTATCCGGGAATTGGAATCGCGAATCTCCCCGCGCAGATTGTTCTCCACGCGATCGATGCGCTCGTGCGTCTTGACGATCTCGACGGCCAAGCCCCGGTGGGCGGCGCCGATCCTCCGGTCAAGTCGATCACTCTCCGCGCGCAATTGCGCGCGGAGATTTTCCATCTCCGTTTTCATCTCGGACCGTGCGCGGTTCAAGTCGCCCTTGGTCGCGGGCGCGCCGTCTTCATCCTGCATATTCATATCCTATCCTCCCGTCTTATCGGACGCCAGGGCCAAAAGTCCCAGCGGCCCACCAGGAATATACGCGCCGGGGTCCGAAAAAGTTCCATT
>JABEUV010000191.1 GCA_013044195.1 Elusimicrobiota bacterium | reverse complement strand
GGTGCTGTCGCTTCTGCTGGAGCTCAAGCGCCGCGGCCGGCGGCGCGGCGTGGCGGCGATCAGCGTGGGCGGGGGACCGGGAATCGCGGCCTGCGTCGAGGCGCTCTAACCGGAACGTTCTGTTGACGGGGCAACCGTCATAAAATTCAGACCGCGCCGCGACAATGCGTCCATGGAATACTCCGTTCCTTCTTCATAAGTTCTTTCGACAGCGGAGGAATGGCGATGAAGAAGCGTTCCGGACACGAGCAGACCGTCGACGCTCCCGTCCAAAAGAAAGTCGGCCCCGCGCCGGAACGCGAGAAGGCTTCCGGCGCGGCCTTCGGCCATCCCGGAATACCTCCCCGGTGGACGCGCAGCAGCAAGGAGGGGTTGGGAACCGCTTACAGCACCGCCAGCCGCGTCTGGTTCACCCTCTCCCACGGAATTCTGAACGAAGTTTATTTTCCCACCGTCGATTCTCCCCAAATACGCGATTTGGAGTACCTTGTCACCGATGGAGAAACGTTCTTCCACCAGGAAAAGAGCGATTTGGAGAGCAAGCTCGAGTACCTCGACGAGCATGTTCTCGGTTATCGGCTGACCAACACCGACCCGGCAAAACGCTATCGGATTATCAAAGAGATCATCGCCGACCCTCATCTGCCGTGCGTCTTGATCCGTACGCGGCTGGAAGGCGACGAGGCCTTTTTAAAGAAACTGCATCTCTACGTGCTTCTCGCCCCGCACCTGGAGGGCCGAGGTTGGGCAAACACCGCCGGCACGCTCAACGTCGCGGGTAAAGACCTTCTGGTCGCCTCGAGAGGCCAAATAGAACTGGCGCTTGGAGCCACGATCCCTCTCTCACGATCCTCGTGCGGGTTCGTCGGCGCCAGCGACGGCTGGACCGATCTAAAGAATTTCCGCATGGACTGGGAGTTCGATTCCGCCGCGGACGGAAACGTCGCCTTGATGGGCGAGCTGGATCTGTCGGCGTCGCGCACGTTCACTTTGGGGCTGGCCTTCGGCTTCGGGCGGCATGGAGCGACGTCCGCGCTTCTGCAGTCCTTGAGCGTTTCGTTCGACGAGCAGCGGGATAAATTCTTAGAACAATGGAAACGGGCGTGCACGAGGACGCTGCCTCTTGGCAAGACGTCCGCAGACGACGGCCGCCTCTACCGCATCAGCCACAGCCTCCTGTTGGCGCACGAGGACAAAACCTACCCCGGTGCGATGGTCGCGTCCATGAGCATTCCCTGGGGAGAATCCCACGGCGACGAGGACGGTTTGGGCGGCTACCACTTGGTCTGGACGCGGGACATGTGCAGCAGCGCCTCGGCCCTTCTCGCCTCGGGCAACGCGACGACGCCCTTGCGGGCCTTGATCTATTTGGCGGCCGCGCAGCTTCCGGACGGCGGCTTCTATCAGAATTTCTGGATCGACGGGGAGCCGTTCTGGCAGGGCGTGCAGCTGGATGAAGTGGCTTTCCCCATCATACTGGCCTGGCGGCTTGGGCGGCTTAACGCCTTGGGAGACTTCGATCCGTACCCGATGGTGTTGAAAGCGGCCGGCTACCTCGTGCGCAAAAGTCCGCTCACGCCGCAGGACCGCTGGGAGGAGAGCAGCGGCTACTCGCCCTCGACTTTGGCCGCCTGCATCGCCGCCCTCGTCTGCGCGGCGGAGTTCGCCCGGGAGCGCAAGGACGCGAAGACGGCGGCGTTATTGGAGGACCACGCGGATTTCCTGGAGTCTCACGTCGAGGCATGGACGGTCACCACGCAAGGTTCTTTGGTGCCGGCAATAGCCCGGCATTATATCCGCATCCTCCCCGTCGATCCGGACGAATCTCGGCCGCGGGAGAATCCCGATGAAGCGATGCTGACCGTTAAAAACGTCGCGCCGGGCCGGCCGTCTCAATTTCCCGCGAAGACCGTCGTGGATGCCGGCTTTCTGGAACTGGTTCGCTATGGAATCCGCAAGGCGGGATATCCTCTCATGGAGGACTCCCTGCGCGTGGTGGATTGCGTCCTGAAAGTGAAAACCAATGCGGGTCCTTGCTGGCGCCGCTACAATCACGACGGCTACGGACAAAAATCCGACGGCGGCGCTTACGAGGGCTGGGGAGAGGGCCGGGCGTGGCCTCTGCTCACGGGCGAGCGCGGCCACTATGAATTAGCCGCCGGACGAGACGCCAAACCCTACATCAAAGCGATGGAAGGCTTCGCCTCCAAAGGCGGAATGCTGCCCGAGCAGATTTGGGACACGGCGGACATTCCGGACAAAGAGCTGTTCCTTGGGCGGCCGACGGGCTCGGCCATGCCCTTGATGTGGGCGCATGCCGAATACATCAAGCTCCTTCGTTCCGCTCACGACAACGCCGTGTTCGACCTTATTGCCGCCGTCGCCGACCGCTATCTCGCGTCAAAAGGGCGCAAGGACCTGGAGATTTGGAAGTTCCAGCGTCAGGTGCGGGCCGTCGCCGCGGGAACGACGCTGAGGATTCAAGACGCCCGTCCGTTCCGCCTGCATTGGGCCTTGGACGAATGGCGCAGCCCGCGGGACACGCCGTCCCTCGGCACGACTCTGGGGATCCAATACGTTGATATCGCCGTCCCCAAAGGCCTCCAGGCGCCGCTTCGATTTACTTTTTACTGGCCCGAGTCGAACAAATGGGGCGGAGAGGATTTCCAGGTCGAGATCAAAGAGATGAAGTCGCGCGGTCGGCAATGATGCGCGGCAAACACGAAGTCCCTTTTCGCTGCGACGCGCTGGTGATTTTCGGCGCGACGGGGGACCTCGCGCGTAAGATGATTTTTCCGGCGCTCTACGCGCTGTTTAAACGAGGCGTTCTGAACGTGCCGGTGATCGGCGTCGCCAGTTCAAACTGGGCGCTGCCGCAATTTTGCGTCTATGCAAAAAACAGCATCAAAAGTTCCGGGAAGACCGACCCGAAGATCTTGAAGCGATTTATCTCGTCGCTGCGCTACGTCGACGGTGATTACGCAGTTCCGAGCACGTTTGAGGAACTCAAGAAGGTTCTGGGTCAGGCCCGTCATCCCACTCATTATCTCGCCATCCCGCCCGCGCTCTTCGCGACCGTCATTAAAGCTCTGGGCGCGGGAGGCTTGGCCGAGGGCGCGCGCGTGGTCGTCGAAAAGCCCTTCGGCCGCGACCTCGCCTCGGCGCGCGAGTTGAATCGGGTCGCGCGCTCGGTCTTTCCCAAAGACGGCATTTTCCGCATCGACCACTTCCTTGGAAAGGAAATCATCGAGAACCTCCTTTATTTCCGCTTCGCCAACTCGTTTTTGGAGCCTCTGTGGAACCGCGATTACGTGTCCAGCGTCCAGATCACGCTTTCGGAAAAATTCGGCGTCGGCGGCCGCGGCAAGTTCTACGAAACCGCCGGCTGTCTGCGCGACGTGGTCGAAAACCACATGTTCCAGATCATCGCGCTCTTGGCCATGGAGCCGCCGGCCACGCGGAGCATCGACGCCGTGCATGTGGAGAAGACCAAGGTCTTCAAGGCCCTGCGTCCCCTTCGCTCCAAGGATTACGTGCGCGGCCAGTACGCCGGCTACCGCCAAGAAAAAGACGTCGCCAAGAACTCGGACGTGGAGACCTTCTGCGCCTTGCGCATGTTCATCGGCACGCGGCGCTGGGCGGGAGTGCCGTGGTATCTGCGCTCCGGAAAATATCTGCCGAAGACGGCCTCCGAGATCTTGGTTCAATTGAAGCCGCCGTCCCAGAGGCTGTTTGCGGACTCGCTCTCGGCTTGCGGCCAAGACGATTATCTGCGCTTCCGGCTGGCTCCTCGTCCCGCGATCGCGTTGGCCGCGCGGGTCAAGCGCGACGGGGAGAAGTATATCGGAGACCGCAAGGAGCTGTACCTGCTTGACGAGCAGGCCGATGAAAGGAGTCCTTACGATCGCCTTTTGGGCGACGCCCTGGCGGGCAACGGCGAATTGTTCACCCGCGAGGACGCGGTCGAAGCCGCCTGGACGGCGGTCGGTCCTGTATTGAGGAACCACCGGCCGGTTCGCGTTTATAAGCGCGGGACCTGGGGGCCGAAGGAAGCCGATGAGCTCATCGCGGCGGACGGGCCCTGGCACGACCCGGACACCGCGTAGGAGAAACACGATGAACCCGTCCCCCGAAAAGACCATGACCCCGGCCGAGTTGGACCGACTGTCGATCGACACGATCCGCTTCCTGTCGGTGGACGCCGTGCAGAAGGCGGACAGCGGGCATCCCGGCCTGCCGCTGGACGCCGCACCGATGGCGTACGTCCTGTGGACCCGCTTCCTGCGCCATCATCCGGCCAATCCGCAGTGGTTCGATCGGGATCGCTTCGTCTTGTCCGCCGGCCACGGTTCGGCCCTGCTTTACAGCCTCCTTCATTTGACCGGCTACGACGTGTCTATGGAGCAGCTCAAGCGCTTCCGGCAGTGGGGCAGCATCACGCCGGGCCATCCCGAGCGCGGCTTGACGCCTGGCGTCGAGGTGACCACCGGCCCGCTCGGCCAGGGTTTCGGCAACGCCGTCGGCCTGGCGATCGCGGAATCGTCGCTTGCCGCGCGCTACAACCGGCCCGGATCAGCGCTCATCGATCATTTCACCTACGTGCTCGTCGGCGACGGCGATCTCATGGAGGGCGTCGCCTCCGAGGCGGCTTCGCTGGCCGGGCATCTGCGACTAGGCAAGCTGATCTGCCTCTACGACGACAACCGGATCACGCTCGCCGCCTCGACCCAAGTCGACTTCACGGAGGACCGGGCCGCGCGGTTCGAGTCCTACGGCTGGCACACGCAGACGCTCGAGGACGGCAACGACGTTTCGGCGATCGACCGGGCGCTTCGCGCCGCCAGGGAAGACGGCGAACGGCCCTCGCTGATCCTGGTGCGGACTCACATCGGGTACGGCTCGCCGAAGCAGGACACGTTCGAGGCGCACGGCTCGCCGCTGGGCGCGGAGAACGTGAAAAAGACGAAAGAGACCTTAGGCTGGCCGCCGGAGCCCGCGTTCCTCGTGCCTCCGGAGGCGGAACGGAATTTTCGACGGGCGCTGGAGACCGGCGGCAAGGCCGAGTCGGACTGGAAAGATTTATTTTCGGCCTATGAAAAGAAATATCCGGCCCTCGCTCAGGAACTGCGGCGACTGATCGCGGGGGAACTGCCCCCTTTCTGGGACGCGGACATTCCGGAGTTTCCGGCGGACGCCAAAGGCCTGGCCACCCGCGTGGCCGCGGGAAAAATCGAGTCCGCCTTCGCTCCGAAGCTGCCCGAGCTGATCGGAGGCTCCGCCGATCTGGATCCTTCCACGAAGACGGAGCTCAAGGGCGCCGGCGACTTTCAGAGTCCTTCGCGGGCCGTCGGCGATCTTCAAGGCTCCGACGCCGGCGGCTGGAGCCGCGCCGGCCGCAACATCCACTTCGGCGTGCGCGAGCACGCGATGGGCGCGATTGAGAACGGGCTGGCCGCGCACGGCGGCGTCCTGCCGTTCGGCGCGACCTTTCTGACGTTCTCCGACTATATGCGCCCGTCGATCCGGCTGGCCGCCCTGTCCGGACTGCACGTGGTCTACGTTTTCACGCACGACAGCGTCGCGATGGGCGAGGACGGCCCGACGCATCAGCCAGTCGAGCACCTCGCGGCGCTGCGCGCCATACCGAATCTGATCGTCCTGCGCCCCGGCGACGCCAACGAGGCCGCCGCGGCGTGGCGCGTCGCCGTGGAGACGCGCCATCGGCCCGTGGCCCTGGTCCTGTCCCGTCAAGACGTGCCGACGCTCGACCGCCGGCGCTTCGCCTCGGCGGAAGGCCTGCGCCGGGGCGCGTACATCCTGGCCGACGCGCCGAAGGCCTCGCCGCGGCTGATCCTGATCGCCACCGGCTCGGAGGTGGGGCTCATCGTCGCGGCCGGGCGCATGCTTGAGGAGCGCGGGATTGCCGTGCGCTTGGTCTCGATGCCCAGCTGGGAGTTGTTCGAGGCGCAAAGCCCCGAGTACCGCGAGTCGGTGCTGCCGCCTAACGTCGGCGCGCGGCTTTCAGTCGAGGCGGGCGTGACGCTGGGCTGGCGCCGCTACGTCGGCGACCGGGGCGACGCGCTGGGCGTGGACCGTTTCGGCGCGTCGGCGCCGGGAGCCGCGGTGCTCCGCGAGTTCGGCTTCACCGCGGAGAACGTCTGCGCTCGGGCGGCGGCCCTTCTTAAACCGTCTGGTCGGGATGCTGAAGAAGGCACGTTATGAAGTGGTCGATTTCGGCGCTCGCCGGTTGAACCCGGAGGATGACTATCCCGATTTTATCGCGCCCCTGGCGCAGGCCGTCTCACGCGGCGAAGTCGATCGCGGCGCGGCGGTCTGCGGCAGCGGGGTGGGGGCGTGCATCGCCGAGCGGCACCGGCGTCGTTTGACCAAAGTCGCGGAACTGGAAAGCGCAGACGCGAAAACTTGAGTTGAAGCCGCGGCGGCGCCGCCCGCTAGACCGGCCAGACCGGCGTGCGGCGCTGCTTGGCCTCGGACATCTCTTCGTCCGGCGCGGCGGACGGCTGGGCGGCGGGCGTCTTCGGGGCGGGGGAATCGGAGACGGCGGCGGCGGCTTCGGAGAAGTGGCCGTCGACGGCCTCGCTCAGGCCGAGGCGCATGGTCTCGTCGAACTCGTGGGTCAGTTCCTTGGCCGACTCGCGCTCGCGCGACGGTCCCGGCAGGGCGGGCGCGGAGCCCGGCGGCTGCATCCGCGTGAGGACCCCGGCGATGTCGGCCAGACGCGAGAGGACCTTCTCGTCGCGGTCGTCGGCGGCGTCGAGGCGGCGCGTGAGGCCGCGCACCTCCTCATGCAGCTCATCGAGCTGGCTTTTGAGGCCGCGCAGATACGCCGCGGCCGGACTGGGACTG
>JABEUV010000190.1 GCA_013044195.1 Elusimicrobiota bacterium | reverse complement strand
TGTCCGGCCGGCGCATTTTTAGGCGCGGTGGGAAACTGGATTGAAAATCATGAATTGCTCTTGATACTGAGTAAATTTACTCAGTATACTGAGTAAATTATATGACCCTCCCCACTTTCCATCGGCCGATCTTTAAAACCGTTGTCGCCAGGCTGCGCGAGCCCCGCAAGTTCATCCAGGCCCTGCTCGGTCCGCGCCAGGTCGGCAAGACGACTCTCATTCGGCAGGCCCTGCAAAGCTCCGGCGTGGACTTCCATTACGCGAGCGCAGACGCGCCGACCCCGCGGGACGCGGCCTGGATCAAGACGCAGTGGGACGTCGCTCGACTGCGGGCCAAGGAGAAGAAGCGTTCCGGCGCGGTGCTCGTGCTGGATGAGGCGCAAAAAGTGGAAGGCTGGTCGGAAATCGTCAAGCGCCTGTGGGATGAAGACACCGCCTCGGGTGCGCATCTGAAGGTCGTTCTTCTGGGCTCGGCCCCGCTGCTGGTGCGTCAGGGGCTCAGCGAAAGCTTGGCCGGCCGCTTCGAAGTCGTTCGCGTACCGCATTGGTCCTTCGCCGAGATCAGCGAAGCTTTCGGGCTGGGACTCGACGAGTACCTCTATTTCGGCGGCTATCCCGGAAGCGCCTCACTCATCTCGGACGAGGAGCGCTGGCGGCACTACATCCTGGACGCGCTGGTCGAGACGACCTTGTCCAGGGACATCCTGCTCCAGACCCGCGTGGACAAGCCTGCGCTCCTGCGCCATCTGTTCCGTCTCGGCTGCGACTACTCCGGCCAGATCTTGTCCTACCAAAAGATGCTCGGGCAGCTTCATGGGGCCGGAAACACGACGACGTTGGCCCATTATCTTGAACTGCTGTCCGGGGCCGGGATGCTGACCGGGCTTCAGAAGTATTCCGGCAACCGCTTGAGACAGAGAGGGTCCAGCCCCAAGCTTCTCGTGCTCAACACGGCTCTCATGACGAGCGGCACCGAGCATTCATTCGCGACGGCCCGCGCGAATCCCGATTACTGGGGTCGCATTGTGGAATCGGCGGTCGGAGCGCATTTGCTCAACGGGTTAGCCGGGACGGGCATCGAGGTGCTGTATTGGCGCGAGATCAATCGCGAGGTGGACTTCGTCCTTAAGGGAAAGGGTCGCGTGACGGCTCTCGAAGTCACCAGCTCGCGCCGCAAGGACTCGCTACCGGGCATGGCCGAATTCGCCAAGGAGTTCAAGCCGCAAAGGCAGCTTCTCGTCGGCGGGCAAGGCATCCCCCTGGAAGAATTCCTGGCGACGCCCCCTGAAAAATTTGTCGCTGCCTGAAAACAGCAGACGCCGATCCTGGGCGGCAACCCGTCGGCCGCCTCAATCACAACGCTCTCCTCGGATGCGGATGTGGACGGCCCCATCGATCCGCGGGCCGAGAAGTGGGACGGGAAGGATTCGGACGTGCCGGACGAGCGGTCCGCGTGAGCGGGGCTGGGCGGAGGCAATGAAACCGTAGCCCAAGGGCGACACTCCATCCATGGTCCGTTGCCGTGCTGAGGATGGGCCTTATTTCACCTATTTCGTCAATTTCCTATATTTTGATTACACCGGAGCCGCGGGCCCTGGGCGCAACCATCTCATGGGATTGATCGAAGACTTCGACGATCGGGGAATGCGGATGCTCGTGCTGGGCTACCCCATGTACGGAGCAACTTTCCTCGTGATCCTCCATTGCGCGGCGATGGCCGCGTGCGCCCTCCTGACGGGCTTCGGGCACGGCGACGCGCTTGGGTATTTCATGCTCACGCACCGGGACCTGATGGCCGGACACGTGTGGCAGCTCATCACATACGCCTTCGTCGCGATGCCGAGCCTCTCCTTCGCCGTCGACATGCTCATGCTGTCTTGGTTCGGGATGGGCTTGGAAACGTCCCTCGGGCGCCCGCGCTTCTT
Source organism: Elusimicrobiota bacterium (assembly GCA_013044195.1). Classification (GTDB taxonomy): domain Bacteria; phylum Elusimicrobiota; class Elusimicrobia; order UBA1565; family UBA9628; genus GWA2-66-18. Next base: position 14,094 of record JABEUV010000190.1, on the reverse strand, counting down.
CACGTTCTACGCGCTCCTGCTTCTCGTGCAGAGCCTTTTCCACGTCTTGGTGTACGGCGCGCTGATCCGAGCAGCCTTCGAACCGCCTCTGGCCGGCCTGGGCCCCGCCGTGCTCGGCATCTTCATTGCCTACGCGACGATCTACCCGGACGTCGAAATTTTCTTCGGGATCACGGCCAAGCTTATCGCCTACATCCTGCTCGGCATATATGTCCTCAACGATCTGGCGTACCACAATTGGTCCGGCTTGATGTCCCTCAGCGTGATCGCGGGCTTGAGCTATTGCGCCATGCGCGTGATGGGCTTCCAAGGCGGCTTCGATTGGTGGGACAGCTTTGATTTCTCCTGGGGCGGTCGCCGTTCGGACCCGCCCGAGCCGGCCATGGACGACGGGCGTCAGGACCCTATCAACCTCATCCTCGACAAGATCGCCAGCCGCGGGATCAACAGCCTCACCGAAGCCGAACGCCGCGCTCTGGAGCGGGCCGGGTCCTCGCTGCGGCGCAAACACGGCGGAGAATCCTCTTAAGACGCTTTCGCTGGTGTAGGCCAGATAGAAAGCCGTCATCCCAAGCAAGACGAGCGGCGGGCCATCCGACCATGAATGGATGGGCGTGGAGTTTGTTCGATGCGGGGCATGGCCGGCGGCCGCGATGATGATGGGCCTTATTTAACCTGCTTCGTCGACGCCAGAAAGTTTCGGATCGCGTCGCCGTAGATGGGTTGTGAATCAAGGAAACCTTCGTTGTGGCTTCCTTTCAGATCCACGAAGGTTTTCTGGCCTCCCGCCGCGGCGAAGTTGAGCCGCGCCTGGGCGTAGGGCACGATGTCGTCTTGTGGACTGTGCAGGAACAAAGTGGGGCAGGTCACGCGCGGGAGTTTGGCCAGGTTGTCGAAACGAATGCGCGCCAGTCCGGTGGGAAACCAGGGCAGGACGACCGCCGCCATGGCGGGAATGGACGCAAAGCCGCTGTCGACGATCAGGCCCGCGGCCGGAGCGCGCGCCGCCAGTTCCACGGCGGGGCCGCTGCCCAGGGACTCGCCGTAGAGCACCAGCCGCGACGGCGGCACGCCGCGCGTGGCCAGCCAATCCCGGCCGGCCTGCGCGTCCCGGTAGAGGCCCGCCTCGGAGGGCGTGCCCGCGCTGGCGCCGTAGCCGCGCCATTCGACCCATAATTGGGCGGCGCCAGCCGCGTGGAAGATGCGCATTTTCTCGACGCGGTTGGAGAGGGAGCCGCCGTTGCCGTGCAGGCACAGCATCACGGGCGCGTCCGCGTGCGCGGCGGGCAGCCACCATGCGTCAAGCGCCACGCCGTCGGAGGCCGTCAGGCGCACGCGCTCGAAAGCCAGACCATAAGCGCCGGGAAGAACGTCGACGACGCGCGAGGGGTGGAACACCATCGCGTTCTCGAACCAGCGCAGGCCGATCCAAACCGCGGCCAGCGCCAAGATCAGGCGCGCGGGCGCCGGGAAATTCATTTCCGCTGTTTGCGGCCGACGCCGGCCATGAAGCTTTTTAAGCCGGCGACGAGTGATTTCGCCAGCGTCTGACGAAATTGCGCGTCGTTGAGCAGGGCCTCCTGCTCGGGCACGATAATATAGGCATTCTCCACCAGGATCGCCGGCGCCGAGGTCAGGCGCGCGACCAGCAGGTTGTCCCACTGCAGGCCCTCGTCGGGCAGGGGCACGGCGGCGTGATAGGCCTCATGCACGGCGCGGCCGAGAGCCAGACTGTGCGGGTGATAATAAAAGACGGTGAAGCCGCGCGGCTTGGCGAAGGGATTGGTGCCGTCGGGCAAGGCGTTGTTGTGCAGGCTGACGAACAGGTCGGCGTCGCGCTCGGCGGCTTGGCGCGGGCGGTCGGTCAGCGAGACCTCGTCGGCGGACGAGCGCCGCGTCAGCAGCGGCACCGCGCCCTCGCGCTTGAGGAGCGCGGCCGCGGCCTGCGCGATGGCGTAGTTGGCGTCCATCTCCTTGGTGCCCAGCGGCCCGATCGCGCCCGGCGCCGACGGCATGTGGCCCGGGTCCAGCATCACGCGCAGGCCGGCCAGCGGGCGGCGGCGATCCACGCGCGGCTCGCGGCGTAGTTGGAGGCGCACCGAGCCGCCCGCGTCGTAACGCGCCAGGTAGCCCCACAGCCGCCGTCCGGGCTTCAGCCGCACGCGCAGGACGACCACGCCGTCGGCCTCCTGGCGCCAATGAATCTGCTCGACGAAGTCGCTCTCGCCGCCGTCGAAGATCACCAGGTTCGTGTGGCCGACGGCCCCGAACAGGCGCAAGGTCAGGGCGTTGAGGTCGTCGTCCTCGACGACCTCGAAAGGCACGCGTTCACTGAGCGCGACGCGCACCGTCGCTCCGGACGCGTCCGTCGTCACGCCGACGTTTCCGGTATGCGCCAGCGGCTGTGCCGCCCCGGTTGAGAGGGTCACGTCCTTGGCGTCGACCCAACCGGTGAGGTACGGCGCCAGTTCCACGCGCACCGACGCGCCGTCGCGTCCGGTGACGGCCATGCGCGCGCCGTTCGGGGGGAAGATCAGGAAGCCGTCGTTGGGACCGGTCTTGAGATTGGCGTAGCCCGCCGCGGCGCGCGCCGTGGCGACAGTGGTCGCGTCTCCGCCGGCGGACACGCGCGCGACGCCGGTCGCACGCACCGAAGACCAGCCGCCGCCCAGGCGGTATTCGATCGGCGCCGGACCGAAGCGCTGACCGGGGGCGACGCGCAGGTTCAATTCATAGATCCCGAGGGCGGGGTTGGTCTCGCGCATCTCGCGCCAGTCTTCTCCCGGTACGCGCGCCCACGCGCGCCGACCGCGCGTGGCCTTCATGCGAATGGTCCACCAATCGCCGGCGCGCAGTTCCAGGTCGGCGCGGGGGGACAGCGAGGACGGGTCGATGGCGGCCGGTGAATCGGGCAGAGGTGCCGGCGGCGGCGGCACGAAGATATGCCGATCGGCCGTCGCGGCGCCGGACGACAGCTTGAGTTCGGCGTGAAACGTGAACGTGCCGGACGAGATCGGCAGCCAGGCCAGAAAGCCGCCGTCGTTGTTGACGGTGATGGTCGCGCCGTTGATGGTGAACGGAGCGGTCGCGACGGCGACGCTGCCGAAGACGAAGTCGGCGTCGGCGGCGACGGTCGCGCCTTCCGCGGGCCAGACGAAGGTGATCGGCTCGGTCGACACGCGCGGCGGGTGCAGGGGCGCGGAGACCTCGACCGGCGCTTTCTTCGGAGCGTGGGGCTTCTTTCGGCTCTTGGCCGCGGCCGGCAAGGCGAGGAACAGCAAGAGGGCGGCGGCCAGCGCTTTCATCGCGCGATTCTACAAAAATGCGGCCGCGCGCATTGACACGTCCGGCCGCGCGCCGTATCATGGCTCCGATGCTTGATAAAAAGGCGCGCGGCCGAGGTCTCTCGCCGGGCGACGCGATCCTCGCCGGAGGCCTGCCGCGCCGCGCGGAGCGTCGCGCGCCGACGACGCCTGTCTCCGGCGTGCGTCGACTTCTAGCACGGTTGGACGCGGAGCTGGCGCGCGTCGACGCGGACAAAATCGACCGTGAGGACCGTATTCCTCCCGCGGTTTTGGCGCGCCTGGAGCGTCTGGGTGTTCTGCGATTAAATCTGCCGCGCGCGTACGGCGGCCTGGGCCTGGACCGTGCCGACTATCACCGAATACTCGCGCGGATTTCCGCGCGCAGTTTGGCGCTAGCGATGATAGTCACGACGCATCAGTCCCTGGGTGCCGCGGCGCTCGTCGCGGCGTTCGGCGGCCCGGAGCTGAAGGCGGAGCTTCTGCCGCGGATGGCGGCCGGGGAGTTGTCGGCGCTGGCGGCCAGCGAGGCGCTGTCCGGCGCGGATCCGACGCTTGCCGCGACGACGGCGCGGCGCGCGCGCGGCGGCTGGCGCCTGGACGGGCGCAAGCTGTGGGTCTCCAACGCCGTCGGCGCGCGCTGGATCGCGGTGCTGGCGCGCGCGCCCGGCGGGGCCACGTTGTTCATCATCGACGCGCGCACGCGCGGCGTGAGCGTGGAGCGCCGCTGCCGCTTCTTGGGCCTGCGCGGCCTGGGTAACGGCGTTCTGCGCTTGCGCGGAGCCTTCGTGTCCGATGCGCGCCGCGTCGGCGCGGAAGGCGAGGGGGCGCGGATACTGCTGGCGCTTTTGGGCGAGGGGCGGTTGACGGTGGTGCCGCGGGCGCTGGGACTGACGCGTGCGGCGCGCGACGCCGCGCGCGCGTGGATGCTTTCGCGCCGACGCCGCGGCCGGGCGCTGGCCCAAGAGCCGGCGGTCGCCGCGCGCCTCAAACGCCTCGACGCGCTGGTCGCGCGGCTGGAGGCGCTCGACGCGGCGGCGGCGGCGTGGAGCCGGGCCGGGGGCGTCGGCCGTACGGAGTCGGCGCTGGCCAAACTGTACGCGGCGGCGGCGGCGTGGGAGGCGGCGGATGCCGCGCTGCAGCTGCGCGGCGCGCGCGGTTATGAAACCGTGGATTCCCAGCGCGCGCGCGGCGAGGCCGCGGTGCCGGCCGAGCGCTGGCTGCGCGACGCGCGCGGCTTGCGCCTGGTGGAAGGCTCCGACGACCTTCTGCGTTGGGCGGTCGCGCGCCGCGGTCTGGACTTGGCGCGCGCGGGCGCGCGCGCGCCGCGCGCGGCGGGAGCCCTGGGTCGCCGCGCCGCCGCTCTGGCCGCCGAGTTTCGCGCGCTGGCGCGCGCGCGCGGCGACGCCGTTGCGGCGCGCGCGTTGGAACTGGCCGACGAGGCCGCGCGGATATTGGCCGAGTCGCTGTAGGCCCGCCGTTCAGCGCGCGGGCGTGAAGGCCAGCTCGTCGCGCGCGGCGGCGTAGCGCGGGTCGTCGCCGCGCAGGAGGTCGGGGTCGATGCCCAGGCCGCGGCAGACGGCCACGGTCAGGCGCTGGCCCCACAGGACCTGGGCCAGCCAGTCCTCGCTGCGCGCCTCGATCAAAGGCACTTGAATTTTGGCCAGGTAGCGGCGCGCGGCGTCCCAGCGCGGCTCGCGCGCGCTGGAAAACCCGATCACGACGCTGCCTGGGCCGACGGAGACGCAGGGGCCGTGCAGGAACTCCTCCAAGCCGAACGCGCGCGCGCGGGCGTGGGCGGTTTCCTGAAGCTTGAGCGCGATCTCGCATGCCACCCATTCGCGCAGGCCGTCGCCGAGAAGAACCACGTCCGCGTTCGTGCCGATCTTGGGAAACGCCGGTCCCCAGCTCAGGCTTTCTTCCATGCGGCGAAACGGAGCGAGCAAGGCGGGGCGCGCGGGCCAGCGCAGGAGCCAGGCCATCGTCGTGGTGAAGGACTGAGTGAACGCGCCGGTGTCTTCCATGGGGCCGGTGAGCAGGCGGCGCGGAGCTTTCCATACTCCGCCCGTGGCGGTGACGGCCGCGGTCAGCGCGCCCGCGCGGCGCGCGGCGGCCTCGGCGCGGACGGTGTAGGAGCGCGAGCCGCGATGGGAGAGGAAAATTCCCAGGTCGCCGGGCTCCAGACGGTAGGGGCGCGCGATGAAATCATGGCTGTGCACGGCGCGCGCGTCGAAGCCGGCGCGGCTCCACAACCAGGCCGCGATGCGCGCGGCGTGGTGGTTGGTGCCGACGCCGACGAGGAAGGTCTTGCGTCCGCGCGGAGGCTTGAACCAGTCCGGGGCGGGGGCAGCCAGCACGTCGCGCACGAGCCCGACCTGGCGTTCGATATTCGCCTCGAAACGCGAGCGAGTCGCGGCGGCGGCCTTCATCGGCGCGACGGCGCCAGGCCGCGGGCCATGACGAACTCGTAGGCGACTTCCACGCCGCGGCCGGCGCGGCGCTTTCCGGCGCGGCGCAGGACGTCGGCCTTGATCTTGGCCTGGATCTCGGGCTTGAGCGTTTCCAGCATGGCGCGAGTGCGGCCCGAGCCTTCGGTCATGACGTTCCAATAGGCCTCGGCGGATTCGAAGCGGAACGTGCCGGACAGGCGGCGCGTGACGATCTCGGTCAAGCCCGCCATCGCGAACGCTTCTTCTAATACGCCGTCGGGGCCGAACGCGAACAAGGTCGGCGCGCCGCTCGGCGCGCGCAGTTCCGGCGCGCGCGCGACAATGGCGTCGAACACCAGTCCGGTGAAGCGCATCGCGTGGCGGCGGCCCTGCACCAGGCAGGAGACGGGAGCGCCCGGCGCCGCGGCCCGGCGCATGCCTTCGAGCGCGCGCTGCGGCCGCGCGAACAGCATCAGCCCCAACTGGCAGAGCACGGCGTCGAACGCGCCCGCGGGTACGTCCAGGTTCTCTGCGTCCAGCACGCGCCATTCGATCGGCGCGGAGCGCGCGCGCGGCGGGCGCGCGGCGGCCAGTTCGATCATGCCCGGCGCCAGGTCGCAGGCCAGCACTCGTCCGGTCTCGCCGGCGCGGGCGGCGGCGGCGCGCGCGGCCAGCCCCGGTCCGCAGGCGACGTCCAGCACGCGCCAGCCGCGGCGCACGCCGGCGAACTCGGCGAAGGCCTCGGCGGTCGGACCGAACAGGGATGAGGAGAGCTTGTCGTAGCGCGGCGCGGCCTCGGACCAGGTCTGTCGGGACTGCTTGGTGTGCGCGTCGGGGTCGAACGTGTTCATCGCTCAGACGCCGGTGAGGGCGTCGTAGGCAAAGGCGACCAGTCCCTCATCGGAGAGAGCGCGCGCGTCATCGGGCGTCGCGCGGCTGGCTTCGACGCGGGCGCGCAGTTCGCCGGCAAACGACGCGTCGCTGACGCGCGCCAGAAACGCGCCGAGCGCGCGCGGGCGGCGCAGGGCCTTGGCCGCGTGTCCGGCCAGGATCGGGTGCGTACCCTCCCAAATTTCGTTGACGACCGCGTCGTCGGCCAATCGGTTGAGCGGCGAAAAATCGTCCAGTATGCCGTGTCCGCCGATCAAAAGCTGGGCCTCGCGCACCAGGTAGCTGGCGCGCTTGGACACCTCGGTCTTGATCAGGGGCACCAGCGCCTCGGCGTCGGCGGCGTCGGCGGCGACGGCGTCCACGCCGGCGTAGAAGGCGGCAAGCATGCCGCGGCGTTCGCGGCGCATGCGGTCGAGTCTGGCTTTGACCGTCGGCATGTCCGTGATCTTTTGCCCGTAGGCGACGCGCCAGGCGGCGAACGTCTCGGCTTCAAGGAGCGCGCGCGAGGCAAATCCCAGCGCCGCGCCGGCGACGTGCAGGCGCGACACGGAGAGTATCTCGTCGACGAGCAGGACCAGGCCCTCGCGCGGCTTGCCGATCAACTCGGCGCGCGCGGCGGTGTATTCCACTTCGACCGTGGCCTTGCCGCGCGTGCCGCCGATTTCTTTTTTGCGCAGGACGCGGTGGCCGTTGAGCCGGCCGTCGGCGCCGCGGCGCAGAGCGAGAAAAAGTCCGATGTAGGGCGTGCCCTCGACCTTCGCGGTGGTGACCCACGCCTCGCCCGGGTTGGAGCAGAACCATTTGACCCCGGTCAGCGCGTAGGACCCGTCGGCGTTCGGCCGCGCCAGCGTTTCGTTGGCCGACACGTTGGAGCCGCCTTGGCGCTCGGTCACGAACTGGCCGCCGGTCAGCGCCCAGACCGCGTCGTCGGAGCGCAGGCGCGGCAGGAGTGCTTTCTGCGCGGGCGTGCCGCGGCGCTCCAGCAGGCCGATGAGTCCCTCGGTCATGGCCAGCGGGCAGGTGATGCCGCCCTCGCCGGCGTAGTTGGACAGGACGGCCAAAGTCATGCGCTCGACCAGGCAGAGCCCCGGCGTGCCGTAGACCGCGCGCGCCAACAGGCGGCGCGCCTCGATCTGCTCCGGGCAGTATGCGATCGCCGGCACGCGCGCGCCGCCCACGTCCGCGTCGGCCAGTCGCGGCAGGTTTTCGGGCTTGTGCGCCGTCTCGATCAAAGCGCCCAGGCGTCCGCCCACCAGGGCTCCAAATCCGAGCATGCGCGCCTCCGCGGCGGGGCCGGAGAGCCGCGGAAGAACCGCGTCGCGCAGCGCGGCGTCGGCGCTCCAGACGTTGAGTCCGCGAGTGCCGGCGTAGCCCGGAAGAACCGCGTCGTCGATCTCTGTGGTCATGCCCGGAGCATAGAAAATAGCGCCGAGCCGTTCCAGGGGCTTTCCGGCGGAGCGCTACTGGTTGACGTCCATGTATTGCGGTTGCGGAGTGCGTACGCGGTTGGCGCGGCCCGCGTCGAGCAGGTCGGGGTTCGCGTCGGACTGGTTGACGCTGACGTTCGGCGGAGCGGCGGGCTTGTCCTTCGCGCCCTGCGGGGCGGTCCCGTCTCCGGAGATGCTGTAGACCAGGTTCGCCGAGACGTCCTGGCGGTCCGCCAGTTGAAGCAGGACCTTCATCACGCCTTCATAGGAAAGTTCGCTGGGAGACGGCAGCGGCAGGAAGCTGAAAAGCGAGGCGAGAGAATCGACCACGACGTTGCTGTTGCTCTCGCGCACCATCAAGTCGCGCAGGGCCTTGTTGCGTTGGTCCGGGGTCTCGTCGCGGCCGGCCACCAAGGTCTTCACGATCTCGGCGACCATCCCACGGTCGTAATTGTTTTGGGCTTGCTGTTTGCCGCCGGCGACGTTCGATATCGGGTACACGCGTTCAGCGGCGCGTTGAATCTCCGCGGCCGAGGCGTTGAAGGCATTCGCGACCCCGGCTGCGTTGATGTCCAGCGAAAAGGACAGCGAACCGGACTTGACCCAGAGACCTTCGTGCGGCAGCTTGATCTGGTACTGCTTGGGATCGGCGTCGGCGGCCGGGTTCCCGCGCGAGCCGACCATCGCAAGCATGTCGCGAAACTGGTTGAGAGTCCCCTGGACCGAGGACGTGGCGCGCCGCTGGAACGCGTCGATGTGCGAGTAGAGAATCTGGAGCTTGCCGTCGTCGGCGAAGTAAAAGCCGGTGTATTTCGTGTCGCTGTTGTCGCTGACCAGAGTCCTGTTGATGATCGGGATGCTGAGGCCGATGTCGGTCTTCGGCCGGTCCGCGGTGGCCAGGTGAAGCGCCCTTGTTCGGGTGCTTCCGGCTCCGGTGGCGTCGACGGTGACGACCGAATCGGAACTGGAGCTCGAGGCGCGGCTGTGGCTGCCCAGGACCGGCAGAGTCAGAGTGACGCTGTGATTGTCGTCGATCCGGCCGACGTCCGTCTGCACGAGCGTGGCCACGCGGTCGAAGACGCTTTCGTGCTCCTGGGTCAGTTTCGCGTAGTTGTCCAGCGTCGCTTTCTGCGACGCGTGCATGGTCTGCATGCCGACGGCCTTCTTGATCAGCTCGAGGAAGTCCGACTGCATCATGCGGGCCAACTCGTCCGTCTGGGCCGGGTCGGTCGGATCCAGGTCGAAGACGACCAGATACTGTTGGGTGGACTGGTTGCCGATCTGCTGGAGCGCGCTGAAGCTGGCGGTGAAGTAATCGACCAGCCTGCCGGCCGCCACGCCGTCGAAAACCTTCTCGAGCTCATTTTTCACCGTAAGCGCTCCGCCGGGGCGGAAGAGCGTGATGATCGGCACGTCGGCGATGCTGCCCTGCGCGTTGAACACGTGCAGGTGACTGACGCGCAACGAGAAGCGGATATGCGTGCGGCTCAGCCGGTGGACGATCATCGTCGCGGCGCCGTCCTGCATGCCGCCGATCGAGACGCCGGCCGAGACGTGGCCGACCACGGCTCCTCCGGACAAGGCCGCGCTCACCGTGGTGACGCCGGAGAGGCTCCACAGTTCGCCGTCTTCCATCTTCGCGATGCGCGGGGCCATCACCGAGACGAATTCCTCCGGCGTCGGAGCCGGTCCGTGCTTGAGCAGGCTCGGTGGAAACACGAGCTTGACGTCGGCGACGTCCAGCAGTTTCTTGATCTCCGCGCAGCCCTTGAAATACGAGCGCGGCCGGACCACGGTGGAGTCCAGAGAGAACGACGCGCCCACGCCCAAGCCGAGGGCGGCGGAGGTCCTCCACGGAAAAGACAGCGAGGGCGACAGGCTTACGGCCGGCGTGTACTCGTCGACCTGATAAAGTTCCAGATCCTGCGGGTGCTCGACGGACGGCAAAGTGACGAGGCGGCGCAGGATGCCCAACGAGAGGCCGGCGTCGGGGAAGCTCTTGCCGACGTTGGCCGACAGGGGGACGTTGCGGCAGAGCTGGTCGAGGCGGCCCTGCGTGGCGACTTGGTTCAGCGCGATCTGATCGGCCTGCGTGAAGGTGCCCTCGGGGCTGTGCCCGACGGTCGGCTGCCACGCCGTGCCCGCCGACACGCCGTTCTCTGCCAGGGACGGCGAAATGGCGCCGAACGCGAGGCTGCCGGCCAGAACGAAGGAGAGGTTCCTGTTCATCATTATGCAGAAAAGTGTAAGAGCTTTTGTCGTTTTGCGCCCGGGACTTTGGACCTGGGAGGCGCCGCGCAGAGGGCCCACGCGTCCGGCGGCCCCGGACTGCGGGCCTTGACTTGACGAAACGTCGCGCCCGGTGTATTATACTTTCAGAATATATTGAAAGTATGGGAACCTGGTGAGCGAGGGGTTGAAGAAGGCGCGGGCGCGGTTCGTCTCCACGTGGGGGGAGATGGCGTCCCAGTGGGGCATCAACAAGACGATGGCGCGCGTCCACGCGTTGTTGATGGCCTCGGACGCGGCGTTGTCGGTCGACGAGATCATGGCTGCGCTGTCGATCAGCCGAGGCAACGCGAGCATGAACCTGCGCGCGTTGGCGGACTGGGGCCTGGTGCGGCGCGTGTCGGTGGGTAGCGAGCGGCGCGAGTACTTCCAGAGCGAGAAGGACGTCTGGAACATGTGCTGCCGCATCGCGCGCGAGCGCAAGAAGCGCGAGATCGAGCCGGTGATCGGCGCTCTGGAGGAGTGTCTGCGCGAGGCGGGGGATGGTAAGGAATCAGCGGCCTTTCGAAAGCGGACCGCGGAGCTTTTGGAGTTGGTGCGCACGCTGGACTTCGTGCTGGGCAAGCTGGCTCAGCAGGAGAAGAACGCCGTGATGCCGCGGGTTTTGACGCTCCTGAAGGCGATGTCGTGAACTTGGTATAATCGAAGCTCATGCCGATCTCCCTGCTGAAGGTGGAGGATTCGCTGACCCGGGTCCGCGCGGGCCTGGAAAGCCGCGCGCGCCGCATCGAGGGCCGCGTCGGCGCGGAGCTGGCGGCCTTCGTCTCGCGCCCGGGCAAGATGCTGCGCTCGCGCTTCTGCCTTCTGCTGGCCGGCGCGCTGGGCGCGCCGGAGGACAAGGCGGAGGGAGCTTCTCGGGCTCTTGAGCTGGTGCACAACGCCAGCCTCCTCCACGACGACTGCGTCGACGAGGCCACTTTGCGTCGCAGTCATCCCACGCCGAACGCGGTTTTCAACATCCCGACGGCGCTTCTTCTGGGCGACCTGGCGTTTTCGCAGGGGCTTGAGGAAGCCGTGGACATTTCGCCCAGCGCGGCCCGTCTGCTGGTCACCGCGGTGCGGGAGATGACCGTGGGCGAACTTCAGGAGGAGTTTCTCAAGGGCTCCGTCGAGCTGTCCGTCGACGCCTACATGGGCATCTGCTCGCGCAAGACCGGGGCGCTCTTTGAATGGGCGGGTGCGGTGCTCTCCGAGCTGTCGCCTTTCCCTCACGATCAGGCCGATCCGCCGCGGCTGGCCTGCGCGGCCGGCATCCTTCTGCAGATCGTCGACGACATCCACGACTACACCTTGCCCGAGCGCGCGTCCGGCAAGGACGAAGGCCAGGATCTCAAGAACCGGCGCCTGACCTTGCCCTGCCTCTACGCCCTGCAGGACCCGAAGTCCCGCGAGGGCTTCCTGGCCCTGTGGAACTCGGCGGGGACGGATCCGAAGGCCGCGGAGAAGATTTCGAAGTTCCTCAAGGACGGCGGCTTCGTGCAGAAGGCGCGCGACAAGGGCCGGGAGCTTGTCGACTCCATGGCCGCGATGGTGCGCAAGCTGCCGTGCAAGGCCGAGGCGGCGGAGCTTGCGTTCTTTGTGGAGCTGCTGGCCAAGAGGGAGTTTTAGCCATGTCGTACGCGGCGCTGATCAAGAAGGCATGGTCCAGCGGGACGTACACGCTCGACGCGGCGGAGGCCGGCAAGGCCGACGCCGGCGAGGCGGCCAGCCGACGCTTGATACGTGCCGAGATGCAGGAGATCGCGGAAAGAGAGACCTGGGACGCCGAGGCCTGCTTTTCCGCCCATAAAGAGGGAATCATGAAACTAGCCCCGTTCGTGAAGTTCAGAGAGGAAAAGTTCGGCGCGGTGCTCTTCGAGACGCGCTCCGAGAAGGTCTACACGCTCAGCCCCACCGGCGCCGCCGTGGTGCGCGAGATCGTGGCCGGCGCCGATTCGACGAACCTCGTCGATAAGCTGAAGGCGAAGTTCGACGATCCGTCGGGCAAGATGGCCGGCGAGGCGACGGGCTTCCTGGCCCAACTAAAGGAAAAAGGACTGATCGTCGAATAGCGAGACCGCCCATGACCACCGAAACCGCCGCCCAGCCGGAAGAGACCGCCACCTCGGACCTGGGCGCGCCGCTCTACGTCGCCTGGCAGATCACCAACGAGTGCAACCTGGCCTGCCTGCACTGCATCGAGGAGTCCGGTCCCGGCAAGGCCTTCAAGGACGAGCTGACCACCGAGCAGGCCTACGCGGTGATCGACCAATTGGTCAAGGCGGAAGTCCCGTACGTGTCCTTCTCCGGCGGCGAGCCGATGGTGCGCCCGGACTTTTTCGGTCTAGTCGAGAGGATCACGAAGGGCGGCGTCGGCCTGAAGATCGAGACCAACGGCCACTACCTGACGCCGGAGAATTGCCGGCGCTTCCGGGACCTGGGCGTGAAGGCGGTCCAGGTGTCTTTGGACGGCGCCAGCCCGGCCAGCTTCAACAAGATGCGCGTGCACGGGCGCTTTGAAGAGGCGCTGGGCGGCATCAAGAACCTGCGCGACGCGCAAGTCCCCATCGAGATCAACTTCGTGCCCGCCAAGTTCAATATCAAGGAAATTGGAGCGGCGGTGGATCTGGCGCACAGCATCGGGGCTTATTCGTTCTATACCGGCAAGCTGATGTTCACCGGCAACGCGGTGCGCACCTGGGGCATCACGGCTCCCGACGAAAACGACTATCCGCAGTTCTTCGCCACGCTCAAGGAGAAGACAAAGGAATACGAGGGCCGCATGCGCGTCTATTTCCATGAGATGGGATTATTAGACGAGCTGCGCTACCGCCTGGAAAATCCCGCCGCGCTCTTCATCATCCTGCCCAACGGCAAGGTCAAGCTGATCAACGCGTTGCCCTTCACCTGCGGCGATCTGCGCACCGACACGTTGGGCCAGGTGTGGTCCCAGTTCCAGACCGCCTGGAAGAGCCCGCGCGTCTCCACCTTCATCGAACGCTTGGCCGAGGATCCCAACATCGTCTCCCGCCTGCATCAGTGGGAGGAGGTCGGCGGAAAATGACGGACGTTTTCGCCGCGCCGCACGCGCCGGACGACCAGGGGATCATCCTCAGGGTCGCCTCGGTCGTGCGCTATCGGTTCTTTCTCTACGCGGGTCTTCTGCCGTATTTGCTCGGCGCCGCGTGGGCGTACGGCGTGGAAAAAACGTTCCGACCCGGAGTTTTTTGGTTGGGGCTCTTGGGTATTTTCTTGTCCGTCGTCGGCGTGGAAAGCTTCAACGAGTATTTCGACGCGAAGATGGGCACCGACCGCGTGTTCAATCCGGACGCCGACGAATATATTCCGGAGTGGATGTTTTCCCTGGGCGTCGCCGCGTTCGCGCTGGCGGCGGCTCTGGGCTTCTTCCTGGCTTGGCGCGGCGGCTGGCCCATCGTGCTCTACACCTTGCTGGGGGGGGCCGCCGCCGTTTGGTATGTGGGCCCGCCCGTGCGCTGGGTCTACCGCGGCCTGGGGGAGACCGTCATCGGCCTGTCCTACGGCCCGTGGATGACTTTGGGCGCGGTCCAGCTGCACACACATCGGTTCTCTTGGGGTGCGTTGTTGGCCTCTTTGGTTCCTGGGTTATTGATCATGTCTTTGGCCGTCGTCAACAATATCCCGGATTTTCACCAAGACCGCCTGGTGGGCAAGAAAAATCTGGTCGTGCGCCTGGGCCGCAAAAACGGGCGCTATCTCTATCTGACCCTTTCGGCCTTGGGGCTCTCCGTCGCGGTG
>JABEUV010000025.1 GCA_013044195.1 Elusimicrobiota bacterium | reverse complement strand
TAGTCGTAGAAGCCGCGGCCGGACTTCACGCCCAGGCGGCCGGACTGCACCATCTGCTTGAGCAGGGGACATGGGCGGTACTTGGAATCCGCGAAGCCCTCGTGCAGGACGTTCATGATCGCCAGGCAGACGTCCAGGCCGATGTAGTCGGCTAGTTGCAGCGGCCCCATCGGGTGCGCCATGCCCAGCTTCATGATCGTGTCGATGTCCTCCTTGGAGGACACGCCTTCCATCAAGCAGAAGATCGCCTCGTTGATCATCGGCATCAGCACGCGATTAGAAATAAAGCCCGGAAAATCCTTCGCCACGGCGGGAGTCTTGCCGAGCTTTCGGGCCAGAGCGTCCACGGCCTGGTAGGTCTCGTCGGACGTCTGCAGGCCGCGAATGATCTCGACTAGCTTCATGACCGGCACCGGGTTCATGAAGTGCATCCCGATCACGCGCGAGGGATCGCCGACGACCGCGGCCAGTTCGGTGATGGGCAGAGACGACGTGTTCGTGGCCAGGATGGCGCCGGGGGCCGCGGCCGCGGCCAGGTCGCGAAAAATCTGTTTCTTAAGATCCATGCGCTCAGAAACGGCTTCCACCGCGAACTGGAAGCCCTTCGCCTCGGCGGGAGACAGCGCGGTCTTGAGGCGCGACAACGCCGCCTGCTTCTCCTCTGCGGTGATGGTCCCCTTCGCCGCCTGGCGGTCCAGGTTCTTGGCGATGGCGGCCGCCGCCTTGTCGGCCAGCTCGCGCTTGGCCTCGACCAAGGTCACGTCGAAGCCCTTGAGGGCGAACACGTGCGCGATCCCGTTGCCCATCGTGCCGCCGCCGACCACGCACACCCGCTGGATATCCATGAGCCGAGGTTAGCAATTCGGCCGCGCGGCGGCCAAACCCGGAGCTACAGCCCCACGTAGTCGAGCAAGGCACGCTCGTCTTCGGGCCCGACGGCGTCGGCGTTGACCAGCGCGATCAGCGCGTTGAGGCGCTTCTCGCGCGCGGCCGGCGCCGAGGCCAGGCGTCCCGCCAGGTCCCAGCGCGCGCCCAGCGCCGCGCGCAGGCCCGCGTCGGAGCCTTCGCGCACCAGCGCGTCGAGCGCGGACGTGCCGTGCCGATTCGAAAAAACATCGACGAGCGCGATTTCTTTGTGATAAGCATGTCCCGGCGTGAGCGGCCGGCCCAACGCGGACAGCGCGTCGTTGGCCAAGGTCACCGCGCGCATCTGCGTCCAGCCTTCGGCAAAAAAGTGCTTGAGCAGTTGGTCGTGGCCCACGCGCAGGATGCCGTCGTCCATCAGGTGGACCGCCTCGTGCACCGCGAACTCGACGAACGCGTCGAGCGCGACGCCATGCGCCGCGACCAGGATCACCACGGGCGCCTCGCGCCGGCCGTCGGTGACGATGCGCGCCGCACCCGCCGCGGATTCGGGAATGTCCAATTGCGCCAGCATGGCCGGGTCGCGGATCAAAAACAGGTTTTGCGCGGAGATCGGCAGTTCCGGATGCGCCTCCTTGATCGCGGCCACGAGGCGCGCGACCTCCTCGCTTTCGGGATAGGACGCGCGGCGCAGGGCAGCCAGCCCCGCGTCCACGTCCGGCGCGCGCACCAGGCCGTTGGCGGTCGCCGCAACGGGCGCGGCCGACGCAGCGCCCGATAGACCCGGCGCCGCCGCGAACGCCGGCGCAAGCGCGCAGGCGCCCAGAGCCGGAACGGCGACCGGAGCCGCAAACACCGGCATCGTCGGCACGGAGAGGCGCGCGTCGGCCAGGACGGCGGCCGACGCGGGCGTCCAGGCCCACAGCAGTGCCGAGAGAAGCCTTAGGCGCTTCATGTCCCCATTATATCCGCCCGAGGCGGCGGCGCGCCTGGGCCCAACGGGGTCGCGCGCGGCGCGAAAGGCCCAGCGGCGATGCGCTATACTCAAGCTCATGAACTTTTTTCTGGCCGCCGCTTTGTGCCTGCTCGCCGCGCCCAAGGCCTTCTGCGCCGACGCCCCGCTTCCTTCCGATTTCGTCCGCCTGCGCGACGTCGACGCGTCGATCCTTCAAGACATACGCTACGCCGGTCCGCACAACTTCGTCGGCCGCCCCATCGCGGGCTACGCCGCGCCCGAATGCCTGCTGGTGCGCGCGGCGGCGCGCGCGCTGGCCGAGGCGCAGGCGGAGTTGAAGCCCTACGGCCTTTCGCTCAAGGTCTACGACTGCTACCGCCCCCAGCGCGCGGTCGACGACTTCGTCGCCTGGGCCAAGAATACCGCCGACCAAAAAATGAAGAAGGAGTTCTATCCGAACGTGGACAAGGCCGACCTGTTCAAGGACGGCTACATCGCCGCCAAATCCGGCCACAGCCGCGGCGCGACGGTCGACCTCACGCTCGTTTCTTTACCGGCCGCGCCGCCGGAGCGCTACAGTCCGGGAGACGCGTTGCGCGCCTGCACTTTGCCGCGCGGACGGCGCTACGGCGACGAGGGTCTGGACATGGGCACGGGCTTCGACTGCTTTGATCCGCGCGCTCACACCGCCGCCGCTGTCGGTCGCCATCAAAAAATGCACCGCCTTCTGCTCAAGACGCTGCTGGAAAAGCATGGATTTACGAATCTGCCCGAAGAGTGGTGGCACTTCACCTTGTCGCGGGAGCCCTATCCCGACCGAACCTTCGACGTGGAGGTTCGCTGAAGCGCGCGCGATGAGCCTGGATCTGGGCGTGCTCGCCCTGCTTGGTTTCTTCGCGCTGTCCGGCTACCAGTCGGGCGCGATCCGCCAGCTCGCGCACGCCGCAGGACTGGTCGTCGGCTGGTTCGCGTCGGGACCCGCGGCCGCGTTTCTGACGCCTCTGCTGGCCCCGCGCCTGGGCCTGCCGGCCGCGGCGGTGCGCGTGGTCTTGACGGGACTGCTCTTCGGCATTCTCGGCGGTTTCGGCGCAGCACTCGTCCACGCTTTGCTGGCCAAGCTCGCGGGCAAGCGCGCCGACGGCCGGGTCGACGACGCGATCGGACTCGTCCTCGGAGTCGGCAAGGGCGGAGCGCTGGTTTTCGTCGCACTCTCCATCCTGCTTTTTTTCGAGAAGCCGCTGATCCGGATATACGGCCCCCCGCCGCCGTCGATCGCGACCTCCGAAACGGTCGCGCTGGTGCGCCGCCACGGCCTGTTTCAAGTCGTCTCTTTGCCCGCCGTCGCCAAGCTGGAGCGCCTGCTGGCCGCCCTGCGCGATCCCGCTTCGGCGCGCGCCCTGCTCTCCAAAAATCCACGACTCCACGCCCTGCTCGCCGACCCGCGCCTGCGCGCGGTCCTTCAAAACGAGAGCAATGCCCGGACTTTGCTCTCCGGGGACGCAGCCGCGTTGCAGAACAACCCTCAGCTCTCCGCCCTGCTCCACGATCCGCGCCTATCCGACCCCGGCCGTTGAGTCAGGCGTTCTTGACGCGCCGCTGGGAGATCGTCTCCACGACGACCCGCTCCAGGAAGATCAGCACGTGGCACTCGCTGAACAGCGAGTCGCAGGTCAGGCGCGCGAAGAAGGTCGCGGCCAATCCGTCGCCGCCCGCGTAGGCCGACAGCGCCCCCATCAGGTGGTCGCGGCGGCTGGCGATGCGCGTCTGCGGCGCGGAGACGACCAGACGGAAGCCCCAGGCCTTGGCCACATGCCCCACCAACGGGTTGAGCACGATGTTGGCCAACTCGCCCAGCGCGCGCGCCTCGCGCTGATTGAAGCCTTCCACGCGGTCCTGCACGTCGCGCGTAAAGGAGTTGGTGACCAGGTAGCCGCTCTTGCCGGAAAATAAAAACAAGAAACTGCCCCCCGGAAACGACAGCAGCGTTCCGTAATGGTCGTTGACGATGGAGTCGAAGACCGCGGCGAACGGACCGGCCTCATCGACGCTGAGCTGGAGCTCCGCGACTCGCCACGGGTCGTGCGTGGCCTCGCTGATCTTCTTGGCGCACAACTCCAGCCCCTCGGCGACGACGGCGGTCAGCGCCTGACGGCCTTCCTCGGTCATGGGCGCGGCGCTCCCAGCGCCTTGGCCACCGAAGCCGAGATGTCGGCAAACGAGAAAGGCTTGACGATGAAGCCGAGCGCGCCTTCCTGAATCAACTGATCGTAGATGTCCTGCTGGGTGTTCGCGCTGACGATCAGCACGCGCGCCGTCGGGTCCACCTCCAGCAGGGCGCGCAAGACGGTGAAGCCGTCGTCTTCGCCCATCGACAGGTCCAGCGTGACCAAGTCCGGACGCTCCGCCTTGTAAGCCGCGACGGCCTGGGCCAGGCCTTCGGCCTCGCCGGCGACCTGATGGCCGCCCATCTGCAGGAACTCCGCGATCATCGCGCGCGTGATTTCGCTGTCGTCAACCAGCAGGACCTTGGCCACGGCGGTATTGTAACGGGGCCGCGAGCGCGCGTCAATGGAGGGGCGATTGCGCGAGAGCGAGCAATTGGAATCCCGCGAAGATCGCGGCGCCGACGGCAAACAGAACGAATAACTGGTCGCGCAGGCGCGCCAGGGGATCGCGCCCGCCGGCGTCCGTCCCCGCCGGCACCTGCGCCTGCGCGGCCCGGGCCGAGGCGAACGCCGGGTCGCGGCGCGCGGCCTCGGAGAACGCCGCGCGCGCGGCCGCGCCGTCACGGCCGAGCACCGCCGAGAAGCCGGCGTAGAACGAAGGCAGCGCCGACTCCGGCGTAAGGACCCGCAGGCGCGCGACGGACGCGTCCAGCGCGCCGCGGTCGTTGGACGCCAGGCCCGAGTAGCCGAGCATCTCCCAGGCCAGCACGGACTCCGGCTTCGCCTTCGTCCAGGAGTTCAGCAGGCCTTGAAGCAGTTCCGCCTTGCCGGGCTCGTCGCCGAATAAGATGAACGGCGCGCTGACGGCGGAAAGCTCAACCATGGAGGGCCCCGCGTCGGTACGCGCGCGGCGCGCGGCCGCGGCGTACGCTTCGAAGTCCTTTTCGGCCGCGACGGCGCGGCCCAGATGGAGCAAGGTCAAGGCCGCGGCGATCTCGGCCGGAGACCCGGCGTTGCTGCGCGCCAGATTCTCGAAGCCCTCCAGCGCAAGCGGATACTTCTTTTCGGCATAATGCCGCGCCGCGGCGCGAAAAGAGGAGCCATCCGGAGATGACGCCGCGCGCGCGCGCGACGGCGCGGCGAGCAGAAGCGTCAAGAGCGCCGCGATCATCGCGGAATCAAGATGAAACCGTCGGCCAGCGCCAAGTCGTCGGTTTTCGGGTCGCGCAGGCGCGCCAGTTCCTCCGCGGAGCTTTTCGCCGCGCCGTCCAGCGGATACGGCAGGGCGACGGCCGCCGCCGCCACGCCGCGTCGACGCGCGCTTTCCGGAATGCCCGCCCCCCACAGCATGTGGCCCTGACCCGCCAGGACCAGCACGCGCGACGACGCGGCCAGTTCCGCGGCCTTGGCGCCCATCGTCTCGTTCCACACCGACTGCGCCTCGATCATCCGCGCCAGCGCGTCGGGCGGCAGGTGGTGGCCGACCAGTTCCGACTGTACGTAGCCGCGGTAGCGCGCATCGGAGCTTTCCGCGATGGACGCCGGCAGTTGGGCGCGCTCGGCCGGCGTCAAGCTGGACAGCCCGTGCCGTGCCACCGCGACGACCAGCCCGATCGGCGCGTTGAGACCGACCATGCGCAGGCGCCGCGCGCGCGCGACGTCGAAGATCGGCTTATACATTGAATAGTCGAAACCCCAGGTCTTGTTCCACCAGGCGGCGAATTCGGTCTCCGACGTGCGGCCCGACAGAAAGCCGTCGAGGATCGGCTGCTGGTCCTGGGAGACCATCTCCAGGCCCACGACCACGACCGGGTCGCGCTCGGCGACCTGTGCGACCGCCTCGGCCTGCGCGAGATGCTGAGAGGCCTCGTCGTGCTTCTCGCCCACGCAGATCACGCGGGCGGACATCAGCGCGTCATAGAACGCGTCGCGCGGAACTTCGCGGCCGGCCGGCGCCAACACGTAGTCGCGTCCCGGCGCCTGCGGCGCGGCAAGCGCGATGGGCGCGGACGGCGGCGCTGCGACGGGAACCGGCGCGGGACCGAACGCCGCAAGCGCGGAGAGCACGGCAAGGGTGGAAGAATTCATCGTCTGGATTTTACGCTATTTCCACGCGCGCTAAACGTGCGCTACCACCACAACAGAACGGCGGCAAGCGCGCCCGAACCGATCAGGATATTCTTCGCGGCGCGGCGGCGGCGCGCCGCATCCGCGGGGTCCGTCGGCGGGACTAGAGCCGCCAGCAGACGTTTGGCCTTCGTCGCGGACGGAACCGACGCGGGCGGAACCGACGCGGCCGCAGTCGAAGGGGGACGGGAGGTCACGCCCCAGGAATGTCCCTCCGCGTCGGTCAGGATGCCCGCGCCGCCCCGCGTTCCTCGCGGCGCGGCCGACGACGTCTGGGCCTCGAAGTATCCGGCCGCCGCGGGACGCGCGTCTTCGGCGGGAGCCTTCGCGCTCGCCAGGCGTCCGACGAAGCTCTCCGTCGGCAGAACCTCCGCGGCGGCGCCGATCAAGCCCAAGCCGACCGCCGTCCAGCCCCAGCGCCTCAGCCGCGCGCCTGCGGCGGGGGCGCGGCCCGGCGGCAAGCGTGCGGGCGGCGCGTCGGCGTCGCGGGCCGCCGCGCGCCGGCGGTCGTAGCGCGCGCGCTGGTCGGGGTCGGACAGCACCTCGTAGGCCGCGTTGATGCGCCGCGCGCGCTCCCCGCAGCCGCCCAGGTCGGGATGGATGCGCATCTCGGCCAGCAAGGTCCGATAGGCGTTCTTGATGATCCGCGCGTCGGCCGCCGGATGCACCTGAAGAATCTCGTAGTAGTCCGCGTCGTCGCTGTCGTCCACGCGAGGGTCACAATAACAGACGCCGCCGTCTTTTTCAAGCCGCCCCAGACACGCGCACGAGGTGATTTGATAAAATATCCCTATGCCGCGCACGATGTCCCCGGTGTTCCGGGGAGCGCTGGTGCTGTCC
This sequence comes from Elusimicrobiota bacterium, assembly GCA_013044195.1. Taxonomy (GTDB): domain Bacteria; phylum Elusimicrobiota; class Elusimicrobia; order UBA1565; family UBA9628; genus GWA2-66-18. The sequence continues at coordinate 6,755 of JABEUV010000025.1, read as the reverse complement.
TTCTTCCAGTGGATGGGATCGCCGCAAGCCTTCGCCCTCGCCTTCCGCCGCCAGACGGAGGGCATCGTCGACGCGCTGTCGACCCGGGCGCTTCACGAAGAGTCCGCATACGAGGCCGCCTCCGACTTCGAGTCCGACGCGTCCCAGGAATGCCTCTTCGAGGAGGTTTGGCAGCGCCTCGAATTACCGCCGTCCGTCCACGAACGCAAGCCCGCGCTGGTCTCCTCCTCGGACCCGGCCGATTTTCCGGAACGCGACCGCTTGGCGCGTTACCGCCAAGAGCGCGGGGACGTTCTTCTCGCCTGGAACGCCGCCCCATCGGCGGACTTGCGCGCCGCCTTGGCCGGCGAATACGCCCGATATCTCGATCTCTCGCGCCGCGGCGTCGACGACCCGGACATCCTGGACGACGACGCCGGAAAGGTCCGCCTTTGGTATCGCGACGAGCATCCATCCGATCGCCCGACGTGCGCTCCCCCTCCCGCGGCAAAAAAACATCACGGACACGCTTCGAAAATAAAATACTTCGCGCCGCCGCCCCCCGGCGACGGCCGCCGCGGCGGAACTTCGAGCGCGTCCTCCGGACCGGCGGCCCCCGCTTCGCCGCCGTCCGCAGCGGCGTCGCGCCCCGGCAAAGGCGCGGGGACTTCAGCGCGTCACCCGCAGGTCGCGCGGACTCACAGACCCGACCCGGTTGCGTCCGCGCCCCGCCGTCGATCAAAAGATCAGAGCGCGACGCGCCGTCCAATGCCCCCGTCGCAAGCGGTCGCTGCGGCGCGGACCCGCGTCGCGGCGAAACGGACGCCCGCCCGAAAAAAGCGCGGCGGCCCGCGCACGGCCCCGGTGGCCCACGACTTCAACCGGGAACCAACGCCGCCGCCAGTCGCGGCGGCGGCGAACACGCCGAATAACCCTGCAGTCGCCCCGACGCGAAAAACGGAGAGCCTCGCGTCCGCACAACCTCGTCCGACGCCCGAAATCGCACTGCCGCATCTGCCGCCCTTCCCCGTCATACCTATGCACGCGAAGGCCTCCGCCTCTGCCTCCCGAAGCCGTCTTCGCCCGGCCCCGCGCGGCCAAACACGCGGCGCCCCCATCTTACGACGCCCCGCGCAGGCGCGCGCGGCACAGCCGCCGCACCTGCTGCCGCAAAAATTGCGCGAGCCCTTGAATCCGGCCTCGCCGCTCACGGCGTCGAAGCGGTGGACCCGCGCGCCGGCGACGCCGATCGCCGCACGCAAAAGACGGGCGCACGGCCGCGTCGCCGAAGGCAAAAAGACGCAGCGTCGCGTCCTAGGCCGCGTTCGCCTTCAGATAAATCGCCGTGTCGCGCGACGGCCGCACCAGGCGCCAACCGAAGCGCCGCGCAATCCACGCCAGCGTCTGCGGACGGTAGAACGCGATGTGCGTAAAGTCGGCGCGATACCACCAGCCCGCGAAGTCGGCGTCGTTTTCAAGCACGCCGGTCATCACGCCCAGCACCGCTCCGGGCCTCAGCAGGCCGTCAAGCCGCGCCAAATCCTCGGCCGGCCGGCGCAGGTGCTCGAAGACTTCGGTGCAGACGATAAAATCATAGGTGCGAGTCAGCGCCGCCGGATCGGGCGCGAAGAAAGGGTCGTAGTCGCGAGCTGAAAATCCGCGCTCGCGCAGCATGACCGACGCGGCCGGCCCCGGGCCGCAGCCGTAGTCCAGTCCCTGCGCGCCCGCGGGCAGGCGCGCGGCCAGCGGCGCCAGCAGACGGTCCAAAAACGCGCGGTAGCCGGCGTCACCGGGTCCGTTGCGGTGCTCGGCGTAGCGCGCGCGCTCGCGCTCGGGTTCCGCGTGCTGGGCGGCGGGCACGAAGGTCAGCGCGCACCGCGCGCAGCGCCGATAGTCGCGTCCGCCGTCCCGCAGGAACAGCCGCGACGACTCGCCGCACAGCGGGCAAGAGTCCCCCTCCATCTCGTTATTCTAACTCTTCGAGCCGTCAGTCGATCAGCTTCGAAGGCTCGGCGAAACGGGCCTGAACGTCGCCCGAGGCCTTGAGCGTCGGAACGTCCTGCCGCCCCTTGAGGAACAGGTGGGAGTCGGCGGTCTTCAGGTTGAGGCTCGCGACGAAATCGCTGGTCAGGTCCATCGGATCGACGAACTGGACGAGAACTCGAAGCACGTCTTCATAGGCGAGGCCGCTCTTGCCGCCGGCGATCATCCGGGCCACGGCCTGCGCGCGCTCTTGGTTCGTCTTCGCGCCGCGCGCGGCCGCCAAGTCGGCGAGCAGACCGGTGGTCTGCCGGCTCAGCGTCTCAAGCTCGCCGGCGGGGCTCATATGATCGTTGGCGTCCTGAGGAAGCGCGCCGTCGCGAAGTTTGCCGTGGGCGATCAGCCAGTCCACGAACGGGCGCTCGCCCGGGCCGACGGCGGCCACGACGGCCGCGCGCACCGCCGCGGGAGGCGCTGCAAGCATGTCGCGCACGGCTTTTTGATCGAAGACGAGCGTCAGAAACAGCGAGCCGTCGATCGAGGGCTCGCGTCCCATGACCGGCGACGGCGGAACCAAAGCGTCGATCGGCAGGACGGTCTTCGGGCGGACGACCCCGCGCCGGGCGCCGACGAGCTTCAAGACCCCGTTGAAATCCGCGAGCGTCTCGCGCGCCCGCGAAGCCGGCTCACCGAAGTAGCCCTGGTTGCGGCTGTAGACCACGATCGGGTCGCCTTGGGCTTGGCCTGGGGCTGCGTGGGTCACGGCCGAAACGTCGCGCTGCGAACTGTCTTTGACCAGCGCGCCGATGAACGGGGCGTCCAAGAACTCGCTGGACCTGCCCTGATTTCCGGCGTAGAAACGGAACTCGCCGCCCGCGTCCGTTATGCGGTCGTTGCCGAACAGGGCGGACGCGTTGTGCGTGATGAAAACCGGCAGACTCAAGGAAAACGAGCGGGCCTCGTTCTTGTATTCGTCCGTGGCGGAGTAAGTCGTCCCGCCCAGGGTCTTGTCGTTGGCGTCGCGCAGTCCGGCGTAGTCCTTGAGAGCCCTCCCGTCGGCGTCGCGGAAGGTGCTCATGCGCCCCGCCATGACCGTAAGCTGCCGGAAGTCGCCTTTCATCGCGACGGCCATCGCCTCGGCCTGCACGGGGTCGCGCGGGTCCACGACGAACTCCATCATGATGCGCGCGCCGTCGGTGCTCGAGCGGCCGAAGGTCAGCCACGCCGACGTGTAGCGGTCGAATTGCCCCGCGACTTGACCCTCAAGCAGGCGCAGAAGGATGTTCTTGGCGTTCGCCGCGAAAGTCGCGGCCGGAAACGCCTGCGTGACGCCCAAGGAACGCGAGTAGACGACCACGTGGTCGATGCGAAAGCGCATGCGGACCTGATCGTCGGCGACGCGGTAGAGGGTCAGGCTCGACACGCCCGAGTTGCTGCGGCCAAACGAGAGCGACGCGTCCGCGTCGGAGGCCGAGAGCCCCTCGGAATAGGTCAGCGTCAACGGCACTCGCCACAGTTCGCCGAGCTGCATCGCCGCGATGCGCTTGGCGTCCAAGGGGAAAACGGTCTTGATGTCGACGAGGCGCAGCAAGCGCCCGACTTCGTCGCAAGTCTTCGTGTCGGAGCCGAGAGGGCGGACGACCATCGAGTCGCCCTCGACCGAGGCGCTGAGGGAAATGCTCTTCGAGGCCGCCCCGTCGCCGCCGAGCGCGCGGCTCAAGGCATGACTCCACGACACGACCAGCTGCTCGTCATCGACGACGGCCAAGGTGTTGTCCGGATACGTCGCCAGAGTGCGCGACACCGTAAATCCGCTGCCCGACAAATCAGGCCCACCGACGCTGAAGTCGTGCTGCAGGTTCAGGTTGCGGCAGATCTGATCCAGGACGTGGTCGCGCATCTTCTGGGCAAAGGTGAATCGGCCTGGAGCCGCGAAGCCGCCCGCGGCCGTGGCCGGCGCCGCAACCGGCCCCGGGGCCGGAACCGCGACCGGCGCCCAATCGGTGTCGTCGTCGGGGGCGCAACGCGCGGGAACGGCCTGGACGATCAGAGCGGCCAGAAGGATCGTCGCGGCGCCGCGAAAGTTACAACACATGGTGAGAGTATAGCCGCTTTCCGATTTTAATCAAGAGGCGTACGGCTTACGACCGGCCCGCGGCCGCCGATGAAGTCGGCCATCGGATCGATGACCTTGGTCAGCGCGTCCCAATAGCCGACGTCCTTGGCGTGAAAGACGTGCGTGCCGTCGTGCATGATCAGACGCACCTTCGAGCCGGCCGCCTCGTAGCCCTCGACCAGCGGGTCGACGCTCAGCGTCTTGCTGACCAGTTCGTCGCTTTTTGCGTTGATCATCAGGATCGACTTGCCTTTGACCTTAAGCGACCAGGTGATCGCGTCGAAGCGGCTGAGGAAAAATCGCGCTTGGTCCACGGACCAGTCGATCTCCTTGAGCGCGCGCCCGGTCTGGCTGTCGACGTCGCCGGTCTTTCGATAGGTGATGATGTTGGCGAGGTCGCCGCCGCCGACGTTCGTCGCGTAGCGGTCGAACACGGGGTCTATCCCGGCCGAGATCAGCGAGATCATCCCCCCCAGCGACAATCCCATGAGGCCGATGTCGTCGGGCTTGACGCAAGGCAGGGACTTGAGAACCAGGTAGGATTGATGGATGTCGAGCAGGGACTGCAGGACGTTCCTCTCGAAATCCTCGGGAACCTTCGTGATGAACGAGGCCTGGCCCTTGCGCGGGCCGAAGTGCGGCAGGTAGATCAGCATGACGACGCCTCGGTCGGGGTCGACGGCGAGCTGCGCGATCTGCTTCTCGCTGTCGAGGTCGTCGCCGAGCTTGTGGATCAGGAGCGTCGCCGGAAACCTCAGGCCGCTGTCGTAGGCCTGCGGGAAATAGACGAAGCCAAAAACCTTGTCGGACGGATGCCCGCCGCGCTGAATCAGGCTGTCGAACTCAAATTCGCGGACATGGCCGCCGATGGGCTTCCATTCAACCCGCGGCGCGGGGGCGGACGCCAACTCGTCGAAGCGGCGCTTGAAGGCGAGCGCGTTGGCGACCATGACGCCCTGCGTCCGCGCGTTCAGGCAGAACTCCGGCTTGGCGCACCGGACGTTCTTGAACAGCAGGCGGAGTCCTTGGCGGAGCTCGGCGTCGTCGGAACCCGCGTCGGCCTCCCAGGCGTCGGCGGCGCGGGCTTTTTGCGCCGAGGCTTTCGCCAGCGACGCGGTCCGAGCGTAGGCGTCTAATAGCGCGTCGTCGGCACGCGCGCGCGCGGCGACGCAGGCCGTCGCCGCGGCCAAGACGCAGATCGCCAGGAGCCTCGTCGGGTTCATCATTACAACTGCTTGCCGAGAAGACGGCGGTCGAGCTTCTCGCGCCAGGTCGGCGTGAAATCGACGACGCGCTTGCTTTGGGCGATGTCCTTGTCGAAGAGCTGCCGATTGATCGTGTTCGCAAGATCCTCGCCCATGACGACGACGTTGAGCTCGTCGTTGTCGGTGAGGCTGCGCGCGTCCAGATTCGACGAGCCGAACGTCGACCAGTGGCCGTCGATGACCGAGACCTTCTCGTGCGCCATGCGGTCCTGGTATTCATAGATCTCGACGCCGGCGGCAAGCAGGTCCGGGTAGAACGCGCGCGAGCCGCGCTGGACGATCGCGACGTCGTTGTCGGCCGGCAGGACGATCTGGACCTTCACCCCGCGGCGGGCCGCGTCGCACAGGGCGCCGATCACGGCGGCGTCGGTGAAGTACGGAGTGGCGATGCGTATCTCTTTCTGCGCCGTTTCGATGGCGCGCATGTAGAGGGCTTTGATGTTGTGATCCTTGCCCCCGCCTTGATGCGTGACGACGTGCGCCTCAAGACCGTGCGCTTGGTCGCTCAGCGCAGGATACAGCGGCTCGCCCGGATCGACGGTTCCGCCCAGCGCCTTCCACTGCGACAGAAACGCGTCCTGCAGCTGGGCGACCGCCGGGCCCATGACCAAAGTCTGCTCGTCGTGCCATTCGGCCTGGTAGAGCTTGCCGACGTTCATCCCGCCCGTGAAGGCGATGTCGCCGTCGATGACGAGGACCTTGCGGTGATCGAGGTGGCCGGCCAGGAAGCCCGACGGGTGGATGAGGACTTGTATGCCCTGGGCTTTCATGGAGCCGAGAAGCTCCTGCATCTTCGGATCGGCGTAGGCGTCGGAGCCGTAGTCGTCGATCATCAAGCGCACGTGCACGCCCTTTTGCGCCCGCTCCGCCAGGTCGCGAGCGAAAGCCCGGCCGTACTCGTCGGGCTGAAGCTGGAAGACCTCGGCATGGATCGAATGCTGGGCGCCTCGTATCGCGGCGACGACCGGGGGCATGGCGCTGGGCCCATCGATCAGGAACTGGACGATATTCTTGCCCCCGCTCTTGGAGCCCGTGACGTCGTCAAGGTACTTGAGATAGCCGGTCCAATCCCCGGGCTTGGCCTCGGCGCGGCTCCGCGCGACAAGGTCTTGAATCGAGCGCGGCTGGGAGACCGCGTCCGCCAGCCGGTCGGGATCGAGGCGGTAGTAGACGCGATCGAAGGACGCTGCGTCGCGCGCGGAGGCCAGTATGCGAACGATCGAGGACTGCCACGGATTGTCGCTGGGGACGGCGATAGGGAGCAAGGTCTTGAGCATCGCAAGCTTCTCGTCGGGCGTGGCGGCCGCCAGCGCCGCGTCGCTGAGATGGTAGATCGCCGGCACGTTGCCCGACGCCGCGCGCAGGATTTGCCCGCGCGCTTCCGCCACGGCGCTAGCCGCCGGCGCGAGCGCCCC
>JABEUV010000189.1 GCA_013044195.1 Elusimicrobiota bacterium | reverse complement strand
CCGCGCGCGCGCGGCGCTCGGCGTCCTTGAGTGCTGAGGCGTGCTCCTCGACGGCGCGGCCCGCCAGCGCCTCGATGCGGCGCACGCCGGCCGACGCGGAGGCCTCGCGCACGATCTTGAAGGCGACGATGTCGGCGGTGTTCGTCACGTGCGTGCCGCCGCACAGCTCCAGGCTGAAGCGGTCCTTCGGGTCGTCCCAGCCTTTCGCGCCGATGAGCAGGAAGCGGGGGTTCTCGCCGTAGTCCTCTCCCAGCAAGGTCGTAGCGCCCAGCTCCGAGACCCGGGCCACGGGAAAGCATTGCGGGCGCACCGGGTGAGACGCGCGGATTTCCTCATTGACGATCGCCTCCACGCGGGCGATTTCGTCGGGCGTGAGCGCCTGGGGGTGCGTGAAGTCGAAGCGCAGCTTGTCGGGACCCACGTAGGAGCCGGCCTGGCGGATGTGCGCGCCCAGCACGCGCTTCAAGGCCTCATTCATCAAATGCGTGGCGGTGTGGTGCGGGATTACGCGCGCGCGGCGCGCGGCGTCCACGCGGGCCAGCACCTCGGTGCCGACGGGCAGGATCGCGCCGCCTTCCAGCACGTGCACGAACACGCCGTCCTGCTTGATCACGTCGACCACGCGCGCCAACGCGTTGCGGCCGTCCTTGGAGACCAGCTCTCCGGTGTCGCCCACCTGGCCGCCGCCTTCCGCGTAGAACGGGGTCTTATCGAGCGCGACCAGGCCGGGAGCGGCCGCCAGCACCTTCGCGCCGGACTCCAGCACGTCGTAGCCCAGAAAGACGGTTTTCGGCGCCCGCGCCACCAGCGCGGTCAGGTTCTGTTCGCCGGAGCCTTTCCAAGACGCGCGCGCGGTCTCCACGGCCTTGTCCTGCGCGATCTTGAAGCCGGCGGCGTCCACGGCCACGCCGCGCGCGGCGCAGATTTCCTGCGTGAGCTCCAGCGGGAAGCCGAAGGTCTCATAAAGGCGGAACGCCGCGTCGCCGGACAGAGCGCGACCGCCCTTTTCCAGGAGCTTGGCCAGTTCGCCTTCTCCGGAGCGCAGGGTCTCCAGGAACTTGGATTCCTCCGTGCGCATGGCGCCGGCCACATGGACGGCCGCCGCGCGCAGTTCGGGGTAGCCGGGCGCGAAGATCTCCACGGCGGCGGGCACCAGCTCGTGCAGGAAGGCCTGGTCGCGGCCCAGAAGCTGGCCGTAGCGCGCGGCGCGGCGGATCAGGCGGCGCAGGACGTAGCCGCGCTCCACGTTGGAGGGCAGTAGTCCTTCGGCCAGCAGCATGGTCGCCGCGCGCGCATGATCGGCGATCACGCGGTAGGCCAGTTGATTTTTCGGTGCCAGCGGGTCTGCGCCCAGTATGCGCGCGGCTTTCTCCACGATGGGCCAGAACAGGTCCGTCTGGAACGGGGACGGCTTGCCCTGGGCGCAGAAGGCCAGGCGCTCCAGGCCCATGCCGGTGTCGATGCACGGCCTCGCCAACGGTTTAAGCGAGCCGTCGGGCCGGCGGTCGAAGCCGGTGAAGACCAGGTTCCAGATTTCGATGTAGCGGTCGCCGTCGCCGCCGACGACGTCGTCCTTGCCCGAGGCGAACTCGGGGCCCAGGTCGTAGTAGATCTCCGAGCATGGGCCGCACGGTCCCGTCGGCCCCATGTTCCAGAAGTTGGTGTCCTCGCCCAGCTTCTTGGCCGGGTTCGGCGCGCCGACCTTGCGCCACAACTCCACGGCCTCGTCGTCTTCCTCGAAAACGGTCGGGTAGAGGCGCTGGGGATCCAGCCCCGCTTCCTTCGTCAGGTACTCCCACGCCCAGGCCACCGCTTCCTTCTTAAAGTAGTCGCCGAACGAGAAATTGCCCAGCATCTCGAAGAAGGTCAGGTGCCTCAGCGTGGTGCCCACGCGCTCGATGTCGGTGGTGCGAAAGCACTTCTGCGCGGACGTGGCGCGCGACAGATCGGTCTTGAGCCCCAGGTAATAGGGCTTGAAGGGAACCATGCCCGCCGAGTTGAACATCAACGTGGCGTCGCCCACCGGCACGATGGGCGAGGAGGCTTTCAGCGTGTGGCCGTGGCGGACGAAAAAATCAAGGTACGACGCGCGCAGTTCGGAGCTGGTCTTCATGGTGGGCGGGCATTATAGCTTTTCACCGGCGGGCTTCTTGCGCGCCCGCCGCAGCGCGCGCCTGGGGGTGCGGGTATCGCGGGATCGCGATACCCGCGGCGATGCCCGCGACCGCGACGAGCGGCAGAAGGATCGCGAGGGCGATCACGCAGATGCGGCGCGTCAGTCCGATCTCCTTAATCTGAAGCACGCGCGTTCCGGCGACGAAGTCGTGCAGGGCGCGCTTGTTCTTGGTGAACGCCGCCGCGAAAAAACCGAGGCCGAGCGGAAGCAGGGACAGCAGGTAGCCGACGTAGCGCAAGACGGTGGTGAGGTGGCTCAGCGGCCCGCCGTCCTCGCGCACGATCGCCAGCCCGGCCGCGGACTTGCCCAAGGTCCGGCCGTTCCAAAGCACCGGCACGAAGGTGAAGTAGGCGACTGCCGTCAGGATGCGTCCGGCCGTTTGAACGGGCGCGGGCGCCGGGAAGAACACGAGCGCCCCGACGATGCTGACGACGAGGCTGTCGATCATGTAGGCGCCGCCGCGCAGCCAGAAGCCGCCGGCCACGGGCGTCCAGGCGGGCGCGTCTTCAACGGACTGCGGCGCGGTCGTTTCATCCATGGGAGCCTCTCTGTCGTTCGCGTTCGATGCCAGAATAGCCCGCGCGTCTTGCCTCCGTCAAGGGGTAGGTCCGCCGGTGTATTCGCGCGTAGGTCCTTTCCCGGTCCATACGGCCCTGAAGGACCCCTCCGCGGATTCTCGCGCACGGCTATACTCAACGCGTGGAGAACAACATGAAAAAAACCGGACGGCGCCTTTCCTGGATCACGCTGTGCTCGCGCTTGACGCTCGCGGCTTTCACGGCCGCTCTGCCGGGCTCCCCGGCCTGGGCGCAGGTGGTCGAGCGGGTCGCGCCCGTTTCGGCGCCCGCCGGCTTCTCGGCCGCGCTGGGAACTCCGCTCTCGGCGCCGTCGCTCGACGCGGCCGCGCCTATCGCCGGACTGAAGGCCCTGGGTGCCGCGGCGCTGACCGCGCCGACGCTTTCGGCCGCGCCGCTCTCCGCCGCCGCCGCTCCCGCCGCCGCTTCCGTGGAGGCCGTGCCGGCGCAGGCCGTCGCCGCGGAAGCCGCGCCGGCCAACGCCGCCGTCGCGGCCCCGGCCGGTCGTGCGACGGCGCTGGACAATCTCCGTCTCTCCGGCGAAACGTCCAACGGCGGCTCCGACCGCATCGGCTCTTCGCGCTTTGACGGCGCCGGCCGACACGGCTCCTCGGACGACGACGACCGCGGCTCCAAGAGCCGCGCGCTTGTCCCGGCGACGCCGTTTCCGGCCGAAGCTCCCGTCGTCGCGCTGACACGGGTGATCTTCCCCGGCGTCAACACCGTGCGCCTGGGCTTGAGCGCGGATTACGCGACGGCGATCGCGAAGGCCATGAGCGAGGGCGGCTATATGATCGCCGCGACGCAGGGCGCCGGCACGGCCCAGGGCCACAACGTGGCGGCCACGCTGGTGCGGCTCACCAATCTGCAAATGGTCGACGGCAAGGTGACCGCGCTTATGACCGCGCTGAGTTCCGTGAAGATCGACGGCTACGGCAAGTCCGAGGGCGTCGTCACCGCGAAGGTCTCCTACGCCAAGCCCGAGCCCAGCGATCCGGAGCGCATGAGCGCCCTGGGGTCTTTGGCTCAGCACACCCTCGACGAATTTTCGGGTCTGGATCCCAAAATTGACAGCGACTTGGTGGAGCACGCGCTTGCCGAGACCAGCGTCGACCGCCTGACCAACCTGCTGGCCCAGGATTTCCCGTTCTCTGCGGAGGTCAAGGTGCAGTTGCTCGCCGAGAACTCGATGGAGCAGCGCCTGCAAAGCGTGATTCTGGAGATGAACTCCTATTTTAAGGAAAAGACCGCGAAGGCGAAGACCGTCGCGGGCGGCGACGCCTCGGCGATGAAGATCGACACCGTCGAAGGCTTGAAGGCCAAGATGACGGCCATCGGCATGCCCGCCGACATCCAGGCGATCGCGCTCAAGGAGTTCGAGAAGCTTTCTCAGATGAACTCCAAGGACCCCGAGGCGCAGAAGCTGCGCGCCTACGTGGAGTGGTTGACCGACGTTCCTTGGGGCCAGCGCACGACGGACAATCTGGACATCGCCCAGGCGCGTGCCATCCTGGATCACGATCACTCGGGCCTGGAGAAGGTTAAGGAGCGCGTGCTGGAGTTCCTGGCCCTGCGCAAGAAGACCGGCTCCAAAAAAGGCGCGATCATCGCCTTCACGGGGCCTCCCGGAGTGGGCAAGACCTCCATCGCCGCGGCCATCGCCCAGGCGTTGGGCCGCAAGTTCGTGCGCCTGTCGCTGGGCGGCGTGCACGACGAGACGGTCCTGCGCGGCCACGGCCGCACCTATCTGGGCTCCATGCCCGGCGAGATCATGCGCCAGATGAAGAACGCCGGCACGATCAACCCGGTCATGCTGTTGGACGAGGCCGACAAGATCGGCCGCAACGGCAACGCCGGCGACCCGACCGCGGCCTTGCTGGAAATTCTGGATCCGGCGCAGAACAACACCTACCGCGACCGCTACCTGGACGTGCCCTACGACCTGTCCGAGGTCTTGTTCGTGGTCACCTCCAACGAGCTCTCCAACATCCCCGAGCCCCTGCGCGACCGCATGGAGATCATCGAGTTCAGCGGCTACACGACCTTGGAGAAGATGGACATCGCCGAGCGCCACGTGATTCCCCAGAAGCTCGCCGCGACCGGTCTGACCGCCGAAGAGGCGACTTTGACGCCGGCCGCCATCCGCCGCATCATCGAGGGCTACACGATGGAGGCGGGCGTGCGCACCTTGCGCGAGAGGATCGAGGCGGTTCTGCGCAAGGTCTCCGCGTGGACGGAGACGCGCGGCGAGAAGGCTCCCGGCGTCATCGACGAGGGCGACGTGGCCAAATACCTGGGCGTGCCGCCGTTCAGCGCGCGGCAGACGGCGCAGAACGGCGTGGGCGTGGCCACGGGCCTGGCGGTCAACACCTACGGCGGCAGCACGCTGAACGTCGAGGTCT
>JABEUV010000188.1 GCA_013044195.1 Elusimicrobiota bacterium | reverse complement strand
CGACGGCATCGGCCGCCCCGAGGTCGCCCTCGCGTCCGAGAACCGAATCTATCTATACGCCTATCCCGCCGCGGACGCCAAGAGCCTGGCCGAGGTCGAGGTCGCCGGCACGGGCGCGCGCGTGCTCGGGCTTGAGGCGGCGACGCTCGGCGACGACGCGCGCGCGGCACTTTTCGCCTCCGTCTACGACTCCGCGTTCCAGCGCTTCGAGACGCGCGTCTTCAAGCTCGAATCGGGGAAATGGCTGAAAACCGCGGAGCTTCCCTTTCTCACGCGCGGCTACCAGAACGACTCGGGCGCGCGCATGCTGGCGACCCAGCAGGTCGTCGACGATTCCAGTTTCCCGTTCGGACGAATTTATCCGTTGACCGAAAAAGACGATCGTTACGCGCAGGGCCCGACGCCGCTGAAGATGCGCGGCGCCGACTGGCTGTTCGGCTTCGCCGACGCCAAGCTGGGCGGCGAGGACGCCACCGTGCTGACCACGCCGTCGCACGCGCTACGCGTGCAGTTCGACAAGGGTCAGTGGCGCACGCCCGACGACGGCTACGGCCAGACCCCGGTGCGCGTGCGCTGGGGCGAGCGTCGGCTCGAGTTCGAACCGCCGATGGCCGTCGCCTACGGCGCCGAGGGCGCCGCGACGGTGTACGCGGTGCGCAACATGGCCGCGCTCGGAGGGCTGGGCGGTCCGTTCGGGCTGTTCAACCGCGGCGAGGTCGCGAGCATGCGCTGGGACGGTCTGGGCCTCGAGAACGTCTGGCGCGCCCCCATCACCGGTTGCGCGCAGGGCCTGGCGCTGACCGAGCCCGCGCCCGGCCGCCGCGAACTGCTGATCGCGGTGCGCGGCGCCGCCGGCCGCTCGTCGGTCTGGGTGTACGACCCCTGAGGAGACCTCCGATGACCCCGCGCCGCCGCATCTTGGTCGCCGACGACGACCCCTCGATCCGCGAGATTCTCTCCGTCCAGCTCGCGCGTCTGGGCTACGAGGTGGTCTCCGCCGCCGACGGCATGGAGGCGGTCTCCGTCTACGAGGCGGAAAAGCCGGACCTGGTCCTGCTCGACGTGATGATGCCGCGGCTCGACGGCCTGGGCGCGTGCCGGCGCATCCGGGCGCTGGAGGAAAAGTCCAAGCGGCGCGTGCCGGTGCTGTTTCTGACCGCGCGCGACTCGACGCACGACAAGACCAGCGCGGCGCTGTCCGGCGGCGACGAGTTCGTCGCCAAGCCGGTCAGCCTTGAGGACCTGCGCGACCGCGTCGAGGCGGCGCTGAAGCGGAGGCCGCGATGAACGCGGCGACGCTTCTGCTGGCGCTGGCGCTGACTCCCGCCGCCGCGCAGGACGGCTCCGCAGCCGGCTTCGGCCCGGTGCTGGGCTTCGGTCCGAAGACCGGCTACGGCGTCCTTCTGCTGGCCTACGACGTGGACGCCGAATGGGAGCGCGAGCTGGGGTCCCTGCGCCTGGGCATCAAGGGCCACGCCGTGGAGAGCGCCCAGTGCCTGAACATCGACGAGGCCGTCGACGTCCTGGCCATGCAGTCCGCGCTGGACCGCTTCCGCGGCCAGCGCGTGGGCAAGATCGTCGGCGTGCCGCTGGAGACGATCGACGACTCCCCGCGCATGCAGCAGACGCGCTACCTGTTCGGCGTGCGCCAGGATCCCGTCTCCGAGACTCCGGATCCCGAAAAGTCGTCGATGCGGCCCCTCCGGCCACGGACGCGCTCCTCGCTCCTGCTGGAGCCCGACGTCCCTCGCCCGCACCGGCTGTCGAGCCGCGTGCCGCTGGTACTCGCGCCGACGCTGGGTTCTTCGCCCGTGCTGGTCGACATCCTCGCCGACCGCGCGAAGGCGCTGGCGCTGGCGCCCAAGCGCGAGGCCGTGGTGCTGGCCGGAATCGCGCCGCGCTCCGACGACGAACGCAAGGCCTGGATCGAACAGGCGCGCGCCATCGCCGAAGCCGTGCGCGCCAAGGCGGGGTTTCGAGAAGCCGCGGTCGCGGCCCTGCGCGACGGCGTCAACAGCAGCCAGCAGGACTCCGACCGCCGCGAGCTGCGCCAGACCTTCCGCGGGCTGGCCCGCTCCGGCGCGATCACGGTGGTGCCGCTGTCGCCGTCGGCCGCGCGCGTCAAACAGCTTCTCGATAAAAATCCGCCCGGACCGTTCTACCGCTGGAACGGCAAGGGCATCCTCGGCGACGCCCGGCTTCTGCAGTGGATCAAGGCGGCGGCCGCCGAGGCCGCGAAACTGCCGGACGGGCGCAAATACAAAGACTCGACGATGAACACTCTGGGGGATCTGCCATGAACGAGGAACGCAAGCCGGTCCAGGTGCTGGACAAGGGGTTCGTGCGGCTGGTCGATTTCATGGGCGGCGATCAGGGCGTCGTCGACGCGGCCCGCGTGTCCTACGGCGGCGTCTCCAAGGGCGCGGAGGCGGACAAGAAGCTCATCGACTACCTGCTCAAGCATTCGCACCTGACGCCGTTCGAGCACGCGGTCTTCAAGTTCCACGTCGCCGCCCCCATCTTCGTGGCGCGCCAGTGGTTTCGCCACCGCTTCGCGGCCTACAACGAGATATCCTTCCGCTACACCGAGGTCAAGGACTACTTCTACATGCCGGAGCTCTGGCGCGGTCAGGACAAGAAGAACAAGCAGGGCTCGACGGACGCCTCCGCCCTGGACCAAAAGCCGCTGCACGACATGTTCGCCAAGCAGGTCGAGGCCTGCCTGGCGACGTATAAAAAAATGATCGAGCTGGGCGTGGCGCGCGAGATGGCGCGCATGGTTCTGCCCGTGAACCTCTACACCGAGTTCTACTGGACCGTGAACGCGCGCAGCCTCATGAACTTCGTGGCTCTGCGCGCCGACGGTCACGCGCAATGGGAGATCCAGCAATACGGAGAGGCGATGGCACGCGCGTTCAAGGAGACCATGCCCTGGACTTACGCCGCCTTCCTGCGCCACGGCTGGCGCGGGGAGAACGCCACGATCGCCGCCGAACGCGCCGCCCTGGCGCCCGAGGCCTCCGCGCGGTGACGCGCGCGCTCCTGGCGGCACTTCTGGCCGCACTCCCGCTGGCGCCGTGCGCCCGCGCGCAGACGCTCGACGTGGTGCGCCGCCGCGACGTTCTTTTGCGCGTGCAGGTGACCGGCACGGTGGAAGCGCGCGGGATCTTCCGACTCAAGTCGACCATCGACGGGCGCATCGAGGAGGTCCGCGCGTCGACCGGCTCTTGGCGCGCGCCCGCGGACGTACTGGCGACCTTGTCCAGCACGGAACTGGCGGCCATGCTGGACGCGCGCGGCTCTCAAGACAAGTCCGTCATGCTCGACCGCTGGGGCAAGGTCTACCGGCCCACGCCGATTCGCTGTCCCGACGAGTGCTACGTGCTGCGCAGCTACCTGCGGCCGAAATCCTGGGTGCGGCCGCAGGCCGTGCTGTTCGAGGCGGCGCGCGGGCTGACCATGATCGCGCACGTGCGCGCCGAGGACGTCGAAAAACTGCACGCCGCCGGACTGGTCCTGACGTACTGGACCGACGCCGCCCCCGAGAACCGCCGACGCACGCCCGTGACGGCTTTGATCCCGGACTCTCCCGGCGAGGCGAAGTCCGCCGCCCATTTCGAAATCCCGCTGTCGACGCGGCTCTACTTCCCGCCGGGCACCGCCTGGTCCGGCGAGATCATCGCGCGCGTCGACCACGACGTGCTCGCCGTGCCCAGCGCGGCGCTGATCAAGAGCGGCCCGTTCTACTATCTGCCGGTCCGCGTGCAGACCGGCTTGACCGCCGACGGCGTGACGGAGATATTATCCGGCGTCGAGGAAGGGCGTCCCTACCTGCTCCTCGACGACACGCAACTGCACGGCGCCGAGCGCGGCGGCAGCGTTCTGCCGGGCAGCGTGAGCGTCGAGGAGGCCGCGCCCGCCGAGGCCCCCGCGGCCGCCCCCAAGCCCGCCGCGCCCGCGGCCAAGCCCGCGCCCGCCGCGCCGCCGCCCGCGCCGGCCCCGGCGGCGAAGCCTGATTTCGGCGACGATCCTTATGCCCGCTAGGCCTCCCGCCCCCACGCCGCGCGTGCTGGCCATCGTCCTGGCCGGCGGCAAGGGCGAGCGCCTGCACCCGCTCACGCACGAGCGCTCCAAGCCGGCGGTGCCCTTCGGCGGCAAGTACCGCATCGTCGACTTCGTGCTCTCCAACTGCGTGAACTCCGGCGTGCAGTCGATCTACGTGCTGGTGCAGTACATGTCGCAGAGCCTCATCGAGTACCTGCGCGCAAGCTGGCAAACGACCGGCCTCACGCGCGACCAGTTCATCACCGTGGTGCCGCCGCAGATGCGGCTGGGCACGTCCTGGTATCGCGGCACGGCCGACGCGGTGCGCCAGAACCTGAACCTGATCCACGACTTCGACCCGGACCTGGTGGTCGTGCTGGGCGCCGATCACGTCTACCGCATGGACATGGGGCAGATGGTCCGTCATCACGTGGAGACCGGCGCCGACGCGACCATCGCGACCATCCCGGTGCCGCTCAAGGACGTCCCGCAGTTCGGCATCGTGGAGACCGACGCGAAGGGTCGCGTGCGCGCGTTTTCCGAGAAACCGCCCAAGGCCGACCCGATGCCGGGAAGCCGCACGCACGCGCTCGCGTCGATGGGCAACTACATCTTCACGACGGACGTGCTCGTCGACCTGCTGAAGGGCCGCCACAAGGACGACAGCGACCTGGATTTCGGCAAGAACGTCCTGCCGGGCATGCTGAAGACGCACAAGCTGTTCTGCTACGACTTTTCGACGAATGTCCTGCCCGGCGTGAAGCTCTACGAGGAGCGCGCCTACTGGCGCGACGTGGGCACGCTGGGAAGCTTCTACGACGCGAACATGGACATCCTCGGCGCGCGGCCCAAGCTCAACCTCAACAACCGGCGCTGGTTCATCCACTCCGGCCGCTACGACGGGCCGCCCGCGAAAATACTGGAAGGCAAAATCTCCAACAGCATCATCGGCGACGGCTGTTTCGTGCGCCACGCCACGATCAAGAATTCCATTTTGGGCCGCGGCGTGCACGTCCACGACGACGCCGTCATCGAGGATTCCATCATCATGGATTTCTGCAAGATCCGCGCCGGCGCGCATCTGCGGCGCGTGGTGGTGGATCGCTTCAACGAAATTCCCGCCAAGGCACGCCTGGGCTTCGACCGCGACGAGGACGCGCGGCGCTGGTTCGTCGATCCGTCCGGCCTCGTCGTGGTCCCGCGCGGCCAGACCGCGCCGCGGTGAGCGCGCGGCCGTCCGTTCTGTTCGTGCTGGGCACGCGCCCGGAGGCGGTGAAGCTTTCGCCCGTGATCGCCGCCCTGCGCGCCGGCGGCGGCATCCGCGTGCGCGTCTGCGCCGTCGCCCAGCACAGGCAACTGCTCGACCGGGCGCTCGCCGACCTGGACCTGACGCCCGACATCGACTTAAACCTCATGCGCCCGCGTCAGGACCTCAATGATTTGTTCACCCGCGCGCTGGCCGCGCTGGGGCCGGTCCTCCGCCGCGAGCGCCCCAGCCTGGTCGTCGTTCAAGGCGACACCACCTCCGCGCTGGCCGGCGCGCTCTGCGCCTTTCACGAGCGCGTGCCCGTGGCGCACGTGGAAGCCGGCTTGCGCACCGGCGACGCGGACAATCCTTTTCCGGAGGAGCTCAACCGCACGCTGATTGATGATATCGCCGTCCTGCGCTTCGCGCCCACGGCGCACGCCGCGCGCACTTTGGGACGCGGACGCGCCGCGCAACGCACCATCGTGGTGGGCAACACCGGCCTGGACAGCCTGCGCCGCACGCTGTCGCGCGCGCGCGCCGCGCATGCGCCGGAACTGCGTCGCGCTCTTGCCGCTGTCGCGCCCGGCGACGCGGTGCTCCTGGCCACCGCCCACCGCCGCGAAAGCTTCGGCCCCGCGCTGAGCGGACTCTACCGCGCGCTGGGCCGCCTGGCCGCCGCGCGTCCGCGCCTACGCGTGCTGATCCCCGTCCACCCGAACCCGGAGGTCCGCGCCGCCACGCGCCCCCTCTGCGGCCGCGCGCGCGTCCACCTTCTGCCGCCGCTGGGCCCCGCCGACGCCGCCTTGGCCCTGTCGCGCGCCGCTTTGGTCCTCACCGACTCCGGCGGCCTTCAAGAAGAAGCCGCCTTCCTGGGCAAGCCCGTCTTGGTTCTGCGCCGCCTTACCGAGCGCCCCGAAGGCGTGCGCGCCGGAGTGGCCCAGGTCGTCGGCGTCGACGAAGAGTCCGTCTTCCGCCAGGCCTCCCGCCTGCTCGACGATCCCGCCCGCCTGCACCGCATGTCCCGCCCCTCCCGCGTCTACGGCGACGGCCGCTCCGCCGATCGCGTGGCCCGCGCGCTGCGCCGCCGGCTGGGGTTGGCGCCCGTCCCCCGGACCCACTAACGATAATCAGTGGCACCGGTGATAGTCGACTGAGCCCATCTTCCGCAAGAACGATCCGGCTTGACAGAAATTCGCGGCGGCCCAATACTGTCTCGGACTGGCCTGATCCCGCGACTCGGCCCGCTAACGCGTGGAAAGGGCGATCCTGAAGCGCTCTATCGAATTCATTCGGGGGGGGACCGAGGCGATGTCACGATATCTCAGCACGGCCGCCGTTCTCTTTGTCTTCTGTGCAACAGGAGCTCTCGCCCAGAACGAAGAATGCGGCGAAGATGGGGTCGGGACGACGGCCGACGGGACCCCCTACTGCAAGGATCTTGCGGTCTACATCTCATCCAAGCCCTATTTCGGATCCGTCCGCTCTTACACCGAAGCGGATCTCTCCGGGGCGAACGAAGTTCCCACCGACATCCAGGGCATGCTGGGAACAATGGGGATCACCCCATTCTCCTACTTGCGCAACGAAGTGATCGCGCGCCGAGGCTACAAGTTTCAGGATCCCGGTTTACAGAGGCTGTTCTCTCTCGCCTCATGGTATCGGTATGATCCGACGTTTACCTTTGCCGACTTGTCGTCCCTCGAACGAAAGAACATGAACTTCATCAAAACCGTCGAGGATGGCTCGGATTATCGAGCCATCGCAGAATGGCTCGACAGCCCGGGTCGCGGGTCTTACGGCGGCGACTCATGGCTTTATGCCACCGAAGGGGACCTTGCACGATACTTAGGAGAACCGCTCGATGCCGACCGCGCGCTGAGCCACCTGCAGACGACGGACGCACGCGTCCTGAGAAATGAAATATTCGCCAGACACGGCTACATCTTCAGCGATCCGGTGATGCGTCACATCTTTGAGAGCACGGACTGGTACGTCAAACGGACGACCGACGCGGCTCAGATCGGCGCGGAAATGAACGACACCGAAAAAGTGAACATCGAAATACTCAAGATGGTTGAATGGGCGCGTTTACCGCACGCCGTAAAAATTACTTTGCCGCCGGACACCATAGGGGTGCCCACTGTTGATTATGGAGCGCTCTATGTACGCACCATCCCTCGCGGTCAAGAAAACTATTATTTCAGCGCTCCCAGCATTTACAGCGTTCTGGCCGAAAGCGCCAAGCACTTTGATGATCACAAGACCGACGTCGACTCGCTGGTCTCTAAAGAGGCGCGCAACAAAATCGAGAACGAACTCGACCCGCGCCGCAAAATTCTTCTCTTCCTCGAAGAAAAGAGATACGCGGGATACGCCGACACAGTGTTCTTTAATCATTCCGATTTCGAGCCGCCGTCCTATTTAAAGCAGGCCTTGAAGGAGGCCGGGATCAATTACGACAGCCTGATCCGGAAAGAGATTCATGCGCGCAAGGGAGCAATAATGCTCGATACGCCGGTCGGCAAGCTCTTCAAACAGTGTTCGTGGTACCGGCCGCGCTACTACCTTGTTCCCTCAAGCCCCACGCGTTTTCCCTCTTCGGTTCGTTTTACGAAAGCCGAACTCCATAATTTCAGGACTCCTGACATGTCCAGACTTCCTCGTCGAAATAGCTTGACAGACTGGTCCCTAGTTAGTAATAATCTATGCAACCTAACAGGCCATG
>JABEUV010000187.1 GCA_013044195.1 Elusimicrobiota bacterium | reverse complement strand
TTTGCGCGGCTCTTACGCCGCATCGTCGCGGGGAGGAAAGCTTCAGCGCCCCAACTTCGCGAGCAGCTTCGCGGCGTCGGCCGCGTCTTCGGGATACTGGGCGGGGTCCTCGGGATCCTTCACCGCCGCGACGGACTTCAGCACGCGCACCGCGTCGTCCGTGCGCCCGAAATACAGATAGGCTTGGGCCAGGACCTGATAGTTGGCGGTGTAGCGCGGGTCGAGGCGGACCGCGGTCTCGTATTCTTCAAGAGCTTTCTTTTTATCGCCGCCGGCGAAGCCGGGCACCTGCCAGAGAATTTCGCCCAGCACGCGGTGCGCGCCGCCGTGGTTCGGATCCAGGGCCACGACCTCGCTCATCTCCCGCCGGATCGGCTTGATCAGGAACAGGGAGTGCAGTATGCCCTGCGTCTCGCCGCGCCGGCCCATCGCCACACCGTACCAAAAATGCGCGTCGACGCTTTTTGAGTCCGCCTCGGACGCGCGCTTGAGCAGGTCCTCCGCTTGCAGGTAATCCGCAAGCTTGTCCGACTTCTTTTTTTGCTCCTCGCCAAGGCGGACCAAGGCCCGGCCCTTGCGCCACAACAGGCCCGGATCGTCGGGAGCTCCCGCCAACAGGCCGTCGAGCGCTTTGACGCACAGCGCCAAATTGCCGCCGTCGTAGCGGTGCCAGTAGAGATGGTCGGCCGCCGCGTAGTCGATCGCCGCCCAAGCCGCGGAAGCGGCCAGGACGAAAGTCAACGCCGCGGCGGCCGCCCTCATTAGGGGTACATGCCGCGAATCGAGGCGGCTTTGCCCAGGCGTCGCAGGCCGACCATGAACGCGGCCGTGCGCATGTCGACCTTCTCCTTCTCGTGAAGGTCGTAGACCTCGGTGAACGCGCCGACGATGATTTCCTGCAGGCGCGCGTTGATTTCCTTCTCGCTCCAGAACAGCGACTGCATGTCCTGGACCCACTCGAAGTAGGAGACGGTGACGCCGCCGGCGTTGGCCAGGATGTCGGGCACCAGAATGACGCCCTTGGCGTTAAGGATTCGGTCAGCGTCGTTCGAGGTGGGGCCGTTGGCGCCTTCGATGATGTATTTGGCCTTGATCTTGTCGGCGTTGGACTTCGTGATCGCGTTCTCCATGGCCGCCGGCACCAGGATGTCGCAGGGCAGTTCCAGGAACTTGTCGATGGGCACGTGCTCGGCCTTGCCGTAGTTGGCGACCGACTCGTTCTTCTCGCGGTAGAGCATGATGTCGTGCAGGTCCAGGCCCTTGGGGTCGTAGAGACCGCCGGTGACGTCGGAGATGCCCACGACCTTGCAGCCGTGCTCGGCGAAGATGTTCGCGGCGTTGGAGCCGACGTTGCCGAAGCCCTGGATGATGATCGGGGCCTTGCGCAGGTCGAAGCCGCGCCGGGCGGCCAGTTCGCGCGTCACGTAGAACACGCCGCGGCCGGTCGCCTCCTTGCGTCCGAGCGAGCCGCCGATCTCGATGGGCTTGCCGGTGACCACGCCGGGGCACGCGTAGCCGATGGTCATCGAGTAGGTGTCCATGATCCAGGCCATCACCTGCTCGTTGGTGTTCACATCGGGCGCCGGAATGTCCTTGTCGGGACCGATGATGATGGAGATCTCCGCGGTGTAGCGCCGCGTCATGCGCTCAAGCTCCCCCTTGGACATCTTCTTGGGGTCGCAGATGATGCCGCCCTTCGCGCCGCCATAAGGGAGGTTGACGACCGCGCACTTCATCGTCATCCAGAAGGACAGCGCCTTGACCTCGTCGAGCGAGACCTGCGGGTGGTAGCGGATGCCGCCCTTGGCCGGGCCGCGGTCCATGTTGTGCTGGATGCGGTAGCCCTCGAACACCTTCACGCTGCCGTCGTCCATCTTGACCGGCACGGAGACGGTCAGGATGCGCTTCGGGTGGCGCAGGCGCTCAAGCGCGAACGGCTCCAGCTTCATCGCCTTGCCGGCGCGGTCGAGCTGCTCCATGGCCTGATGCCAGGGATTTTCGTCGTGCGCCTCGACATGTTCGGCGGTCTTGGCGACGACGGGTGCGGCGGACGGCTTAGAAGAGATTTTTGTATCCATGGCCGGATTCTATCATGTCGCCCGGCGGGCGTCCATATCATCGACGCCTCGAACGCCGAAAGGATATCAGGGCGTCGGGACCCAGAAGTAGCGGCCGGTCGTGTCGATATACCCACGCGCGCCGTTGAGGAGTACCGGCGCCAGACCCATCGCCGGGTCGAAGTGCGGAATCTCGACCTGACCTTTGTTGCGGCCAATGAAGCCGTTGAGGACCGTCGGCATGGGTCCGTTCGAGGAGGACTCGGGGTCGCCCAGTTCCGGGGTCACCACCACGTTGCCCGAGGCGTCCACGTAGCGGTAGTCGCCGCCGTCGAGCGCCAGCGCCAACCCGTCGGAGTAGGCGAACACGGCGTCGAAGCTGGGAGAGACGGCCTGGCGGCCGCGGCGATCGATGAAGCCCCACTTGTCGCCTTCCAGCACGGCGGCTAGACCGTCGTGAAAGCTGAGCGCGCAGCCGAAACCAGGCTGGACGACCATCGTGCCGGTCTTGTCGATGTAGCCGAAGGAACCGCCGTCGTCCTCCACGGCGGCCAGGCCCTGCGAGAAGCCCAGCGTGTCGCGATACTGCACGGGCACGACGAAGGCTCCAGACGCGTCGATATAGCCCCACAAACCGTTCATGCGCACCGCAGCCAAGCCTTCGGTGAATCCGAACGTCGCCTCATAGCGCGGAGCGATCACCGTGGCTCCGGACTTGTCGATGAAGCCCCACTGGCCGTCCTGCTCGACGCCGGCTGTGCCGTCGGGAGAGAAGCCGGTCGTGTTGTCGTATTGCGTCTCGATGACGATGTCGCCCGACGGATCGATAAAGCCCCACTTGCCGTCCTGCTGGATAGGCGCCAGTCCTTGAGAAAAACCGTACGCGGCTTCGAACTGCGGTGCGATCACGGTCTGGCCGGTCGCGTCGATGTAGCCCCACGCGCCGCCGGACTTGACCGCGCACAGACCCTCCGAGAAGCCCCAAGCGGCGGAATACTCCGGATCGACGGCGATCGCACCCTCGCGGTTGATGAAGCCCCACTTTCCGCCGACGCGAACCGCCGCCAAGCCCTGGCTGAAATCTCCCGCCTCGGCGAACTCCGGGGCGATGGCGACAGCGCCCGACTTGTCGATGTAGCCGTACAGACCGTCGACGCGGATCGCCGCGAGCCCCTCCGAAAACCCGCGCGCGAAGTCGAAGCGCGTCGGCGCGCGTCGTCCGTCGGTGCGCACCAGCCGACGTTTCCCGGTCTTGGCGGGCGCCGGCGCGGGCGCCAGAGCATACACCGGGGGCAGGCGCCGCCCGTTGCGGTCGATATAGAAGGAAGAACCGCCCGCGCGGACGTGCGCGCGCCCGTTCTCAAAACTGGAGGCATGATCGTAGCGCGCGAGCACCGACCAGCGACCGCGGCGGTCGACGTAGCCCCACAGCCCGTGAATACGGACGGCGGCGCGATCCTCGGAGAATTCGCGCGCTCTCTCGAAATCCGGCCGGATCACCCAGCGCCCGCGGCGGTCGACGAAACCCCAGCGTCCGCCGGTCGCGGCCGGCGCCAGGCCGCCCAAGAACGATCCGGCGGACTCGAAGCGCGGCTCGATGACCCAATGTCCGCGCCGATCGATGAAGCCGTAGCGCCCATGGTACGCGACGGCGGCCAGCCCCTCGCAGAAGCGTCCGGCGTCGTCGAAGCGTCCCGGAATCACGAGCTTCTTTTTGCGGTCGACGTAGCCGTGCTTGCCGCCGACGGTCACCGGCTCCGGGTCCGAGCCTTGAGCCCAGCCGAAACCGGCGGGCAATTGCGGATTGAGCACGAAGTTTCCGTTCTGATCGTGATAGCCCCAGGACCCGCCGGACAACTGGCCAGGATCGGCCCAGGTCGGCGCGGCGGCGGCAAGCGCCGCGGCAAGCAGCGCCGCCCTCACGACGACGCCCCCGGCCGCGCGGCCTTGCGCGCGTCGACGCGGCCCCCGCCCCATTCGGTAAGCGCGAACGAAAACTCCGAGCCGACCCCAAGACGGCTGTCGACGTCCAGCCGACTGCCGTGCGCCTCCACGATGCGCCGCGTCAGCGACAAGCCGATGCCGAAGCCCTTCGGCGTCATGCGCCGGCCCTGCTCGGTGCGGTAATGGCCGCGCAGGATGCGCGTCTTGTCCTCCTCGGACAGACCGATGCCCGTGTCGCGCACGAAAAAACGGTAGACGCCGGGACGTCCGGGCTCCGAACGCAGGCCGGCGGCGACGCTGCCCTTCTCCGGCGTGTATTTGATCGCGTTGCTCAGGAGGTTGCTGATCGCCAGGCTCAGGATCGCGGGATCGGCGCGTAGCGCGGGGACGTTCTCGGGAAGTTCCAGGGTGAGACGCAGCTTCTTGCGCAGGCACAGCGGGCGCATGCGGCGCGCCGAGGTGCGCAGTAGCCCTTTGACGTCCGCGGCTTCCACCGCGGCGTCGAGGCGGCCGGCCTCGACGCGTCCGTGGCTGAGCACGTTGAGCACTTCGCCGCTCAAGACCTCGACGTTCGAGCGCACGATTTCAAACAAAGGCTCCGCCTCGACGCGCTGCTCGGCCGACAATCGCTCCGCAAGCAGGAACACCGCGTTGTTGATGATCGACAGCGCGTTGCCGAACTCGTGGCTGACGGCGGAGACCAGACTAGTCTTGAACTCGTTGAGTTCTTTTTCGCGTTCGAACTGGGCGTTGAGGCGGCGCGCCATGTCCGAAAAGCGCGACGCCAGGCTGCGCAGCTCCGCGATCGCGGGCGAGACGGAGGCCGACCAGTCCTCGCCCAGATGCCAGCGCCCACCGGCCTCGTCGATCAGCGCGATCGGCCGAAGAACGAAGACGTAGAGCAGGAGGACGCCCAGCACCGAAGAAGCCAACTCCACGAGGAGCCTCACAAGTTCGGACTTCAGCGAGTCGCCGCGCGCCCGCGCCAGGCGCCACTCCAACTCGTCGGAGGCCGCATCGCCCAGAGACGAGAGCGCATCGAGGATTTCGTCGCGCTTCCCGCGCGCCGCGTCCGCCGACGAGCCGCCCCGCGCCGACACCAATCGATCCTCGCCCTCCAGGAAGGCGGCGAGCGCGCGCTCGACATCCGCGCAGCCGGACGACAGCGTCGTCTCGGCGCAGTAGGGCCGCAACTCCGCCGCGCGGCCGTTCAGCGCAGCCGCCGCCGAAACGCGCTTGGCCGGCCATTGCCCGCCGCGGCCGGACCGGCACAGCTCGGTCAGCAGGTCGACGCGGCGCACACCGCCGCGCAGATTCGGCAGACTGCGCAGCACGGCGATATCCTGCTCCAGCGCGTCTTCCTGGCGCTCGTCGCGGCGCTGGTCCCGCCAGAACGACAGAAGCGCCGCCGGAATCAAGGTCGCGACCAGCACGGCAAGGATCGCGAGGTGCGAACGCGGGGCCGCGCGGCTCATGCGCCGGGCCGCCGGCCGTGCACGGACGCGACGCGCAGAGTCAGCGCCGCGTCACGGACGACGTCGCGGACCCGTCGGGCCATGCGCCTCCAAGACGCCTCACGCCTTCCTCTTCGCCAGCACATACAGCGCGGGCAGGAAGTTCAGCGTAAAGAACGTCGCCGCCAGAAGGCCGCCGACGACCGCGCGCGCCAGCGGCGCGTTCACGCCGGACAGCGACGACGGAATCAGCGCGATCACCGTGGAAAT
>JABEUV010000186.1 GCA_013044195.1 Elusimicrobiota bacterium | reverse complement strand
TTGGCCGTGGATTGAGATGAAAACGGAGAAACGAATCGACTAGAATCAGGACACCAACCAAAGGCTACGACAATTTCCACAGCCTTCGGGACGCGGCCTCCGGGCCGCCGTCGGGTCAATCAAATGGTTCGGCATCACAAGTACTCAGCCGTGCCAACTTCATCACGCTCAAGATGTTCGACATAACACAGCAAATTTTCAGAAATCTTCCGGAATACCATCGGAATATAAATTGAAAGCTCATTCATGTTGGGGTTATCGCTTTCTGGCCCCCCGTGATATTGGCGCATGTGCGCAAGCACATCAAAGCGCTCGTATTCTGAAAGACCATCAAACGGATTCTGGGCAAAATGGTTGTGAAAATCCGAGAGGTGAGTGAATGCACAACCGAAACGATATACGGACTTGGTCCATCCTCTGAGCTTCTGGGCGAGTTCAACCATTTCCCGATCGGTCACCTTTCGGCTCTTTCCGTTAGCACCTTTGATTCGCCACCGTTCACCCTTTAGCGTTTGTCGAATCAGTCGCCGTCTCTCCGCGAGGTCATTAATAGCCAGCAAATAGATTGTCCGAACCATCGAGTCCAATTCTTGTCGGAGAATTGAGAATGCCGGACTCACTACGCTGAGGGGGATTGGGAACAAGGCGATCGCCCGCCGATTTTCATCGGAGCGATTTCGAATCATCCGGCAAAACGTCTGCGTGTCATTATCCACGGATGTATGTCGGACGCAGGGGCTGAGCGGCAGTCGCTTCAACTGCCCACCCAAACGGGGTGGCCTGCCGCTCTACACAATGGTTAGGCGTCAAGTTTTTATGCTCGCATGCTTTCATATTGGCGCCCTGGTCGCCGCTTCGACGTATCTGTTTCAGAGATGCAAATCCAAGTTGCTGAAGAAAATCCATGCAGTGCTTTTCGAACTCGATACCTTTAGTTTGATTGTTCATTTATTTGCCCGCTCCGAGAACGAATAGCGCGCGCTCGCGCCGCAGCATTTCGTAGGGAGTCATGGATTTGACGCCGAGGGCGATGCAGGCGTTGGGGATTTTGATCCTGCTTGTCGTCGCGGCGGCGACTTCATGCGTTACGACGACGTGATTGTGCGCCAGCGCGTGGGCGACCAGATAGTAGTCCGCCACCTGAAGGAACGTGCTCACCGCCGCCGGAGAATATCGCTGGCCGTTGCTCAAAACGTGGGTGGTGGCCCAGGCGCTGACTTGGGCGAGCACCGGGAGCATCGGCTCGTCCGGCGGCAGAAAAAAGCCGCCTCCGCGCTGATCCGCCCATGCCGCGAGTTCGTCGTTGACGGCCAGTATTTCGTCGCCGACCTTTTCGATGCTGAACACACGCGCGTCCGAGTTGTTCTTGACGAGCCAATCCCAGAACGCCGGGCAGAAGTCCAGGCCGTAATGGAGGTTCTTCGCCTGGATGAAAACGTTGGCGTCCAGCAGATAGGTCGCGGGCGGCATTTAGACGGTCACTCCCAGGCCGCGTCCAAGCTGGCGGAAGGTATCCAGTTTCGAAAATCCCAGCATGCGGAATGCGTCGCGATGCAAAGTCTGGCCTTCCAAGGTGCTCGAGATGACGGCGCGCGCGAAGCGTTTGCTCACCCTGGCCGCCGTGGTCAGATAAAAATCGCCGCCGCCGTCTTTCTTCACGACGGCGCTCAGGCGCTCAAGTTCGGCCCGATAAGCGCTCCAAAACTTCTCGTCGCTGAGGCCGCCCAGGTCGCGAATGCGCCGCAGGATGACCAGCGTGCTGACCTTGAAGCGTCTGGACAAACGATTGAGTTCGACGTGAAGATCTTCATCCTCGCGATAGTCCTGCCGGAACAACGCGATCGGTACAAGCAGTTCCGCCGCGACTTGATTGCACCAGCGCTCGACCTCATTGCCCGAAACCTCGGACGCCTGCGCGTTGGAGACGGCGGATTGCCCAAGCCAGACATGGGCCAACTCGTGGGCAAGGGTGAACATCTGAGCCCCTTTCGTGTCGGCTCCATTGATGAAGATCAGCGGCGCCAAATCGTCGCTCATCGCGAAGCCCCGGAACTCGTCGGGATCAAGACGCCGCCGATTGTTGCCCGCCACCACGCCGCTGCACATCACCAGGACGCCCATCGCGTCGGCTTGCTCCATAAAAAGGCGCAGCGCGTCGACGAAGGTGAAAATTCTCACCCGCTCCTGGACGTCCAAGCCCAGTTTCTCTCGGATGTCGCGGGCGGTCGCCTCGATACCACTTGCCACACGCGCGCTGCCCACGAAGGCACGCGGAGTCTCCCCCCAGGACCGGGCGTAGTCCCGGTACCATTCCTGCCGTTGCTGGCAGATATAAATGGTGTCGAGCAGGTCCGGACTGGGCTGACGGACTTTCTTTCCGGCGACCGTCCGGAAATCCGGGATGGGAACCTGCTCGACGGGCGGCTCCGGAAGGAACAGAAAGCCGATGGGAGTATAGGTGGCTTTGGCGAACTGCTCGACCTGCTTGAGAGTCGGACGGACTTCCTTGCTCACCCAGGCCTGAAATTGAGGGAAACGGTGAGCCAGCGCGTCCCCCGCGATCCCCGACCTCCGGCACGCCCAGCGCAACAACTCCGGCCTAATATCGACGCGTATCATGGCTGATGAAGCAGTATACCACGCCTGTAAAAGTCGAAATTACCGCCGTGAACATGGGGTTGCATCTCGATTTTTCTCAAGCGGGTCGGATGACTTCTAATTACCTTTTGAAGCCAGTCTGTTGGACACTGATGATAATTATGACATTCTGATGGCAAGTCGCGGGATTACTCGATACGGGCGTTCCGACTCGTCTTTGACGGGCGAGAAACGAAAATAGTCTAATCGTTTCGGCGGGGTACGCCGAACCACGCGTGACGATCGACTGGGGCCGCGAGCACCCGCTCGGACCGAGAGGACCGGGCGGCGCACGAAACAGATCCGCGTTCGCGGTAGCCCCGCTTTCCCCGGAATTCCTCCGCGACGATTCGCGCGAACGCAGGAGCGTGCCGTGACCCAGATCATCGTCGCCCTGGACGTGGACACGATCCGCCGAGAGGAAGAACTGCTCAAGTCGCTCAAGGACTTGATCGTTTGGTACAAGGTCGGGCTGCGGCTCTTCACCGCGCACGGCAAGCGCGCCGTGGACCTGGTGCACAAGAGCGGCGGCAAGGTGTTCCTGGACCTCAAGTTCCACGACATCCCACAGACGGTCGCGCACGCGGTGCAGGAAGCCCAGCGCCTGGGCGTCGAGGCGGTGTCCTTGCACCTGATGGGCGGCGCGGACATGGTGCGCGCCGCGGCCGAGGTCTCGCCGCGGCCGAAATTATGGGGTGTGACCGTGCTGACCAGCATGGCGCCGAAGGACGTGAAAATGTTCCACCCGGAGGCGCGCCTGCCAGCACTCGCCAAGTCCCTGGCGCGGACCGGCTGGACGGCCGGCGCCGACGCGACCATCTGCTCGCCCCGCGAGGTCGCCTGGCTGCGCCGCCAACTGCCGGACCTGGGACTGAAGTTCGTAACGCCCGGCATCCGCCCGCGCGGCGCGGACCTCAACGATCAGTCGCGCGTGATGACGCCGGGAGAGGCCGCGGCCTTGGGCATCGACTACGTGGTGATCGGCCGGCCCATCACGCACGCGCCCGACCCGCGCAAGGCCGCACTCGCGATCTTGTCCGAAATGAAG
>JABEUV010000024.1 GCA_013044195.1 Elusimicrobiota bacterium | reverse complement strand
CGGCGTCAAGTGCGGCCTGATGACGACGATCCATTCCTACACCAACGACCAGAATCTGCTGGATCAGCGCCACACCGACCTGCGCCGCGCGCGCGCGGCCGCCGTCTCCATGATCCCGTCGTCCACGGGTGCGGCGAAGGCCATCGGCCTGGTTCTGCCGAAGCTCAAGGGCAAGCTCAACGGCTGCTCGATGCGCGTGCCCACGCAGGACGTCTCCATCGTGGACCTGACGGTCGTGGTCAATAAGGCCGTCACGAAGGAAGAGGTCAACGAGGCGTTCAAGAAGGCCGCCGCTTCCGGCAAGCTCAAGGGCTTCCTGCAGTATTGCGACGAGCCGCTGGTGTCGCGCGACATGATGGGCAACCCGCACAGCTCCATCTTCGACGCCACGCAGACCGACGTGGTCGACGGCACGCTCGTCAAGGTGTTCGGCTGGTACGACAACGAGTGGGGCTACTCCAACCGCGTCGTGGACCTGGTCGCGCACATCGCCAAGAAAGTCGGCGTCGCGGCGTAACGCAAAGCCTTGGCCAGCAAGAAGAAGCACGCGACGATCATCGGCGTGCCGCTCGACTACGGCGCCTCCAAGCGGGGCGCCTCGGGCGGGCCCGCGGCGGTGCGCCGCGCCAACCTGGTCGAGGGCCTGGAAGCCCTCGACCTGGAGGTCACCGACGCCGGTGACCTGACGGTGCCGAAGGCTCCCGCCGCGCCGGCCACGGGCAAGCTCAAGAACGCCGCGGCCATCCTGAAGGTCTGCACCGAGCTTGAGAAGCACACCTACGAGGCCGTGGCCAACGGTTCCGTGCCGCTGACGCTGGGCGGCGACCATAGCTTGGCGGTGGGTTCGGTGTCGGGCGTGGCGCACGCATTGCGCGACAAGGGCCGCAAAGTGGGCCTGATCTGGGTGGACGCGCACGCGGACATCAACACGCCGGAGACGTCTCCGACGGGCAACGTGCACGGCATGCCGCTGGCGCACCTGCTGGGCATGGGCCACAAGGACTTCGCGCGCCTGGGGGGATTTTCTCCGAAGATCGATCCGCGCAACGTGGTGCTGGTCGGCATCCGGGACGTGGACCGCGCGGAGGCCGTCAATATCCGCAAGTCCGGCATCCGCGTCTTCTCCATGCAGGAAATCGACCGCTACGGGATGGGGGTGGTGACCGAGCAGGCCATCGACATGGCCAGCGACGGCACCGCCGGCTTCCACGTCAGCTTCGACATTGACTCCGTGGACCCGGGCAACGCCCCCGGCACCGGCACCATCAAGCGCGGCGGCCTCACCTACCGCGAAAGCCATCTCTTCATGGAACTGGTCGCCGACTCCGAACGCATGGTCGGCCTCGACTTAGTCGAGGTCAACCCCCTGGAAGACACCCAGAACGCCACCGCCGTCCTCGCCGCCGAGCTCATCTGCTCCGCGATGGGCAAGAACATCTACTGATGCAGTGGAGGGTCAGTCCTTAAGTTGTTAAGTTGTTGCTGCAACAACTTAACAACTTAAGGACTGACCCTCACCGACAAGGAACTGTATGACCGAGAAGCCCGCTCTGAAGCTGAAGCGCCTGCAGGACATGGTCGTGAAAGGAAAGCGCGTGCTGGTGCGCGTCGACTACAACGTCCCCATGAAGGGGGGCAAGATCGAGGACAACGCCCGAATCCGCGAGACGTTGAAGACGCTTCAGGCTTTGATCGACGGCGGCGCGAAGGTGGTGCTGATCGCGCACCTGGGCCGCCCCAAGGGCAAGCCGGAGCCAAAGTTCACGCTCAAGCCCGTCGCGGAGGAGTTGGCGAAGCTTCTTAAGAGACCCGTGGCCTTCGCCGCCCACTGCGTGGGACCCGAGGCCGACAAGGCCGTGGCGGCGCTGAAGCCCGGCGGCGTTCTTCTGTTGGAGAACCTGCGCTTTCACGCCGAGGAGGAAGCCAACGATCCCGCCTTCGCCAAGGCGCTGGCCAAGCACGGCGATCTTTTCATTCAGGACGCGTTCGGCGCTTTGCACCGCGCGCACGCGTCCACGGCGGGCGTGACTAAATTCCTGCCCGGCGCGATCGGCTTCCTGGTTCAGCGCGAGCTGGAATTTTTGGACCGCGTCATCGGCAACCCCCAGCGGCCGTTTCTGGCCATCATCGGTGGCGCGAAGGTCTCCGACAAGCTGGGCGTGCTGGACAAACTGCTGGACCGCGTGGACGCCTTGCTCATCGGCGGCGGCATGGCCTACACGTTTCTTGCCGCTCAGGGCATCAACATCGGTAAGTCCCTGTTGGAAAAAGACCAGATCGAGGCGGCCAAGCGCGTCATCGAGAAGGCCTACAGCAAGAAAGTGGAGTGCCTGCTGCCGGCCGATCACCTGGCGGTGCGCGAGATCAAGCCGGACGCGGCCGTGACGGTCACGCAGGCCATGTCCATCCCGCCGGACCTGATCGGTGTGGACATTGGGCCGCACGCCATTGAGTTTTTCCAAGAGCAGATCGGCAAGGCCAAGACCATCTTCTGGAACGGCCCCATGGGCATTTTCGAGATCGAGGCCTTCGCTAAGGGCAGCGTCGCCGTGGCCGAAGCCATGGCCGAGGCCGCCAAGAACGGCGCCACTACCATCGTGGGCGGCGGCGACAGCCTGTCCGTGCTGGCCAAGACCGGGCTGGCGTCCAAGATGAGCCACTGTTCGACCGGCGGCGGCGCCAGCCTGGAACTGCTGGAAGGCAAGGCTCTTCCCGGATTGGTGGCGTTGGCGTCCTGAGCGTCTAAAAAAAGCTATAATTGGAGCCTCATGTATCACTTTGTGATGGCCGTTCACGTGTTGGCGTGCCTGTTCATGATCCTGTTCGTGCTCCTGCAAACCGGGCGCGGCGCGGGACTTCAGATGTTCGGCGGCGGCGGGGACTCCCTGATCACCACGCCCAGCGGCTCCAGCTTCATGAAGAAGTTCACCGCGGGCTTGGCCATGACGTTTGCGATCACGTCCTTGTTGATGACGGTCTTGCAGAACCGCTCCAGCCTTTCGAGCGTGACGTCGAAGTACTCCGAGCCGCAGTCTCCGGCGTCCGCTCCCGCGGCGTCGGCTCCGGCGCCGACGGCCCCGTCCGCTCCCTCGTCTCCAGCGGCCCCGGCCGGTAAAAAGTAAGCCGTTCGTCTCACGCGCAGGTGGCGGAACTGGCAGACGCGTACGTTTGAGGGGCGTATGCCGAAAGGCGTGAGGGTTCGAGTCCCTCCCTGCGCACCAGTTTGACGCGAAAACGGGCCCCGGCCGTCCCGCGGGGCCCGACGCTTTTCTAGCGGCCGGAGCCGTCGTCGGTGGGCGGGTTGTAGAGTCCGGGCATGTTGCGGCGCGCGTAGTCGTAGGCCGCGTAGGGCATCAAAGCGTGGCGGCCGCCGCGCACCTGCGTCGACGAGGCGTCGAAGCCCACGTTGTCGAGGAATTTGACGTCGAGCGGCGTGTCGATCGAGCCGGAGGTTCCCTCGCGGTGGATGAAGGCGACCTTCAGGGCGTGCAAGGTCGGGCTGTGGCCCAGCGGGCGCGCGAAGTTCGCCTCAAGCTTAGGCAAGGTGTCGGGGTTTCCATTCTTGTCGACCAGGCGGTAGTGGTCGTCGCCGACCATGTACCAGGCGTCCACGCGGCGCTCCGGGTTCAACGCGAGAATGCGAAAGATATTGGTCTCCCCGTCAAGCGTGGTGCCCACGGCGATGGGCGAGTAGGCGAAGAACGGCGCGAAAAGCGCCAGCACCTCGCGCCCCATCGGGTGGCGGTCGGCGACCGGAGTCAAGGTCGGCTTGCGCGGGTCGTCGCCGGCCAGCACGAAGACCACCTTGTCGACGCCCAACTCGCCGACGGCGCGCAATGCGACGAGCAGATGGCCCCACTGGAACGGATCGGCGGCCACCGGGTAGACGCCGATGCGGGCATGGGTTTCATCGGCGATGGGCGGGTCGCTTTCCGACAGGCGCACGGTGCGCGCAGGGTCGATGTCTCCGGCGTCCAGGCGATTTTGGATGCGGACCAAAGCGCGGTCGGACTCGGTGGCGACGGTCTCAAGCAGGTCGGCCTCCGGATCGGTGTACTCGCGGGCGGCGGAGAGAAGCTGACCACGCACGCGGGCGCGGACCGCGGCGGTCGGTGAGCCGTCGGGGAGGGGGAATTCGGCGTCCAGCCGGGCGAACAACGCGCGCAGTCGGGCGGTTTCTTCGGCGCGCGAGACGGCAGGACGCGCCGAAGCGGGCGCGGCAACCGCGGCGGCCGCGGGCGTGGCGTCCGACGCGAGCGGCTTGTCTGATGAAATCGGGGCCGACAGCAGGGACGGCGCGGTCAGCGCGGGCGCGGCGGCCGAGACGGAAATCGCGGACGGAGGCAGGGCCGGCAGGCCGGAGAACGCGCCTTCGCCTTCGACCAGCACGGCGGCATGGGCGGGGAGAGCCAGACCCAGGGCCAGCAGAAGTCTCAGGCGTCTCATGCCTTCATTGAACCACGAAAAGCGGTCCGCGCCTAGTGTCCCAGGACCCAGCGCGGAGGGGGGTCCAAGGACCCCGCCTACGGATCCCCGCCGCTGGAATGGACGGCCGGCTCGAAAAAAAGGCACTATCCCTCGCGTGATTCGCTTGTTCGAAGGCGCGTATTGCTGGTCGCGTTTCAATCCGGAGCGACGCTTTAATTTTAACGGCCACCTGCTGAAGACCGAGCGCGGCACGGTGATGGTCGATCCCGTTCTTCCCTCCGACGACGATTTTTCCTATCTGGACGCGGCGGGACTGAAGCCGGACGCGGTCGCCATCACCAATCGCGCCCACCTGCGCGCGCTTGACCGGGTGCTGGAGCGCTGGTCCGTGCCGGTGGTCCTGCACGAGGCCGAGGTCGCGCAGGCCGGCGTGCGCGCGGACATCACGGTGCGCGACGGCGAGGACCTGTTCGGCCTGACCGTGGTGCATATGCCCGGCAAAACGCCGGGGGAGTTCGCCTTGCTGTGGCCGGAGCGGCGGGCCTTGCTGGTGGGCGACGCGCTGATCGCGCCGTTCGGTCGCCTGGGCCTGGTCGCCGAGGACAAGCAGGAAGACCCGGCGCTCTTGCGGCGCTCTCTGGCGCGTCTGCGCGGGCTGGACTTCGACGCGCTGTTGGTGGGCGACGGCGACCCGATCCTGAGCGGCGCCAAAGACGCGGTCGCTCATTTTCTAGGATGACCGCTCCGGCCGTGCCGCGCGCGTTTTCCTGTCGCGTCTACGGCGTCCTGCGCGAGGGCGGCAAGGTCCTGCTCACGCGCTCCATTTTTCGCGGCCGCACCTTCGTGAATTTCCCCGGCGGCGGCGTGGAGATCGGCGAGGGTCCGGCCGACGCCCTGCGCCGGGAATTCATGGAGGAGACCGGCCTGCGCGTGCGCCTGACGCGCGCGCTGTATTCCAGCGAGGGCGCGCATCTGTCCACGCAGGCTCCCATCCAGATCGTCGCGTCCTATTGGCTGGTGGAGCGCGACGGCGGCAACCTGCTCCTCGGCGGTAACGGCGACGACGTCGTCGACCTGTTCTGGTCCGAGCCCGAGCGTCTGCCGCTTGAAGAGATGTTCCCGTCCGATCGGGAATTTGCCGAGCGCCTGCCGGCCTTGCTGTCCGTCAAGCCATCGTCGCGGGTGCATGACCACGGTCTCGACAAATCTTACGACGTTCCGTGATTATTGACCGCCGCTCAGCGTCGCGCGGCGGCGGTGCGGCGGCCCGGCGCCG
>JABEUV010000185.1 GCA_013044195.1 Elusimicrobiota bacterium | reverse complement strand
GCGGCGCGCGCCGCTGCTGTCGGCGGGACTGCTGTGGATTCCGGCCGCGCTCGTTCCTGTGAGCGGGATCGTCGTGATGCGCAACCTGACGGCCGACCGCTATCTTTATTTCGCTTCCGCCGGCGTCTGCCTCGCTCTGTCCGCGCTCGCTGCCGCTCCTTTCGGACGGACCCCGCGCGCGCGTCGCGCGGCCCTGATTCTCTGCGGCGCCGTCGCCGCGGCCTGGATCGAACTGGGCCAACTGCGCCTGCCGGTATTTCGAAGCGACGAGGCCTATTTCGCGGCGACCGTCGCCGCGGATCCCGACGTCCCCCGCGCGCGCTGCAACCTGGGCCTGGCGGAATGGCGCGACGGGAACCTTGACGCCGCGGAAAACGACCTGCGCGCGGCGCAGCGGCTTTGGCCGGAGTCCCGGCGAGTACGCGAGGACCTGGCCGCCCTCCTGCAAAGCCGCGGCCGCGCGGACCAGGCGCGCGCGCTGTTGGACGCCGCGCCGTGAGCGCGCCGCTGTCGGTCGTCCTGCTGACCCGCGCCCGCCCCGGCCTTCTGCGCGCGTGCTTGGACAGCGTGCTCGCCGCAGACCTGGAAGAGGTCGGCGAGGTTCTGGTCGTCGTCAACGGCCCCGATCCGGACGCGCATGCCGTCGCCGCGGCCGCCGCCGCCCGCCAGCCGCGAGTGCGCGCGCTTGAAATACCGCCGTCCTCGCGCGGCCGGGCGCGCAATCTCGCCGCCGCAAGCGCGGCGGGACGGATTCTTCATTTTCTCGACGACGACGTCGTCGTCCCGCCCGGGCTGTTTGCGGCGACCGCCGCCCGCTTCGCGCAAGACGCGAGCGTCGCGGCCGTCGGCGGGCCCAACATGACGCCGCCGGACAGTTCAAAATTCGAGACCGCCGTCGGACACGTGCTCTCTTCGCGTCTGGGCGCATGGAACATGCGCGCGCGCTATCGCCCGGTCGGCGCCGCACGCGCGGCCGGAGAGGAGAGCCTGATGCTGTGCAGCCTCGCCTTCCGCGCCGACGCCGACGGGCCGGAGGGACTGCGCTTCGACGAGAAGCTTGCCTCGGCCGAGGAAAACCTCCTATTGGAACGCATCCGCCGGCGCGGAGGCCGCGCGCTATACGATCCCGACCTATTTGTCTATCATCGGCGCCGCTCCGGCTGGCGCGGATTCCTGACGCAGACGTTTCGGTCGGGCGCGGGGCGCCGACAGACGGCCAGTCGAATGCCTTCGATCTTGCGGCCCGTGCATCTGGCGCCGCCGCTCTTCGCCGTATATCTCACCGCGCTCGCGATTCGTCCCAGCGCCGCCGCCGCGCTGCCGTTGGCTGCGTACGCGACGTGGCTTGGGCTGGAGACCGCGGCGGCCGCGCGCGCGCACGGCATGCGCGTCGCCGCGCGCGGCACGGCACTCATCCCCCTTCACCACCTCGCCTACGCGGCGGGCTTCCTTCTTGGACCTTTCTTTTGGGTCGAGCCCGAGCCCGGTCAGCGCCGCTCGACGACGAGCGCGCCGCCCATGCCGCCGCCCGCGCAGGCCGCCAGCATTCCGTAGCGGCCCTTCGGGTTCTTCTTCAGCGCGTGGACGAGGTTGAGCATCAAGCGCGCGCCGGTCGCACCCAGCGGGTGGCCGACGGCGATGGAGCCGCCGTTGGGATTGAGCGCGCCGGAGGCGTTCTTGGCCGCCCAGTCATGGCCGAATTTTTCGCGGCCCAGCTTGAAGATCGACAGCACGGTGGCCGCGAACGGCTCGTGCAGTTCAATCTGGTCGAGCGCGTCGAAGGAGACGCCCGCGCGCTGAAGCGCGACCGGGGCGGCAAGCGCGGGGGCCACGCCCATGTGCGCGGGATTGTTCCCGACGAAGCCCCAGCCCTTGATCTCGGCTAGAACCTCGAGGCCCAGAGCCTTCGCCTTCTCCGCCGTGGTCACGATCACCGCGGCCGCGCCGTCGGAGCGGCCGCAGGAGTTGAACAAAGTCACGCCGCCCTTCATTCCCTCCTGATAGGATTTTCCTTCGACGTGGCGGCCGTAGTCGCGATAAAAATCCTTCAGAGAGTATGCGGAATTGTCGAACAGCACGGGCGCCTTGGCGAACATCTGCGGCTTCTCGACCAAGTCCTCGCGCAGGAACGGGTATTCGTCCTTGTCGAGGACGGCCTTGCCGTCGCGCGTCACCGGGACCACGTGCGTGTCGTAGAAGCCGGACTTCCAGCCCGCGAGACTGCGGCGGAAGCTCTCGCGCGCATAGGCGTCCTGCTCGTCGCGGCCGATGCCGTACATCTGCGCGCAGACCTCGGCGGTGCCGGCCATATTGATCTTCTCGACGGGGTCCGTGAGGCCGGCCTCCATCGCGTCGACGACGGACACATCGGGGGTCGTCAGCAGTTCCCCCCACTTCGCCTTCACCGTGTCGAGACTGCGCAGGGCCTTGGCCGCGCGCGAACCGTCGATGGTGTAGGGCAGGCGCGACATGACCTCGGTGCCGCCGGCGAGGTAGAGCTCGCCTTCGCCCGCCATGATGAAGCGCGCGGCCGACGCGATCGACTCGATGGAGGACACGCAGTTGTTCTGCACGGTCACCGACTGCACGCGCTCGGGCAGACCCGCGCGCAGGGCGGCCACGCGGGCGATGTTGGGCGCCTGGAATCCTTGTCCGACCCAGCCCGCGATCACGCCGTCGACGGCGTCTTTGGGCAGGCGCGAGCGCTCCATCGTCGCGACGAGAGCGTCGACCAGCAGCGCGTCGGCGGTCAGGCCCGACAGCGAGCGCGACAGATGTCCGATGGGCGTACGCGCGCCGCCGGCCACGACGATCGTCTTCGATGATGCGTTCATAGTGAGCCTCCGGTTCGCCGGGCGCGGCGACCGGCGTAATTATATAATTCCAAGGCTTGAAGAATCTCGTTTTCGTCGCCAGCCACCTGGGCTATCCGATGGACCGCACCCCCCTCGGCGGCGGCGCCATGGTCGGTCTTCAGCTTGTGCGCCATTGGAAGCCGGACGAGAGCTGGCGTCTGCGGGTGCTCGGCTCCGGTCCGGAGTCTCCGGGAGAAGGCGTCGATTATACGCGCCTGGCCGCGCGCGCGGAAGGACTCGTCGAACTCGGCGAGTTGGCCTACGCGCGCTTCTGCCGCGATTTCGAACGCGAGACGACCGACTGGATCCTGTCGCGGCGCGAGGAGCTGCGGCCCTCGCAAACCGCGATCGTCGTCAACGACATCTCCGAGGGCCCGACGCTGGCGCCG
Source organism: Elusimicrobiota bacterium (assembly GCA_013044195.1). Classification (GTDB taxonomy): domain Bacteria; phylum Elusimicrobiota; class Elusimicrobia; order UBA1565; family UBA9628; genus GWA2-66-18. The sequence goes on along the minus strand of JABEUV010000185.1, from coordinate 12,303 downwards.
CTGGCGCAGGCCGGCTACGCGATCACGTCGATCTGGCACGTCGACGTCGTCGACTACTTCAACAAGCTCTATCTGCGCCGCTTCTTCGCGCCGGAAAATCTCACGCGCGTGCACGAGCGCCTGCGCTCGGCGGGCGTCGACCGGGTCCTGCCCGACGTGCTCAAGCTCGTCTTCGACAAGCAGCGCGAGACCGTCGCGCACTCGCGGCGCATCATCGTGCCGTCGACCGCGATGGCCGAGACGATTCGCCGCTGTTATTCGGAATTAGTCCCGGATGAGGAGCTGCGCCGCCGCATCGCCGTGGTGCCGTGGGGCGTCTGGGCGTCGGAGCCGACCGAGGCCGAGAAGAACCGCGCCGACGAGCTGCGCGACTACCACGAGATCGGACCGGACACGTTCGTCTTGATGACGCTCTCGCGCATCTCGCCGGAAAAGGGAATTCATCTACTGCTCGAGGCCCTGCGCCTTCTGGAGACCGACGGGCGTCTGGCCGGACGCGACGTGCGCCTGTTCGTCTGCGGAGAGCCCGCCTTCATGATGGGGCAGGCCTATCACAAGAAAGTGCGCGCGGCCGCGGCGCGCCTGAAGCAGGTCAAGGTCGTCTTCCCCGGCTACCTGGACGCGTCGGCCAAGCGCGTCCACCTTCAGCTGGCCGATCTCTTCGTCTCACCGTCGGTGCACGAGAGCTACGGCCTCAACGTCGTGGAGGCCATGCACGCGGGCCTGCCGGTCCTCGCCAGCGACCACTACGGCGTGCGCGACGTCCTGCCGCCGGACGCGGGCCGCCTGGTACACTACCCGACGCCGAAAAAAGCGCCGCCGCTGCTGGCCGACGCGCTGCTGGCGCTGATGGCGGACGCCGCGGGCCTGCAGGCGATGGGCCGGGCCGCGCACGCCGCCGCCGCGGCGATGCCGTTCTCGGCCGCGGCCGACGCGGTGCGCGCGGCGGCACTCGGAGCGCTGTCGTGAGGCCGGGCCTGCGCGTCGGCCTGACCGTGGACATGCCCGCGCGCGTCGAGAGGCACATGCGCCCGCGCCTGGAAGGCCTGGTGCGCCATCCGCTGTACGCGACGTGGGCGATGGTCTACCACATGGAGACCGTCTCCCGGATGTTGCTGGCGCCGTATCTGGAGCCGCACGAAGAAGCCGTCGGCGGGGGAGTACTCGTCAAGCATCTGCGCCCCGCGCGCATCGGAGCACCCCTGCACGTGGTCGCGCGCCTGGTCCGCGTGCGCGGCGCGCGCATCTACACCCGCGCCGAGATTCACACGCGCGGCCGCAAGATCGGCGAGGGCTCCGTGCTCCAGGTCGTGATGACGCGCGCACGTTTCGCCAAGATTCTCCAGGAGGCCCGCTGATGGAAGGCTACAAGATCGTCACCGACGTGCCGGTTCGTTTTTCGGACACCGACGCGCTGGGCCACGTCAATAACGCGGTCTACTTGAGCTATTTGGAAAGCGCGCGCGTGGACTACCTGCGCGAGCTGCTGGGCGCCAAGAAGATCGAGGAGCTGGGCGTGATCATCGCCCGCATCGAGATCGACTACAAGAGCCCCGCGTTCCACCACGAGGTCCTGAGCGTCGGCTGCCGCGTGTCGGAAGTGGGCGGCTCCAGCATCCACATGGACTATCGCATCGAGGACAAGGAAACCGGGAGGCTGGTCGCGCTGGCCAAGTCGGTGCTGGTGTCCTACGACTACGCGGCCGCGCGCGTCGTGCGCGTGCGCGAGGACTGGCGCGAAAAAATGGAGGCGTTCGATGGCGCCGCGTGAAGCCGTCGTCGTCGCCGCGGTACGCACGCCGGTCGGACGCCTGGGCGGGTCTTTGGCCTCGACGCGCCCGGACGATCTGGCGGGCCTGACCATCGCGGCCCTTCTTAAGAAAGCGCCCGATCTCGACCCGGTCGAGATCGCCGACGTGTATCTGGGCTGCGCCAACCAGGCCGGCGAGGACAACCGCAACGTCGCGCGCATGGCCGCTTTGCTGGCCGGCCTGCCGCAATCGGTCCCGGGCTGCACGGTCAACCGGCTGTGCGCGTCGGGGTTGGAGGCGATCAACGCGGCCGCGCGCGCGGTGCTGGCGGGCGAGGGCGACGTCTACGTGGCCGGCGGCGTGGAGAGCATGAGCCGCGCGCCGTACTCTTTGCCCAAGGCCGAGGCGGGCTACGCGTTCGGCAACCTGACGGCCTACGACACGGCGCTGGGCTGGCGCTATCCCAACAAGCGGCTGGAGGCGATGTTCCCCCTGCTGGCCATGGGCGAGACGGCCGAAAACGTGGCTGAGAAATACGGCGTCTCGCGCGCCGATCAGGATGCGTTCGCGCTGGAAAGCCACGCCCGCGCGGCGAAGGCGCGCGACTCCGTCTTCTCCGAGGAGATCGTCCCCGTTTCTATCGCGCAGAAGAAGGGCGAGCCGATCCTCTATTCAAAGGACGAGACGATCCGACCGGACACGACCCTGGAAAAATTGTCCGCCTTGAAGCCGGCGTTCCGCAAGGGCGGCTCCGTCACGGCGGGAAATTCCTCGACCTTGAACGACGGCGCCTCCGCCGTGCTGGTCATGGAGGCCGCGAAGGCCGTAGCACTCGGCCTGCGGCCGTTGGCGCGCTGGGCGGGCTCGGCGGCGGCAGGGGTGGACCCGTCCTACATGGGCATCGGCCCGGTGCCCGCGGCGAAAAAAGTTCTCGGCCGTCTCGGCTGGAAGGCCTCCGAACTCGACCTCGTCGAGTTCAACGAGGCGTTCGCGGCCCAGTCGCTCGCCTGCCAGAGGGAGTTGGGGCTTGATCGCGCCCGGCTCAACGTCCACGGCGGTGCCATCGCGCTCGGCCATCCGCTGGGCTCCTCCGGCTGTCGAATCGTGGTGACGCTCCTGCACGAGATGCGCCGCCGCAAGGCGAAGAAGGGCCTGGCCGCGCTGTGCGTGGGCGTGGGCCAAGGTCTGGCGACGGCGTGGGAGGCGGTCTAGGAGTGCTGGTCTTCTCGCGGGACGCGGCCTGGGTGACGCGGCTGGGCAAAGTCGCGGAACGGGGCGGCTGGCCCGTCGAGGCGCGCGGCGACTTGCCGGAACGCGGCACAGCGGCTTACGAGCGCACGCTGATCGTGCTCGACCGGTCTTTGGCTGGAGTTTCTCCCGCGCGCGCGGTGGCCGCGCTGCGCGAACTCTGCACGGGCGCGGCGGTCGCGCTGGCCTGCGGCGAACGCGAGGCCGGTTCGACCGCCCTGTCCGAGGCACTGGCCTCCGGCGCCGACGAGACGCTGCTGAAGTCCTGGAGCGACGCGCGATTGGCTGCGCGCCTGTCGGCCCTGCGCGACGCGGCGCTGGCGGCCGACGCACGCTTCAGCGCCGACGGCGGCCTGCGGCTTGACCGGCGCGCGCGGCGCGCGTACGCGCGTTCGCGATCGCGTTGGCTTGCGCTGCGCATGACCGCGCAGGACTTCGAACTGCTGTGGCGGCTGCTGGAGCGCGAAGGCGAAGAGGTCGGTCGCGCGGAGCTTTCGGACGCTCTGGAGTCGGCGTTCGGACGGGAAGCCGGCCCTGAAACCGTCTCGCGGCGCATTCTCGCTCTGCGCCTCGCGCTGGCGCCGTGGCGCGGGACCATCGAATCCGCGCGCGGCGGACGCTACCGGCTGGCGTTCGCGCGCCGCCGATCCAGCACGTAGGAGGAACCGGGACGGGACTTCGCCGCTTTCTTCAGTTCCGCGCCCAGAGCGGCGACCTGCGCGAAGCTCGCGAGCGCGCGATCCTTGTTATGGCAGATGCCGATCGAGACCGACAGGAGCGGGAACTCCCGGACGACGCCTTGGCGGTCCTTGGCCACGATCCTGCCGCGCGCCCGGTCGGCCGGCGTATAAAAGGACGGGACCAAAGCGTCGAACGCCGCGCAGATGCGGCGCGCGGCCTCCTCCATGCGGTCGGGCGTGGAGAGTGCGATGAAGTCATCGCCGCCGATGTGGCCGCTGAAATCGACGGGGCCGCCGCCGCGGACCTCGTCGACGAGCACGCGGGCGATGGCCCGGATCACGCGGTCTCCCGCGTCGTAGCCGTACGCGTCGTTGTAGGCCTTGAACTGGTTTAAGTCGGCGTAAAGCACCGCCAGAGGACGTTCCTCGGAGAGCGCGCGGTCGATGCGGGACTCGATCGACAAGTTGCCGGGCAGACGCGTCAGCGGGTTGGCATCCAGGCCCTGGCGGGTGCGCTTGAGGATCATGCGGATGCGCGCGAGGAGCTCGCGCACGTCGACGGGCTTGGTGATGAAGTCGTCGGCGCCCAAATCGAGGCCCTCGATCTTGTTCTCCCGCGTGGCCGCCGCCGACAAGATCACGACCGGCAGATTTTCGAGCAGAGGATCGTCGCGCAGCGCCCGGCAGACGTCGAAGCCGGTGAGCTTGGGCATCTTAAGGTCGAGCACCGCGATATCGGGGGGGTCGCGGCGGATGGACTCCAGCGCGGACGCGCCGTCGCCGACGGCCGTCACGGCGTAGCCGGCGCGTTCCAGCGCGTCCTGTAGCGCCATGAGCAGGTCGGCCACGTCGTCGGCGATCAGGATGCGGGCCGGATTGCGATTGCCCTCGGTCACGGCATGAGAATACCCCTTTTTCCTATAAATTGACAGACCAACGGCGTAATTCGTAGAATCGCGTCTCGACGCCGAAATGTCCGACCAGAAGAAGCCCGCCGAGCGAGAACGCAGTGGCCTTGCCGTTGCGTTAATGATCGGTTGGGATCTGGTGGCCATTACGGGGCTTGCGTTCTTTGTCGGCTACTGGATCGATGGACATTTCCGCACGTCGCCGTGGGGCGTCCTCATCGTGACGATCGCGGGAATCTGTGGGGCGCTCTATCGACTTGTTAAGACGTTCAGTCCTCCTTCGGACGATAATTCAAGCCGCCGCTGAAGGAGCGGCGCTCGGCATCGCGTTCGCGACGGCGGCGGGAATGATTTGGACGCAACCGGCGCTGGTGGCCGGGGTGAGGTTCGGCGTGGCGGCCGCGTGGGCCGCCTCGACGGCGAGCGTGACGTGGCTGCTGTGGGCACGAGAGCGCTCGACGGGGACGTTCTGGGGGGCGTTCGGCGGCGGGATGTTGCTGCGTGGAAGCGTGCTGGGGGGATTGCTCCTCTGGGGACTGCGCCGCGCGGGCACGTCGATGGAAGCCCTCCTGATTTCGTATGGATTGGCGTTGTTAGGGCTGATGTTGACGCTGGAAATCAGACACTTGAGGCTGAGAACGGATGGACTTTGAACACGAACTCGCGCATCACCTGATCGACCACAAACTGTTCCATTTCATGGTCGGTCCTCTTGACCTCGGCCTGTCGCCGCTGATCCTGACGATGTGGGCCGCCTGCGCGTTCCTCGTCGTCTCGCTGAGTCTCGGGGCTCGCGCGGACAAATCCTTCTCCCGCAGCGTGATGGAGCCGCTCGTGCTGTACGTGCGCGACGAGATGGTTGAGCCCATCTTCGGCCACCACACCGACATCTACCTCCCGTATTTCCTGACGCTCTTCTTCTTCCTTCTGACCTGCAATTTTTTCGGCCTCATCCCCGGCGCATCCGGCGTGACCGCGAACATCGCGGTGACCGCCTCGCTGGCGATCTGCACGTTCCTGCTCATGCAGTTCGCCGGCATCAAGGAACAGGGCCTCGGCGCTTACCTGGCCCACATCGTGCCGTCCGGCGTGCCGTGGTGGCTGTGGCCGCTGCTGTTCGTCATCGAGGTCTTCGGCATGGCCGCCAAGTGCATCTCGCTCTGCATCCGCCTTTTTGCGAATATGCTGGCCGGCCACGTGGTGGTGCTTTCGTTCATTTCCTTGATCTTTATTTTCGCGGAGATGAGCCATGTCGCCGGCTACGGCGTGTCGCCGGCGGCGGTGGGCTTGGCGCTGTTCATCATGCTCATGGACGTTTTGGTGTCGGTTCTGCAGGCGTATATTTTCACGTTCTTAACCATACTGTTCGTCGGCTCGTCCGTACACCCGCACTGAGGCCGTTCTTGGCGCGGAGGTCTCACACCGGCCGCATTTAGGCGAAGCCGGAACAAGAAGCGAAGGAGCAATAGAAATGGGCGCAATCGGAATGTCTTACCTCGGAGTTTTCATCGGCGTGGGCCTGGTCGTCATCGGAGCCGCCGCCGGCATCGGCAAGCTCGCCGCCTCCGCGCTGGAAGGCGCGGCGCGCCAGCCCGAGGCGCTGGACAAGCTGCAGATCATGATGATCATCCCGGCCGCCATGATCGAAGGCCTGGGCCTGCTGGCGCTGATCGTCGCCTTGCTCGCCGCGCTGGCGATCAACAAGGGCGTGCCCGCCGCGGGCGCGTCGCAGAGCGCGTCGACGGAAGCCGCCGCTCACCCCTAAGTAAAACGGTCTCCCGGGCGGCGCACAAGCGCCGCCCGGAAGCCACGATTTGAAGTTCATACGCAGGAGCGCAATCGAATGGATAAGCTGATCTTCCCCGACACCGGACTGATGTTCTGGACCGTCGTCACCTTCTTCCTACTGATGGTGATCCTGAAGAAAGCGGCATGGGGACCGTTGCTCGCGGCCATCGAGGCACGCGAAGGGCGCATCAAGGCCGACCGCGAAGGCGCCGAAAAGGCGCGCGCCGAAGCCGAGCGCATTCAAAAAGAACTCGAGGCGCGGATGTCCGACGCGCATTCCAAGAGCAAGGAGCTTCTCGCCGCGGCCGCCAAGGACGGCGAGGCCCTGCGCGCGCGCCTCAAGGCCGAAGCCGAGGCCGACGCCCAGGCGATCAAGGAGAAGACCGCCGCGGAGCTGATCGCCGAGAAGAACCGCCTCGTCGCCGATCTGCGCAAGGACGTCGCCTCCCTGTCCGTGCTCGCCGCCGAAAAGCTTTTGCGCAAGAGCGTCGACGACGGAGTGCAGAAGACCGTGCTCGACGGCTTCTTCAAGGACCTCGAGACGTCCAAGGCGAGCAAGAACTGATGCAGTCCTCCGATCGCGTGCTGGCCGGACGCTATGCCGCGGCACTTTTCCAGGCCGCGGCCGAAAAAGCCGAGGACCAGAAGGTCCAGGCGGAACTGGGCGTCGCGCGCGAGCGCCTGTTGAGCCGGGACGCCCTGCTGCGCCACCCGCGCGTGCCGATCGCCGACAAGAAAAACCTCGCGAGCGCGGAGCTGGACGGGAAGGTCGGGACGACGACGGCTCGCTTCATTTCCCTGCTGATCGAAAAGAAGCGCTACGAGCTTTTCCCCATGATCGCCGCGATGTACGCGCGCCTGGCCGCCGAAAAGCGCGGCGTGATCAAAGCCGTCGTGCGCTGCGCGCGGCCGCTGTCGGCCGACACGCAGAAGACGCTGGCCGCGCGCCTCAAAGTTTTTGCCGGCAAAGACGTCGAGATCGAAGTCAAAGAGGACCCGGAGCTGATCGGCGGCATCGCCGTCAAGATCGGCGACTGGGCCCTCGATTCCAGCCTGCGGGGCCAACTGCGCCGCATGAGAGAGAGCATCCAATAACATGGCCATTCGACCCGAAGAAATCACCGCCGTCATCAAGAAGCAGATCGAGGGCTTCGCCGGCTCCACGGAGCTGAAAGAAGAAGGCTCGGTTCTACAGGTCGGAGACGGCATCGCGCGCGTCTACGGGCTTGAGAACGCGATGTCGGGCGAGCTTCTGGAACTGCCCAACGGCGTGATGGGCATGGTCCTCAACCTGGAAAAGGAGAACGTCGGCTGCGTGCTGTTCGGCTCCGACGAGCTCGTTAAGGAAGGCGACCCGGTCCGGCGCACCGGCAAGATCGCGCAGGTGCCGGTCGGCGACGCGATGATCGGCCGCGTGGTGGACGCGCTGGGCCGACCGATCGACGGCAAGGGCGCCATCGACACGAAAAAGAGCCGGCCTATCGACGTCGTCGCTCCGGGCGTGATGCAACGCTCCCCCGTCAACGAACCTTTGCAGACGGGCATCAAGGCCATCGACGCGATGATCCCCATCGGCCGCGGCCAGCGCGAGCTGATCATCGGCGACCGCCAGACCGGCAAGACCGCGGTGGCCATCGACACGATCATCAACCAGAAGAACCAGCCCAACCGCCCGATCTGCATCTACGTGGCCGTCGGCCAGAAGCAATCCACCGTCGCCGGCGTGGTGCAGACGCTCCAGGACGCGGGCGCGATGGACTACACGATCGTGGTCATGGCCGGCGCCTCCGAGCCCGCGCCGATGCTCTACATCGCCCCCTACACCGGCTGCTCGATCGGCGAGGAGTTCCTCTGGCAGGGCAAGTCGGTCCTCGTGGTTTACGACGACCTCTCCAAGCACGCGGCCGCCTACCGCCAGCTCTCCCTCTTGCTGCGCCGCCCGCCGGGCCGCGAAGCCTACCCCGGCGACGTGTTCTACCTGCACAGCCGCCTTCTGGAGCGCGCGTGCAAGCTCTCCAAAGAGAACGGCGGCGGCTCACTGACCGCGCTGCCCATCATCGAGACCCAGGCCAACGACGTCTCGGCCTTCATCCCGACGAACGTGATCTCCATCACCGACGGCCAGATATACCTTGAGTCGAACCTGTTCTTCTCCGGCATCCGCCCCGCCGTCAACGTCGGCCTGTCGGTGTCGCGCGTCGGCGGCGCGGCTCAGACGAAGGCGATGAAGGGCGTGGCGGGCCGCCTGCGCCTGGACATGGCGCAATACAACGCGCTGGCGGCGTTCGCGCAGTTCGGCTCGGAGCTGGACCAGGCCTCGCAGAAGCAGTTGGCGCGCGGCGAGCGTCTCGTCGAGATCCTCAAGCAAGGCCAATACGTGCCGCTGCCGATCGAACGTCAGGTGCTGACGATTTTCGCCGGCACCAACGGCTTCGTCGATGACGTGCCGACCAAGGACGTCCGCCGATTCGAAACCGAGCTGTTCGCCTTCGCCGAGGCCCGGCACTCCGCGACGATGAAGGAGCTTTCCGACAAGAAGGCCGTCGACGACGCGCTGAAGGCTAAGATCGAGGTCCTGCTCAAGGACTTCAAAGCTCAATTCAAATGAATGTTCGAACGTCGGCCGTTCTATTGATCCTGACGGCGTCCGCGGCGACGGCCGCGGCGCAGCCGGCGACGGCGCCCGCCGTGGCGCGGCCGCGCGCTATCCCCAAGCCCGGGATGATCGATCGCTCGCTGATCGAGGACGTCAACGCGATGGACGAGCCCAACCTCGTGGCGGTGTTCGCCTACATCCCGCTGACGAACCAGCCCGCCGCTCTGGCCGAACTCCTCACGCGCGACCACCGCGGCCTCAAGCGCTACGCCGACAAGCTCAACCGCGATATGAAGGCCGCGGGCGGCGTCACGGACTGGGATCATGAGGTCTGCGCCGTCCTCGTCGACCGCTTCGAGACCGTCTCCGACCGCAGCGGCCTGCCCGACAAGAAGCGCATGTCGATCATCAACGAGTGCATCCTGTCGCGCGTCGTTTCTTTCGCCGAGTTGATGATCAAGAGGAATCAATGAGGGCTTTGGTCACCGGCGGCGCGGGCTTTGTCGGCTCCAACCTGTGCTGGGAGTTGTCCGCGCGCGGGTGGGACGTCGTGGCGCTCGACGACATGTCCAACGGCGTCTTCCAGAATCTCCAGGGCTTCCCCGGCGACGTCGTGGCGGCCGATGTGGGAGACGTCGCATATTGGGCCCCGCGCGTCGGCAAGGTGGACGCCGTTTTCCACCAGGCCGCGATCACCGACACGACGGTGACGGACCAAAAGCTCATGATGCGCGTCAACGTCGAAGCTTTCCGCGATCTGCTGGGTTGGGCCGCGAAGGCGAAGGTGAAGAAGGTCGTCTATGCCTCATCGGCGGCGACCTACGGCGATCTGCCCGTCCCGCACCGGGAAGACGCGACGCCGAAGCCGTTGAACGTGTACGGATTTTCGAAGGCGGTCATGGAGACCGTCGCCGCCGAGGCCAAAGGCGTCAAGGCCGTGGGCTTGCGCTACTTCAACGTGTTCGGCCCGCGCGAGGCGCATAAAGGAAAATACTCGAGCATGATCTGGCAGTTGTCCTTGCAGATGCGCGAGGGGCGCCGCCCGCGCATCTTCGAGTTCGGCGAGCAGTATCGCGATCACATCTACGTCAAGGACGTCGTCGACGCGAACATCAAGGCCTTCGCGAAGGCCGCGCCCGGCGTCTACAACTGCTGCACCGGCCGCAAGACGGACTTCAACGCGATCATCGCCGCGCTCAACGAGGCGCTGGGCGCGAAGCTGGCGCCGGACTACTTCAAGAACCCCTACTCGTTCTACCAAAATGAAACTTTGGGCGACCCCGCGAAGGCGCGCAAGGTGTTCGGCTTCGCCGCGCAATGGACACCGGAGCGCGGGATCGCGGATTATATCGGCGGCGGGCGCAAACCCGCGACCGTCGGGGTCTGAGGGTCGAGGACTAAAATGGCATCCTTAAGAGAACTGCGCAGCAAGATCAAGTCGACGAAGTCCACCGAGCAGATCACCAAGGCCATGAAGATGGTCGCGGCGGCGCGCATGCGCAAGTCCCAACTCGCCATCCTGGCCGCGCGGCCGTTCGCGACGAAGATGGAGCATCTGGTCCGCGAGCTGGCGCTCTTGCAGGAGCGCGCGGACCTCGCCGCCGGCGGTGCGTCCACGTTGCATCCTTTTTTCCACAAGAAAGTCGGCGGCGCGCCGCTGCTGGTGATCGTCGCCGGAGACAAGGGCCTGTGCGGCGCGTTCAACGGCAACGTCCTGCGCGCGGCGCTGGACTGGTTCCGGGAACGGCAGGGCCGCAAGACTTACTGCATCGTCGTCGGCCGCAAAGGCCGGGACATGGTCCACCGCCTGCGCGGCTACGACATTGAGGTCCTGCACGAGCTCGTCGGCGTGTTCCCGAAAATCTCTTTCACGCACGCGGAGCTGGTCGGCCAAGCCGTGATCGACGCCTACCTCAAGGGCGGCGCCTCGACAGTGACCGTTCTCTACAACGAATTCAAGTCGGTCGCGCAACAGAAGCTGCTCCACGCGCGGCTCCTGCCCATTCCCGCGCCCGAAGTCGTTCCCGATTCCGTCTCGCTTCCAGATTACGGCTTCGAGCCGGGTCGATCAGAACTGATGGCGGCGCTTCTGCCGCGCGTGATCAAGGCGCAGTTGTACCGGATACTGCTGGAGTCGCAGGCGGCGGAGCTGGCCGCGCGCATGAACGCGATGGACTCGGCGTCGAAGAACGCCAAGGAACTGCGCGAGTCGTACGTGCTGGACGCCAACCGCACCCGCCAAGCGATGATCACTAAGGAGATCGCGGAATTGGTCGGCGGCGCGGAAGCGCTGGCGGGCTGATTTTCGTCAAGGAGACCCATGACCGACAAGACCTTCGCCGCAACGGAGCAGAGACGCCATCCGCGCTCTCCCGTCGGCGTGACTTTGGACCTGCGCCTGTCCGGCGACGCGCCGCACTGCCGCGGCACCATCTCCGACCTGTCTCGGGGCGGGATGACGTTCCAGACGGACGCGTTGCTTGAAAAAGGCATGACGTTGCACCTGAAGCTTCCCTCCGACATAGAAATCCGCGGCGAAGTGCGCCACGTCGGCGCGCCCGTCGCCGGACTGCGTCGCTGCGGCATACGTTTCCACAAGATCGGGTACGCCCCGGTCATCTGATAGAGAGAGCACTCGAATGAACATCGGCAAAATCGTCCAAGTCATCGGCCCCGTCGTCGACGTGGAGTTTCCCTCGGGCAAGCTCCCGGCGAACTATAACGCTCTAAAAATTGCCCTGCCCCACGAGAGCAACGGCTCCGCCGCGACGCTGACCGTCGAGGTGGCCAGCCACCTGGGCGACAACGTCGTGCGCACCATCGCCATGGGCGCCACCGAAGGTCTGACCCGCGGCACCCCCGTCGAGGACACCGGCGCGCCGATCACGGTGCCCGTCGGCAAGGCCTGCCTCGGACGCCTGATGAACGTGCTGGGCGAAGCGAAGGATGGTGCGGCCGCGATCAAGTCCGACGAGCATCTGCCCATCCATCGCGAAGCGCCCAAGCTGGTGGACCTGGTGACCAAGCCCGCGATTTTCGAGACCGGCATCAAGGTCGTCGATCTGCTGGCCCCCTACATGAAGGGCGGCAAGGTCGGCCTGTTCGGCGGCGCCGGCGTCGGCAAGACCGTGACCATCCTGGAACTCATCAACAACGTCGCCAAGGAGCACGGCGGCGTATCCGTGTTCGGCGGCGTCGGCGAGCGCAGCCGCGAAGGCAACGACCTCTACCGCGAGATGGAGGAGGCCAAGCTTTCCGACGGCCAGCCCGTGCTGTCCAAGACCGTGCTGGTGTTCGGCCAGATGAACGAGCCGCCGGGCGCGCGCGCGCGC
>JABEUV010000184.1 GCA_013044195.1 Elusimicrobiota bacterium | reverse complement strand
GCGCCCGCAGATTTGGCGCGAGTCGCTACGCATCGCCGAAGAGCGTCCGTGGTTCGGCGAGGGACCCGGGTCTTATCTGGTGGGCTTTCGACGTCACCCGGTGCCCGCGCTGGGAACGGCGGCGCGCTGGGGGATGTGGACCGAATACGCGCACTCGGAATTTTTGCAGGCGGCGGCGGAGACGGGCTGGGCGGGTGCGGCGCTGTGGCTGATCGGGCTTGGCGCGCTGCTGTCCGCGCTGGCGGCGTCGGCGGACGCGGAGCCCGCGCGGGAGGCCGCGGCGGCGGCGCTGGCCGCGATGTCCGTGCAGGTCTGCGTCGACAACATGCTCCAGCTTCCGGCGTTGGCGTTTCTGTTCTTTTCCGCGGGCGCGCTGGCGGGCGCGCGCCCGCGCGGGGGCCGGCGTTTGCCGCGCGCGGCGGCGATCTTGGGCGCGGTGCTGGCTTTGGGCGCGTGGATTCCGCGCGCGCTGGCGCGCGACCCGGCGCGCGCGGCGGTTCTGTTTCCAGCCGACCCGCTGGCGCGCGAGGACCTGGCCTACCGTGCCGAAAAAGAAGGACGGCTTGCTGAGGCGGACGCGCTGTGGACCCAGGCGGCCGCGCGCGCGCCGTTCGATGCGGTCTACCCTTGGCGTCGCGCGCAGATCGCCGCGGCCGAAGGGCGCTGGGCGGACGCGGAGAGTCTGGCCGCCGTCGCCACGGCTTTGGAGCCTGGCTTCCTCAACGCGCGCATTCTGCGCGCGCAGGCCTTGGTCCGGCTGGGCCGCCGCGCGCAGGCGCGCGCCGAACTGGACGAGGTGCGCCGCATTCGCGCTCAGCCGCTCGGCTACGTCTACACCGGCTACGACGTGGCCGTCTCCACGTTTGATTCGGCTCAGTTCGCGCGCGTCGAGGCGCTGACGGCCGCCCCCCGGCGCTGACGCCTATTAAACCTCGCGGCGTTCCGCGGGCACACCTTCGGGGTTCCGAAGAGCGGCCGCGCGCAGTTGGCGATACGTCTCTAAAAAACCCGAGGAGAGATCCAGCGGCACGCCGGACGCCGCGTAGTCCCGGTGCGCGGCGGGCAGGTTAAACCAAGGCACGCCCGCGCGTGCGTGGTGCACGGCGTGCAGGCCGTTATTGTGCCACAGCCGGTTGCCCAGACGTCCGGTCACGGAGCGCGTGCCGGAGCGCGTGGCGAAATGGTCCTGAATCTCCGACCAGTAAAGAAAGGCCGTGTGCGCGGTCCACAGCGGGACCAGCCAGTACAGCGCCAAAAGCTTCAGCAGTCCGAAGCGCGCCGCCAGTCCCGCGACGAGCGCCCAGAAGCCGACGATTTTCAGGCCGCAGCGCCGCGGCTTGAGCGACAGCTTGGTCAGGTAGAGCCGTGCGGGAAATCCGGTCAGCGGCTTGAGAAACCAGACCCAGAACGCGTTCAGGCGAGGGCGGAACAGGCCGGCCAGGCGGTAGTCGGCCAAGAGGGCGTCGTCCGGGGTGCCCACGTCGCGATGATGGGCCAGGTGCTCCTCGCGGAACTGCGCGACGGTCATGAAGAACGGCAGGGCGTAGAGGAACTCGAAGCGGTCGTTCCAGGAGCGGGTGCGGAACAGATGGTAATGCGATGCCTCATGGATCAGGGCCTCGCCCAGGGCGAATTGGAAAGCGCCGATCAGGCCGACGGCCGCTAAATAGGCGACCCCGCCGCCGATGCGGTGAGCGGCGGCGGCGATGACGACGATCGCGCCCCAGTCCCGGGCCAGCGCCAGCCAACCCCGGGCGTCGCTCCAAGTTTCGGCGATGGAGCCGTCGCGCGGGCGGGGGCGGTTGGTCGCGGGCGCGGCAAAAGTCTCGGGGGCCGTTTTCAAGGGACGGTATTTTAACAGAAACGACGGCGGGTCGCGGCGCGCTTACGCGGCGCGCTTGGCCTTGGCGGGGGCGCCGAACGCGCGCGCCAGGTCGGTGCCGCGCATGCGCACGCCGTCCCGGCCGGACTTCATGGCATACATCGCGGCGTCGGCGCGGCGCACCAAAGCGGAGACGTCGCCGGAGCGCGGCAGTTCGGCCACGCCCCAGCTGGTGGACACGCCGTCGCGGGCCAGCGTCTTCTTGGCGGCGGCGGCCACGCGTCGGGCCACGCGCGCGGCGCCGACGCCGCCGGTCTCGGGCAGAAGGAGGACGAACTCGTCGCCGCCGTAGCGGAAGGCGGTGTCGACTTCGGCGCGGATGTTCGCGTTCAGCGAGGCGCCGAACGCGCGCAGGATGCGGTCGCCCTCCTGGTGGCCCAGGCGGTCGTTGACCTGCTTGAAGCCGTCCAGGTCGAAAAGGATCATCGCGAGCTTGCGCTTCTGGCGCAGGGCGCGGGCGGCCTCCACGCGCAGGCGGTCGTGGAAGTAGCGCTGGTTGTAGATGCCGGTCAGATCGTCGGTGCGCGTCATCTCGCGCAGCTTGGTCTCCAAGTCGACGCGCGCGGAGATGTCCTGCGCGATGCCCAGCGTGCCGATCACGCGGCCGCGTCCGTCCTTGAGAAAAGAAGCGGACATGTTCACGTGCTTGAGCGCGCCGCCGGCGGCCCGCAGGCGCATCTCGTGGTTGCGCAGGCGGCCGTCGGGGCTTTCGCGCAGCAGGCGCATCAACGTCTCGGCGGCGGCGCGCCCGCCTTCATAGAAATCGTAGGCCGGATGGCCGATGACGTCCTGGGCGCGGCGGTCCAGCATCAACTCGGCGCCGGGGGAGAAGTACATCACGTGGCCGTGCACGTCGGTGGTGCAGATCAGGTCGCCGGAAGAGGCGACGATCGCCTCGAAATACTCTTTGACGCGGATGAAGTCCGTCGACAGGGCGATGATCGGGGCGTTGGGGCGGGCGAGTGCGAGTGGCATGGCGTCACTATACCCCCTTGCCCGTCGACGCAACAGGGGCCGCGGGCCTGGGAACGTGTGGGCCCAAAGGCCCAGGCGGCG
>JABEUV010000023.1 GCA_013044195.1 Elusimicrobiota bacterium | reverse complement strand
GCGATCGCGCGCGCCACGCTGGAGACAAGCGCCGACGGCATACTCGTCGTCGACCCGAACCTGCGCGTGATCCTCTGCAACCACCGCCACATCGAGATGTGGAGCATGACCGAGGAGGTCGCGCGCAGCGGCGACGTGCGCCGTATGGCCGAATTCGTCAAGGACCAGACCGAGGACCCCGAGGCTTTCATGCGCCTCGCCTTGACGGTCCCCGAAGCGGGAGACGACAGCGAACGGCGGGACTCCATACGGCTGAAGGACGGCCGCGTGTTCGACCGAATCTCGCGGCCGCACCGGATCGGCGGCAAGGTCGTCGGCCGCACGATCATGACGCGCGACATCACTTTGCACATCGAGGGCATGAGAGCTCTGGCGCGCGCCCGCGACGAGGCGCTCGAGGCCGCCCGGCTTAAAAGCCGGTTCGTCGCCGACGTCAGCCACGAACTGCGCACGCCGCTCAACGCCGTCGTCGGCGCGG
This sequence comes from Elusimicrobiota bacterium, assembly GCA_013044195.1. Classification (GTDB taxonomy): domain Bacteria; phylum Elusimicrobiota; class Elusimicrobia; order UBA1565; family UBA9628; genus GWA2-66-18. The sequence goes on along the minus strand of JABEUV010000023.1, from coordinate 6,969 downwards.
CGGAGCTGCTGGCGGACGCGCCGCTGCCCGCGAAGTACCGCGAAAGCCTGGTGACCCTCCGGCGCGGCGCGCGCGTCCTCCTGGACGTCGTCGACGAAGTGCTGGACTTCTCGAAGCTGGAGGCCGTGCGCATGACCATCGAGCGCGCACCTCTGAGCCCGGGCGCGGCCCTTGCGGACGCGGCGGCCCTCGTCGCTCCGCGCGCGGCGGAGAAAGGCTTGGCCCTGCGCCTCGACCCCGGCGAGGCCGCCGAACTCGCCCTGCTCGGCGACTCCAAGCGCCTGCGCCAAGTCCTGCTGAATCTTCTGTCGAACGCCGTTAAGTTCACGGAGCGCGGCGAGATCTCCGCGGAAATCCGCATCGTGTCGAGCGCGGAATCCTCCGTCGAGCTCGAGTTTTCCGTCAGCGACACCGGTATCGGCGTCTCGCCGGAGCAGGCCGGCCGCATCTTCTCGCCGTTCTCGCAAGGAGGCCCGGCGATGACGCGTCTTTACGGGGGCACGGGTCTGGGCCTGGCCATCAGCAAGAGCCTCGTCGAGTTGATGGGCGGCACTCTCGACTTCGAGAGCCGGCCGGGACAGGGCGCGCGCTTCTTTCTGCGCCTGCGGCTTGAGCGTGACCGGTCCGGCGCGTCGGACGTCTTGCACGCTCCGCGGCCCGTTCCCGCCCCCGCCATCGCCACCGTCCGCCGAGACCGGCTGCGCGTGCTCATCGTCGAGGACGTCGAGCTCAACCGCAGCTTGCTTCAACGCCAGCTCGAACACCTGGGGCTTCCCGCATCGACCGCGGCCGGCGGCCGCCCGGCGCTTGAACTGCTGAGGCAAGACGAGTTCGGCCTGATCTTGATGGACATCCAGATGCCCGGAATGGACGGTTGTCAGGCCGCCGCCGAGATACGGCGCCTGGAAGCGGGCCGGCGCCGGACGCCGATCGTCGCGATCTCCGCGAACACCAGCGAGGAGGACCGCCGGCGCTGCCTCGACGCCGAAATGGACGACTTCCTGAGCAAGCCCCTCACGCTCGGCGACCTGGCGGCCGCCGTCGAGCGCTGGGACCGGCCGTTCGACGAGACCGCCCTGGCGGCCTTCGCCGCCGTTGCGGCCGATGCTCCGGGCGAACTCGCCCGTCTCCTGGGAGTATTCGTCGCGGACGCCCGCTTGCGGCTGACGGACGCCCGCGCCGCCGCGGCGCACGGCGACCGCAAGTCCTGCGCGCGCGCCGCGCACGCGCTCAAGGGAGCGGCGGCGGCCGTCGGCGCGCGCGGCCTGCGGGAGTTGGCTCGGCGCGTCGAGGAGAGCTCGGGAGAGCCGACGGACGGCGGCGGCTTGGCGCTCCTCCTCGACCAGGCCGACGCGGAGCTTTTGCGCCTGTCCGCCGATGTCGCGCGACGATTCCGCGCCTGACGGCGCGGCCGGCGCCGCGCCAAACCCGCCTCCCAGGAGATCTCCCGGAGACGTCTACGAGAAGATGTCGAAAAGCCTGAGCTTCAAGCCCGGAAGGAGCGGGGTCTCGACGGCATGGTCCGCTTCCAGGGACAACTCGGACGCGCGGACATACCCGCGGTCGGTCAGGCGGTGGACGTCCACGGTTTCCAATTCGGGGTCCACGATCCAATACTCGCGCACGCCGTAGCGCTCGTAGAGCTTGCGCTTGACGGTCTCGTCGGTCTTACGGCTCGTCTGCGAGATGATTTCGATCACGAAATCGGGAGGCCCCTGGATGTTTTTCTCAGTGATGATCGAAGCCCTCGCAGCGCAGATGAAGAGAAGGTCGGGTTCGACGACGTCTACATCCGAAAGAACCACGTCCGTGGGAGCGACGAACACCTCCCCCTCTTTCGTGCGCGCAACATGATTTTTCAGAAAACGGACGAGATTGCCGACAATTTTCTGATGCCTGGTGGAGGGAGCCGGAGTCATGAAACGTTCTCCGTCGATCAGTTCGTGGCGCCTCCCGTCTTCCGGGAAGAGGAGATAGTCGTCGTAGGTGAATTTAACGCCGCGTGTCTGAATGGACATGACTCCCCCGCGCTCGAACACTCTCAGTTTAGCACCGGGGTCCGCGATAATCAAGGGGCTTGCGCCCGAGCGTATTTGCGCCGCGCGCGGCCGCGGGTGTAGAATGTCGCCGATGGCTTTCATGATCGAGGCGAAAGACGCGGGCGGCGCGCGCGCGGGCGTGCTGGAGACGCCGCGCGGACCCGTGGAGACGCCGTGCTTCATGCCCGTGGCGACGCAGGCCAGCGTCAAAGCGCTGGACGCCGACGACGTGGCGCGGCTCAATCCCCGCGCGATTCTGGCCAACTCCTATCACCTCTATCTGCGGCCCGGAACCGAAACCGTCAAGCTGGCGGGCGGTCTGCATAAATTCATGGGCTACGACGGCTTCATCATCACGGACTCGGGCGGGTTCCAGGTGCTGTCGCTGTCGGACCTGCGTCAGATCGACGACGAGGGCGTGACCTTCCGCTCGCACCTGGACGGCTCCTCGCACCGGCTCACGCCGGAGTCCGTGATCGGAGTGCAGGCAGCACTCGGCTCCGACGGCTGGACAACGCTCGACGAATGCGCGCCCTACCCCTGCGACGAAGCCGTGGCCGCGCGCGCGCTGGAGCGCACGATGCGCTGGCTCGACCGCTCCGTGCCCGCCGTCGCCGCGGCGCGCGAGGCGGGCGCCAAGTCTTTGTTCTTCCCCCTCTATCAAGGAGGACTGCATCCCACGCTGCGCCGCCGCTCCGCGGAGCATCACAACGCCACGCCGGCCGACGGCATTTCCATCGGCGGCTTCATGGTCGGCGAGGACAAGGCCACGACCTGGGCCATGCTCGCCGAGACGACCGCGCTCCTGCGCGAGGACCGGCCGCGCTACCTGATGGGCGTTGGCACGCCGCGCGACCTGTGGGACGCGGTGGCCTGCGGCGTGGACATGATGGACTGCGTCTACCCTACGCGCGTGGCGCGCAGCGGCCAGATCATGTCGCGAACAGGCAAGTTCAACGTGACCAACGCGCGCTTTCGCCGCGACTTCACGCCGCTGGACCCCACGTGTTCGTGCTTCGTCTGCGGCCGCTACACGAAAGCCTACCTCGGCCACCTGCTGCGCGCCCAGGAGTTGGCGGCCTACCGCCTGCTCTCCTACCATAACCTACACTTCATGGCGGTCGTCGCCGCCGACATCCGAGCGGCGATCAAGGCCGGACGCTTTCAAGCCGCGCGCGAGGAATTCCTGGCGCGCTACGCCTGATGCGCGCCTTAAGCCCGTCTCTGCGCAAAGCCGCCGTCGGCTTTGCGCTTGCCGGCGCGCTATGGCGCACGTCCGCGAGCGCCGACCTGGCCCGAACGCCGGCGCTCGATGACGCCCATGCCGCCGAACTCTGGGCGCGCGCGGACTCCGCCCGCTACGCACGTCGCTCGGCGTCCAGTCTCCGCGCGGTTGAACGCCTGCTTGCGTCTTTTCCCGCCGAACCGCGTTACCTCTCTTTGGAAGCCGAGGATTTGGAGCGGCTTCAGCGGCCTTTGGACGCCGCCCGCTCCTGGGAGCTATTTATGAAGAGCGCACCCTTTCCGACCGACGCATGTCCGCGGCTGGGCCGCGATTACGAGGCCGCCGGCCTGCCCGAAGCCGCTCTGGACGCCCATCGCCGCTGTCTGTCGCTCGACACGACCCAGGTCGATCTGATGATCTATCTGGCCCGAGCCCTAAGGCGCGCGGGCCGCTACGAGGAGGCGACAAGCCTCTACGCGCGCGCCGCGCGCCGCGCGCCGAAGGACCTGGACGCGACGCTGGGCCCGATCCTTATCGATATCCGACGCGGACAGACGCGTCGGGCCGAGGCCGCATTGGCTCCTCTCGAAGCCCGCGCTCCACGCAACTGCGACGTCTTGCTGGTGCGCGGCCGGCTTTCGTTGAAGGAAAATCGTCCCGCTCGGGCTCGCGACGCGCTGGAACAGGCCGCCCGACTTTGCCCGGGTTATCCTGAAGTGCTCCGCGATCTTCTGCGCGCGCAAACGGTGCTGAACGACGCCGAAGGAGCGCGCCGGACCCAAGCCGATCTCTCAGCGCGCCCCGGCGCGCGCACCGAATGAACGGAGTTCGCCGCGAAGCGGCGACGCGCGCGGCGCTGTTCGTCCACGGCGCGCTGACGTCTCTGTTCTGCCTGCTGTGCTCGGTCGATTTCGTCTGGAACAACTTCCTGCGCGACCGCCGCTACCCGCACTGGGTCGAACTGTTCCTGCGCGGCCACGGCGCGCTGTCTCTGGCGCTGGCGGCGCTCGGCGCCTCGGCACTGCGCGGCCGCACGCGCGCGGCGTGGGGTCTGTCCTGGGGCGCGCTGGCGGCCTACGCGGCCGCGACCGGCTGGCTGGCGGCGCGCGGCCATTCATCGGCAAGCCTCATTCTGGCCTTCGCATCCTGGCTGCCCTACGCGTCCTGGGAAATCGCCATGCCCGTCCCGTCTGGAAACCCGCGCTCGCCGCGCCTTCCCGGCGCCGCGGCGACCGCCGGCGCGGCTCTCTTTTGCGCGGCGATCTACGCCGCACCCTATGCGATCGCCGTCGATGGGGCGATCGCCGCGGCCTGGAGCGCCGTCGTGCTGTTGGAGCTTTTCCTGACCGCCGCGCTGACGTTCGACGCGCTGAGCGCCGCCTGCGCCGCCGCGCCGCGGCCCCGGTTCTTTGCGCGCGCGGCCCGCCGCATCCTCGTGTGGCTGGTGTTGAGCAAGGTCCTCGCCTGGACTTTGACCACGGTCTCGTTCTCGGGTCCGACCACCGACGCCTACGCGTCGCTGGCGGCTGCGGCGATACTGTTGGCGGTCTGGCGCCTGCCGCGCGTTCCCCGGGCTCTTGCGCGGCCTTCCCGACGGCGCGCCGCCGCCGCGCTGGCCGCGCTCGCCTTCGTTCCTTGGGCCGCGCGCGCCGCCTTCGGCCGGTTGGATTGGAACCGGCTCGGCCAGTCCGCGGTCGTAGTCGCCGTCGCTCTGGCCGCGGCCGGCCTCTGGCGAAGCCTTCTGCCCCCGCCGCGGGGTGCTGCGCGCCGCCGCGCGCTGTGGGCGGGTGCGGCGGTCGTCGTCTGCGCGGCATGGCTGGCGCGGGCCGCTTCCATTTCTTGGGCCGCTCCTCTGCGCCGGCGCGGAATTGAGCTGGATTCCGCCGTTCTGAGACTGCAAGAAGACGACGTGGCGTTTGCGACGGCGCGCCGTGTCCTGCCCGACGCCGCCGGCGGCGGCGGCTTCTACGCCTATTTAGTGAAAAACACGAACTTGCGCCGCGCCCCGGGGAGAGGCAGCCGCGTGCTGGAACCGGCGCCGACGGCCGACGCCGCCCCGTCGCGCGCGCGACGGCCGCACATCTTCGTGATCGTCATCGACAGCCTGCGTTCCGACTATCTCGGCGTCTATAATCCCAAGGCCTTCTTCACACCGCGCATCGACGCATTCGCCCGCGACGCGATCGTCTTTCGCCGTGCGTTCTCCGCCTACGGGGGCACGGGCCTTTCCGAGCCGTCGCTTTGGGCGGGCGCGCGCCTGCCGCACATGCAATATCCGTCGCCGTTTGCGCCGATGAACGCGCTGGAGAAGCTCGTCGATCGAGAGGGCTATCGCCCGCTGATCACGATCGACGCGCTCCTCGGCGAAATCCTGAAGCCCGATAAGCGCGCTCACGCGCTCGACCGCGCGACGACGGGCAGCTACAAGCTCTGCCCCACGCTCGACGAATTACAGGGCCGCTTGGATAGGGAACTCGCGACCGGGCGGCCGTTGTTTGTCTACACCCAGCCGCAGGATATTCATATTTCCGTCATCCATCGAGAAGGAGCTCGGCCCGTAGACGCGCATCCTTATCCCGGTTTCTACGCGCCCTACGCCAGCCGCCTCGCCGCGATGGATGCCTGCTTCGGCCGCTTCATCGACACGCTCAAGGAGCGCGGCGTTTACGACGACAGCATCATCATCCTGACCGCCGACCACGGAGACTCCCTCGGCGAGCACGGCCGCTGGGGACACGCTTACACTATTTTTCCGGAGATACTGAAGGTACCGCTGATCATGAAGATACCCCGGCGGCTTCTGGCCGGCCGCGTCTGGAATCCCGACGCGGCCGCCTATCTCACGGATGTGACCCCGACGCTCTACTCTTTGCTGGGCCGGGAACCGACCAACCGCGAAGAGCCCTACGGCCGCCCGCTGCTGGCGCGCTCGTCTTCCCAGTTGGCGGCCGACGCGCGTGCGTGGCGCGTGGTCGCCTCCAGCTACGGCCCGGTCTACGGCACTCTTGAAGGTAACGCGCGCGTCCTCACCATTTTTGACGCCGTCAACCATCGGTCCTACGTCTTCGACCTTGAACGCGACCCTGCAGGCAATGTTCCGCTGTCCGATCCCTCCGCGCTGGCGCGGGCGCAGGAGCGCATCCGTGCATCGCTGACGGCACTCAAAGCTTTTTTCGGCTATTGATGGCGCGGGCAACGACGAACGTCTCCTCGCGTATCGAATAATTGACGATTTTGTTGCGAAATGTCATAATCGGCGACCGTTGAAAAACGGCTGACGCCCCACACCACCGCGGAGGAATCAATGGACTTTCTTCACTCGATGAAATTCCCGTTCGTGATCGTCATGGGAATATCGTTGCTCTCGCTGGCCGTCGCGTTCTGGCTCATTCACTGGGTGATGGCCAAGGACACCGGCACGCCGGAGATGCGTAAAATCTCCGACGCGATCAAGGCCGGCGCCGAGGCCTTCCTGCGCCGCCAGAACTACACCATCGTCACGCTCTCATCGGTGCTGGCCGCGGTCATCTTCGTGCTCTACGCGTTCGTGCGCAAGTCCAACGAGCACGACCCGGCGGCTCCCATGATCCTGGCCGTCTGCACGACGGGTTCCTTCATCGCCGGCGCGGCCTGCTCGCTGATCGCGGGCTACATCGGCATGTGGGTGTCCATCCGCACCAACATCCGCACGGCCTCGGCCGCGCG
>JABEUV010000183.1 GCA_013044195.1 Elusimicrobiota bacterium | reverse complement strand
GCTTCTATCCGAACTTGGTGGCGGGCTCAGGGATGGAGGGCCTATCCCAAGGCGAAACGAATCCTGATCACGGCTGATGCCGGCGGAAGCAACGGATCACGACTGCGCACGTGGAAATGGGAACTCCAAAAGTTCGCTGACGAGTTGGGGCTGCCGATTTCGGTCTGTCATTTCCCACCGGGCACCAGCAAATGGAACAAGGTTGAGCATCGGCTATTTTCATTTATCAGCTCGAATTGGCGAGGTGAGCCTCTAGTGAACTACGAGACAGTGGTAAATCTGATCGCCGCGACGACTACCACCGCTGGTCTGAAAGTATCATGCCGTCTGGATCGTCGCAAGTACCAGACCGGCCGTGGGGTGTCTGCAGAAGAATGGACAAGCATCAACCTGCTCCGAAATGATTTCCACGGTGATTGGAACTACACTATTCGGCCAAGACGAAAGCGTTGAGTTGCGATGCTTTTTTCGTCGCGGGACCTAAGGAACTCCGGTCTGCGCCCGATCTCCACGCCGGCGGACTCCGGGATTCCCGGCGCGACGTAGTCCGGAATCAACGACACCGCGAAAGGCACGCGCCGCTTTTTGAGTATCTCGACGGCTTGATAGAACAGATCCAAATTATAATTCGGATGGATGTCTTCAAGCCGTATCAGCGCCCACCGCCGCGTGCCGGCCGGCGCGCGCCCCACAAAGTCAAAGAGAACGTCCGCGAGAATCAGGTAGCGGTCGCGCTCATGGATGAACAAGAACGGATTGTCCGCCACGTAGAAGAAATCGCGTTTGCGCGTGATGTAGGGGGTCGCTTTACCGTTGACGGGATCGCTCGCGGTCGAAAGAACGACGGCCGACGCGTTTCGGACCAGGCAGATGTCGGGCGACGCGATGAAGCCGCCACCGGGCGTCTTGAAGGCCAGTTTCTTAAATCGTCGGCCCTTGTAATAAAAGTCGCTGTAGAAATCGGAAGGCCCTGCCCCGGACAAGGACTTGCCGATCGCCGCCTCGCGGTCATAGACGAAGCCGGTCTTCGCGGCGAAAGCGGCGACGCCCATCGCGTTTTGAAGCTGGCGAATATTGTAGGAGGCCCATAAAAACGGTTTCGCGTCGGCCGCGACGTCGTGGAGGAAGACGGCGGGAAGCCGCGAGCCGAAATAGCTTCCCATGTAAGCGGCTCGATCGCAGGCCGACATATCCCCCACGTGATAGCCGGACACGGCCGCAAGCGTCACTCGGATCCCGCGGAAATGCCCGAGCAGATTCTCCAACATGATCGCGTGCAGTCGGCCGTTCTTGTAGGACGGCTCCGGACCCGCGTCGTAATAGACGCAGACGCGTTGGACGGACGTCTTATCGCTCGGAACCTGAGCGTCGGCCGCCAAGACGCCCAGCGCGCCTAAGGCCGCCGCCCACGCGGCGGCGGCCTTCATCGCGCCGCCGCCTTAAGCACGAACGATCTTATCGCGCCACTGCGACAGGCCCCCGCAGGCGTTGCGGGTGTCCACGATGAGAGGAGCGTGCTTGGCGATCGTCTCGTAGTCGAAGTCGCTGTGATCCGTCACGACCAGCGCGGCATCCACGCCGCTGAGTACTTCCTGCGTCAGCGGCACCGATTTGACCTTCATGTGCTCGTAATGACGCATCGTGGGGAACTTGGGGATGTTCGGGTCGTTGTAGACCACGTCGGCCCCCTTCTGCCCCAGCAGCTCCAAGAGCTTGAAGGCCGGCGACTCGCGCGGATCGTCGATGTCCTTCTTGTAGGCCAAACCCAGCATCAATATTCGCGCGCCTTCCAGCTTCTTGCCTTGCCCGCGCAGCGCCTCCTCCAGCTTCGACATCACGTAATACGGCATCTGGATGTTGAGTTCCCCGGCCAGATCGATGAAGCGCGTGTTGAACTGGAACTCACGCGCCTTCCATGACAAATAAAACGGATCGATCGGGATGCAGTGCCCGCCCAGGCCCGGGCCGGGAAAAAACGCTTGGAAGCCGAACGGTTTGGTTGAAGCCGCCCCGATCACCTCCCAAACGTCGATGCCCATGCGGTCGAAGCACATCTTCAGTTCGTTGACCAGCGCGATGTTCACGCAGCGGTAGATGTTCTCCAACAGCTTCGCGGCCTCGGCGGCCTCGCAGGACGAGACCTCGACGACGCGCGTCACGGCTTCGCCGTACAGCGCCGCCGCCGCCCGACGCGACAGCGCGTCGATGCCGCCGACGATCTTCGGGATCTGCTCCATCGTGAAGCTCTTGTTGCCGGGATCCTCACGCTCGGGCGAGAAGGCCAGAAAGAAATCCACCCCGCACTTCAGCCCGCGCCGCTCCAATTCCGGCTTCATGATCTCGCGCGTCGTGCCGGGATAGCTGGTGCTTTCCAGCACGATCAACTGGCCCTTGCGCAGCGTATTGCCGATCGCCTTCGCCGTTTGACGAATCGAGGAGACGTCAGGCTTGCCGTCCATGGTCAGCGGCGTGGGCACGCAGACGAAGATTGCGTCCGCCGAAGCCAGATGACGGAACTCGCTGGTCGCCAACAGCTGCTTGTCGGCGACGAACTTGGCCACCGCCGCGGACGGAACCGACTTTATATAGGAACGTCCGCGGTTGAGCGCGTCGATCTTGGACTGGTCGACGTCGCAGCCGATCACCCGAAATCCCTTGGACGCGAAGAGACGCACAAGCGGCAGTCCCACGTAGCCCAGGCCCATCACGGCGACGCGCGCGTCACGCGTGAGAATATTGCGCAGAAGCGCTTCGAAGATCGCGTTGCCGGGCACGGCGGACTCCGGCGCGCTCACGGCCTCCGCAGATGATTCCAGGCTTGCGCCGGCGGCGGAATCCAGCGACGGCGTCTCGTTCGTCAGTTTGCGTGTCATCGGGTTTATCTCCTTAACGTCCTGCTTGAGACCATCGTAGCATCCGGACATAACCGTCCCTGGACGGCGGCGCAACTGTTTTGCGAACGCGGCCGCTACATTTTCGGTTCCAAGGCTTTACGCGTACGCAATGGCGCACGCTTCGCCGCATGCCTATACTCAACCCATGTGCGGAATCGTGGGTTACGCCGGATCAAGACAGGCCGTGCCGATCCTCTTGGACGGCCTGAAGCGTCTCGAATACCGCGGCTATGACTCGGCGGGCCTCGCCGTCGTCGCCGAGGGCGCGCTCGACATCTCCCGCAGCGCGGGCAAACTGTCCAACCTAAGTGATCTCCTGTTGCGCCGTCCCATGGACGGAATGCTGGGCCTCGGGCATACCCGCTGGGCGACGCACGGTGGACCTTCCGAGGCCAACGCCCATCCGCACACCGACTGCACGCGACGGATCGCCGTGATCCACAACGGTATTATCGAGAACTATATGGCGCTGAAGCTCGACCTCACCGCGCGCGGCCATCACTTCACCTCCGCGACAGACACCGAGGTCCTCCCGCACCTAATCGAGGAGGAACTGCGCAGTTTCGACCTGGCCTCACCCGATGCGCCCGCGCGCAGCGAGGCGGCGCTGGTCCACGCCGTACGCGCGGCGCTCGGCAAGGTGCTCGGTACCTACGCGCTTGCCGCGGTCTGGTCCGGCGCGCCGGGAGTGATTGTCGCCGCCAAAAAGGACTCGCCCTTGGTGGTGGGACTTGGAGAATTGGAAAATTTTATCGCCTCGGACGTGCCCGCGCTCTTGAAGCACACGCGCCGGGTGGTCTACATGGAAGACGGCGAATTGGCGGTCCTGCGCAGCGACCGCTGCGTCTTCTTCGACGCGCGCGGGCGGGAGACGGCGAAGACCGCCGACGTGGTCGCGTGGGACGGAGCGGCCGCCGAAAAGAACGGTTACCGGCACTTCATGCTGAAGGAAATCTTCGAGCAGCCTCTCGCCGTGGAGAACGCCGTTCGCGGCCGCATCCACGCCTCCGGCGCCGCGCACCTGGAACGCGAAACGGGCCTGAGCCCCGAGCTCCTTAAAAAAATCGAGCGCGTCCACATCCTCGCCTGCGGCACATCCTGGCATGCGGGTATCGTCGGCAAGTATCTGCTGGAGCGCCACGCCGGCCTCTCGACCCAGATCGAGACCGCCTCGGAGTTCCGCTATCGGCATCCCGTCATGACGCCGAACACTTTGGTGATCGCCATCAGCCAGTCGGGAGAAACCGCCGACACGCTCGCCGCCGTGCGCATGGCCCAGCAGGCCGGTCTCCAGGCGCTGTCGATCGGCAATACCGTCGGCGCGGCCATCCCGCGTCAGGCCGACTTCAACCTCTACACGCACTGCGGGCCGGAGTGCGGCGTCGCGTCGACAAAGGCCTTTGTCGGGCAATTGACCGCGCTGAGCCTCCTGACGCTGTACGCCGGACGCGCCCGCGGCTTCATGCCGGAGCGCGAGGCCTCGGTCTGGGCCGCCCAACTTGACGCGTTGCCCGAACTTCTACGGCTTACGCTGACGCTCGACGCGCCGATTCGGGAGATCGCGCGGATCTTCTTTGAAGCCGAGCACTTTCTTTTTATCGGCCGCGGCGTCAATTACGCGACGGCCTTGGAAGGCGCGCTGAAGCTCAAGGAGATCTCCTACATTCACGCCGAGGGCTTTCCCGCCGGCGAGATGAAGCACGGTCCCTTGGCCCTGGTCGACGCGCGCACCCCGGTCGTCGCGATCGCCACGCGCTCGGAGTCTTTTGAGAAGACGCTGTCGAACATCGAAGAGGCGTCCGCGCGCGGCGCGCGCCTGATCGCCCTGTGCACGCGCGGCGAGACCCGCCTGCGCGGCAAAGCCGAGCACGTGCTGGAAGTGCCGGACGCCGAAGAATACGTCTCGCCGATTTTGAACGTCGTTCCGCTTCAGATTTTAGCCTACCACGTCGCCGATCTGCGCGGCTGCGACGTCGATCAGCCGCGCAATCTGGCGAAGAGCGTCACGGTTGAATAATATGGTGCGATACCCAAGCGGCCAAGGGGACGGTCTGCAAAACCGTTATTCGCAGGTTCAAATCCTGCTCGCACCTCCGCTTTACTCAGCGACGTCCGCCGCCGCGGCCGGCGTCGCGTCCGCTAGCGCGCGCTCAGGAAGTAATAGCGCACGCCGATGCCGCCGTCCAAGCCGACGGTGTCGCCGGGCGTGATGCGGAAGACGGGTACAAGTTCGACGAACACCTCGACTGGATCCCGCGGCAGCCAATAAGACGCGCCGACGACCGCGCGCAGTCCCAGTTCGGCGTCGGACAGCGTGCGCACCTGCGCGCCCAACCCGCCGTACAGCGCCAGGCGACCCTGGTCGGGCTGAGGCAGAATTTTCCAGTCGTGCCACAGATAATCGCCGTACATCGCCAGGCTTGTGCTCAATCCCGCGCCGACATCCACAGCCTGGGTGTCGTTGATCCACAGCTTCCCGGTCGCTCCGGTGGGGTTGCCCAGGATCACGCCGACGCCGGCGTCGCCCGCCTGCTGGGCGCGCGCCCAATCGGCGGCGACGCACAGCAGGCAGGCGACCAGCAGACTTCCGACGCGCATCAACCGCCCTGGCCGGCGGCGGTCGAGGATTCCTCGCGGACGCCTTCGGCGGCGCGGCGCGCGCGCAGAAGGGTGCGCTCGACCTTCGGCCAATCCACGTTCTTCAAGAACGCCTCCACATACGCCGGTCGGCCTTCCACGCCCGCGTCCACCATGTAGGCGTGCTCCCAGACGTCCATGACCAACAGCGGCGTAAATCCGGCCGGATGGCCGTCTTCATGAAGACCGATCCAATGGTTGGCCAGCGTCTGCGAGGACGGATCGAAATAAAGAATCGCCCAACCCACCCCCCGCATCTTACCGATGGCGGAAAACTCCGCCAGCCAGTTGTCGTAGCCGCCGAAGGACTTCTTGAGAAACTTCGTCAGTTCCGCGTCGTCGCCCAGCGGCTTCTGACCCGCCTTTAGAATGCCGAAGTAGAGTTCGTGCAGGATCATCCCGTCGTATTCAAAGCCCAGCCGGCGCTTTAGTTCCGCGAACTCCGTGCCGAAGCTCTTTTTTTCGCAAAGCGTGAAGATCAGCTCGTTTAAGAGGTTGACGTTGTGGACGTAGCCTTCGTAGAGAAGCCAGTGCTGGGCGATCTGGTCCTCGCTGATGCCCAGCAGCTGCTTCGGTCGGAGCTCACGTCGTATCTGATAGGAATGATTCATGAAGTTCTCCTTTACGATTACGGAACGATCAAGTTGAGCGTCACCGATGGGCCGAGAGGCTGATGATCATTGCCGGCCAATATCACGGCGATCACGTGCGGGCCCCGGCTCAGACCGTGGAAGCTGAGCTTGGTCGCCGTCGTGGCCACGACCACGCCGTCGTCGAGACGGTAATGCAGGTGCCCCTGGCCCTGCTTTGGTTTTCCATGGACCGAATCGGGGTCGACAAGCTTGAGTCCGTGCACGCGGACCGCCACGGTCGCGGACTGATGCTCCGCTTTTTTCTCGGCGTCGACAAGCACGGCGGTCATGCTCAGGCCGTGGGCCGGGCCGAACGCGGGCGCGCTGGCGTCGGCCGCAGGCGCCTGCGCGCGAGCGCGCACGGTCACCGGCAGACAAAGACCGGCGACGAGAGCGACGAAGACGAGACTTTTGTTCATGGATTCCTTGCGCGTCATATTGTTCACGATAGCAGCCCGCGAGTGCCGGCTTACAGTGCCGCGACGTAATACTTTTGTCTCCATTTCTTATCTCACCTCGATCTGATTTTCGACGTTCTGCTCGCCGCCGACAATACCGGCCGCCTGCGCCGCGGCGGCGTCCTTCTGGTTTTGGGAGTCCACCGTTCCATGCAAGGTCACTTTCCCGTTTGCGGCGGTGACCGTCAGGTCGGAGAGCCCTCCGGTGGGCGCCTCTCCGCCCACGCCCGGAGTCGGCGGAATCGCGCGCAAGAGAGCCTCTCGCACGCGACGGCTCAACAGTCGATCCGCCAGCGGTTCACCGGCGCCCGCCGCGGCCTCCGGCAACGCGACGGGTGACGACGTCGCCGGTGTCGGATTTTGCGTCGGCGTGCCGTTCAGACTCGGATTGGCCGTCGTTCCCGGATACTTCGCATTGATGTTCGAAGGAAGGGCCGTGCTGATCGTGATTGGAAAGGACCCGCCCGCGGGCTGCATCGCCGCCGGATTGGACGCGACCGCGGCGGATGACGCCGAGACGGCGTCTTGCAAAGGCGCGCGCTTCGGCGCGCGGGCTCCGGGCATGGCCGCGTCGGCGCTTCGCGACGCGCTCGTGCTGACCGAGATCACGGACGGCCCCGCGTCCGGCCGCACCTGCGCGGCGCCGGCGACGGCGAACACGGCCGCGCATACGCACGAAATCAGGACTTTCTGCCAATCTCTCATAAATCCTCCCATAAAAATCCGCCTTGCGAAGACGGCTTGAGTCCAAAACGCTCCTATTCCTGCTCCTCGTCGCCGTCCGTCTCCTGTAAATCATCCGCGCCGGGGCCGCCCGCGGCGGTCGTGCGAAACGCACCCATGGATCTCCACATCAGGAGCTTCGCCCTCTGGCTGGGCGCCAGAAACTCCACGAGCGCCGCGTCG
>JABEUV010000182.1 GCA_013044195.1 Elusimicrobiota bacterium | reverse complement strand
GCCGCGCGCGCGGCCTACGCGCCGATCCGACAGGGCCTACCCGACGGCCAGACGCAGGCGTTCCTCGCCAAGCGACAGGAGCTGTTGACCGCTTTGGACGCCGTCGGCCGGACCCTGGCCCTGAGCCTGGGCAAGGACCCGGCCGGCCATCGTGATCGCGCGGCGATGACGCAAGACCTTGAGGCCTATGCCGATCGTCTCTGCGCCGGCCTCGGCTTCCGCGTCCCCGTGACGCAGAACGACTACGCGACCTTGCGCCCGCGCCTGGACGCGCTCGTGCGCTCCGGGCACGCCGACGCCGCCGAGTTCCTGCGTCAGCTTTGGAACTACCGCTTTTTTCTCGCCGAGTCCGTGAAGAAGCGCCGGGTGCCGCTCGGCACGACCTTCGAGCGCTGGGAACTCTGTCCGAACAACGACCGCGTCGTCTCCGCGACGGTCGCATCCTACGCGCGCGGCGGCACGGACTTCTACGGCCTGCGCGAGAACCAGGCCGGCGGTGCGTTCGTCTTCGCCGCCGCGGACGCCAACGGCGACCGCATGCTTCAAATCCTGCGCGGCGCGACGGGCGCTCAGTCCGTCAGCGAAATGGACTTCGACGGCGCCGGCGCCGCGCGCAAGATCATCGACCAGACCTTTGAAAAATACGACGCGCGCGGACGCCTGCTCGAACGCCAGGCGGAGGACGCCGTCGCGGGCGTCATCAAGACGACGACGTTCGACGCCTCCGGACGCGAATACGTCGAGGAGCATCGCGTCGGCGCGGCCCAGCCGTTCTTCGTCAAGGACATGACCGCGGCGGTGCCCTACGAGGTGAAGATTGCCGGAAACCTCCGCGACATGACCGTTCTGGATGCGTCCAACCCGGTGCTGCGCCAGGTCGACGCCGTCAACCCCGACGGCACGCTCCGGCTCGACTTCCGGATCCTGCGCAACGGCGTGCGCCAGGAGCCGACGCCCGGCGCGCCCTTGGCGCTGAAGAACATCGACAAGGGCGGCAAGCTGATGTACACGCTCATCGACCTTCGCCGCGCCGCCACGGACGCCGGACGCGCGGCCGCCGCGCGCGACGCGATGAAGGCCGCGGGCATCGGCGCGGCCGAGATCGCGCGGAGGTCCCCGGAGTTGTCCGCGTTCCTGCGCGATCAAGCCGCCTCGGCCTCCGATCAGTTCGTCGTCCTGCCCGGCCGGCCGCCGACGTTCATGATCACGCATTTCCTGTCCGGCGGCGACCGGCGCGTCGTGCGCGGCTACTTCGGCGAAGGCGGCGGCTATCAAGGCGCGTCGAAGCAATCGGCCTTTCTCGTCTACTATGCGGCGGACACGCACGTCCAGTCGACGGACGCGACGCACATCCAATACGAATATCTCTCCGGAAACAGCCGCTTGGACGACGATCCTCCCGCGGCGATGACCGAGAATCCCGCGTGGTACGCGTTCTGGCGCGACTCCAAGACCGTCGTCCATTATTTCGAGACGCCGCAGGCCTACCGCGACGGCCGCTGGGTCAACTCCGGCCAAATGTGGGACGATCCGTCGCGACGGCAAACCGCCGTCAATCAGGGCACCGCCGCCGGAACGGAGTTTGCTCAGTCGATCGGCAGGATTCCGGGCGTGGGGTCCATCCTGGGCGGAAGCGATCAAGTCAGCCGCGGTCTCTCCGACCCCGCTCTGCACGCGACGATCTACCAGGCCCTGCCCGACGACGCGAAGAACGTCGATGAGACGGCGGACTGCGCGGAAAGATTTACCTGCTCCGGCTCCACGCCGGACGTCAACAAACAGCATGCCCAGTTCGAAAAATGGCTGACGGGCAAAATCCTGCCGAAGCTGACTCCGGCCGGCCGCAAGCTGCTGGACGAAGCCGTGCGTCAAAAGCTGCGCCCTTCGCTTCTGATCCACAACGCGGATAATCCCATCACTCCGTCCGACGGCGACATTTATAACTCCGCGTTGAACGCGCCGATCACCGAAGACGAGGAATACATGGCGCTGGTCACGTTCTTCGGCAGCGGCCACGTCGCCGAGCAGATCGCGCAGGCGCACGGCATGATCGCGGGCATCTCGGCCGGGCTCGGCATCGAGACCGCCAAGATGCTGACCAATCCGCTGATGCTGCTGCCCGTGGCCGGGGAACTCGTCGGCCCGGTGGTCCGGCGCCTTCTGGAGGCCGCCGGCGTCGGCGACCGCACGATGGCGGTGATGAGCCGCGCCGCGGATGTCGGCGCAAGCTTCGCCAAACCGATGGTGTTCGCCGCGATGGGCGCCCAGCCCGTCGTCGATTTCATGCAGGCCGTCGAGGACCCGACCAACCCCGCTTCCGCGGGGAAATTCGCGGAACTCCCCGCCCTGATCGGCACGATCAAGCTCTACGGCGCGGTCGAAGATTCCATTTCCAAGGGCTTCCCGGACTTGGGACCGAAGATCGCCGCCGACCCGACGGCGGAGGTCAAGGCTTCGGCGCAAACGGCGGTCGAGCCGACGCCAGAGATTCGTGCGCTGGAAGTCACGACGCCGCGCCCCATTGAACCCGCTCGTCCGGAGCTCGCGCCGCGCCTGACGCCCGCCCCGGAGCCGGGCCCGGCGCGCCCGCTTGCGGAACCGGTTGCGCCTCAGCCGCCGGCGGGAATCTTTCAGCGCCTGTCCGCGGCGGCGACGAATAGTTTTCAAAGCGCGTCCAACTTCATGACCGGCGCGGCCGAGCGTCTGGGCGAGACGAACTCCGACGCGGGCGGGGCGCAAGCGCCGGGCGGCTTCCGCGCAACGGAAAACAGCGGTCCCACGCAAACCGCGGCCGAACCCGCGCCCGAAGCGCCCGCGCGCCCGACGGCTCAAGCCGCCGCGGAGCCGGCGCTGGACGCGGAAAACGGCGCGATGCCGCAGGAAGCAGCCGCCGAGCGGCTCGGTGAGCCGGCTCCCAGCGGCGCGCGTGCCGCCCCGGCCGAAGAGCCTCCGCTCGAAGCGCAAGGCCCGTCTCAAGCGAAAATGGGATTACGGGCCGAAGACCCTGGCGTGAGCGAGGACGCTTCGTCCGGTGAGAAGCGCCCGGCCGGCGCCGAGCGCTCCGCGACGGATGAAGCCGGACGGACGGCCGGTGTCGACGAGAACGCTTCCGGTGAGGACGCCAATAAGTCCAAGGCCGACCGCAGCGCACGTCAGAAACTCTTCGGCCAAGGCGCATTGCTGGCGATGGGAAGCCGGTTGGCTTCTCCCTACCAACCCCAACAACAGCAGACCCCACCACCGCCGCCGAACGGCTCCGAGCCCGGTTCAGGAGGCGGGCCCGGCTCCCGCCCCGCGCCGAGCAACGGCGGCGGTACGGGGACCGGCGCGCATAATACGGAATCCCCCACTCAGACGCCGTCGCATTCCTCGGCCGCCCCGTGCAGCGGCCCGAATTGCTCGTCGTCGGAGACACGAACGTCTTGCGTGGGCGCGTCTTGCAGCGCGAACGGGCCGGCAAATAACGGAGGCATGCGCGGCGCGCCCGGCGCCGGAGGCTCTAGTCCAGCCGCGCCCGGCGCCGGCGCTTCCGCCGGCGCCGGGC
>JABEUV010000022.1 GCA_013044195.1 Elusimicrobiota bacterium | reverse complement strand
CGGTAAGCCGTGTGCTTGAAAATTGCACGCACGGTTTGAACGGGAGGATTAGGAAACCGGAGCCTCAAAAGCTACCGGCGCCTGAACTTTACCAATGAAGCGGAAGGCACCTTGGCGGGGCATTCTGGCGGCGCTGGCGGCCCTGGTGGTATTGGGTCTGCTTGCGGCGGTGGCCCTGATTCACGCGTTGTTTCCGGCCGAAGAGGCGCGCACGCTCGTCATCAAAGAGGCGCGTCGGGAGCTAGGTCGCGAGGTGCGTCTGGCGCGCGTCGAGGCGGGACTTCGCGGCGTGAGCCTGCATGGGCTGGAGATCTCCGCGCGCCCCAATTTCGCCGCGGGCACGTTTTTCAGCGCCGCTCGGGTGCGGGTTCAGCCGAACTGGCGGGCCTTGCTGGGGCGGCATTTCGTCATCGCCGCCGTGGCGATCGATCATCCGATCGTGCGCGTGGAACGGCGCCGCGACGGCCGCTTTGACTTTTCCGCTGCGGGATCCTCCGGAACCGTTGCGCGCTCCAAGCCGGGAGTCGGGCCCGAGTTGGACGTCAGCCGGCTGACCGTCGTCGACGGCGAGCTCGACTACGTGGACGACGCCTCGAGCTCCTCCTGGCGCGCGACCGATCTGAACCTGAGCGTCCGCAGTCCCGGCCGCGCCGCACCTCTGGTCGTCGAGCTTTCGGCGCGCGTGCGCGGCGCGATCGGAGGCCGGACGGTGGACGCGCGCGTCGCCGTCGACGGAACCGTGGAACAAGCCGGCGGACGCCGCGACATATTTACGGCCGACGCGACGCGCTTTGTCGTGGAGCAGGAGGGTCTGCGTCTGGCGGGATCGGCGCGCGTCGCCGGACTCGACGCTCCGCGGGTGGGCGTCGACGCGGAACTGTCTCTGTCGGGCCGGCGACTGGCCAAGGCCGCGCTCTCGGCTCGGATCGGTCCGGCCGTGGACGTCGCGGCGCGCGTGGAGACCGAGCCGCTGGATGCGAGAGCGCTGGCGCGCCTGCTGCCGCGTTCAAGACTGCCGGACCTGCCCGCGGCGGCGCTCACCGCCCGGTTTTCCCTGGCGGGCGGCGACTTGCTGGTGCCGACGGTCGTCCTGAGCGCGGCGGGCGGGCGCGTCGCCGTGAGCGGCCGGATCGTGGACGCGCAAACGGACGCGCGGGCGCCGGACCTGTCGGCCGACGTGGAATGGTCTTTGCCGGAATTCCGCGCCGGTGACGTTTTCTTTTTATCCGGGTTGCCGTCGGCGCTGGTCGTGCCGCCCTTGCGCGTGAGCGGACGCGTCCGGCTTCAAGGACCTGACGCGATCCTCGATGGCCTGATTTTCGCGGCGCCCGCGGGCACGGTCGCGTTGAACGGCCGGATTGCGGACGCGCGCTCGGGTGCGCGCCCGAACCTGAACGCGGCGCTCGATCTTGCCCTGCCGCCGTTGACCGACGCCGACCTTCCTTTCGTGGGCGTGCCCGCGGGACTGCGCCTGCCGGCGACGCGCTGGACGGGGACGATCGGCTATGCGCCGGGCGTCTTGCGCCTGCGCGCCTTGCGCGCGCGCGCGGGCGGCGCCGACGTGCAGGCCGACGGCGACGTCGCTCTAAAACCGCGGACCACTTTTGCGGGGCGTCTGCGCGCGCGTTCGCTCGACTTCGCCCAACTCGGCGCGCTGACGGCGGCCGCTCGGGCCTTCAAACCGACGGGCCGAGGCTCCTTCGACTTCCGATTTTTGCGCGGCCCGCGCGGCCGCGTCGTCCTGGGTTCGGCGCGGGTGCGCGGCCTGAGCCTGGACGCGGGTGGAATTCCGTTGCGGGATTTCTCCGGGACGGTGATCGCCGACGGCTCGCGCATCGAAGCGCCGGGCCTGACCGGGAGGCTTGACGGCTCGGCTCTGGCGCTCGACCTCTCCGTGGACGACTACGCGCGCGCGCCCGAGATCCGCGTGGCGGCCAAGCTGGACCGCTTCGACCTGGGACATTACTTGGCGGCGAAGCGAAAACTGATCGCCGACACTCCCGCGCTCGCGGCGAGCACGGCGGCCGCTCCCGCAGCCTCGGCCGCGCCTGTCCGCACGCGCGGAAGCCTGGACATCGCCGAACTGGTGCACCCGAACGCGACCGTGCGCGACGTGCACGCCGATTGGATATTGACGGGCGTGACGTCGGACCTGCGCGCCCTCGGCGGCCGGGCTCGACTGCGCGTCGGCGGCGGGCGCATACGCTCGCTGGGTGCGCTGGCCGACGAGGAAAAAGTCCTCAAGGTCCTGCTGTTTCCCCTGCTGATCGTGCAGAAGATCACGAGCCTCGGGGGCCTGCGTTTGTTTCCGGATTTCAACGACATTCAATTGCGCAGCGTCGCCGGCGACTACTCGTTCAAGAAAGGCGTGATGACCTTGGAGCATTCGCGCATGGAATCCAACGAGGCCGCCGTGGCGGCCGCGGGCACCATCGACCTGCCCTTGGAAAAGCTGGGCTTGGTCGTGCGCGCCCAGGTCGCCGCATTCGTGCCCATCGCCGTGGATGTGGGGGGAACCTTCTCCCGGCCCACGGCGAAAGTGGGCGCCGGCGCGTTCATCGTCGACCCCGCCAAACAGCTTCTGCTGGACATGCTGGGCCGCTGACGCGGCGCGGCTTTACTGGTCGGCGAAGAAGCTTTCGATGGCCTTCTGGACCGCCTGCGCGGTCTGCTTGGCCAGCGAGGCCAGCGCGCGGCGGCGCGCCTCGGCGGGATCGAGCGCGTCTTCGCGCGCGGTCGGCGCCAGCCGCGCGAAGGTCGCGCCGGTGCGGCCGTCTTGGAGGCTGACCGTCGCGTCGGCGCGCGAGCGCCGCCAGCCGGGGCTGGCTTCGACGGGCTGAACCGTGACCTGGGCTTGGGCCATCAGGTCGGAGGTGTCGGTGGGCAGGCCGCTTTTGGCCGAGAGGCCGACGGCGTTGAGGCCGGTGATGACGCCGGTCGCCACGTCCTGCGCGCCGTCGCCGGTGACCGCGACGACCACATCGAGTGCGGCTAGCGCCTTGGCCGCCGCGGCGCGGACCGTGCCTGCGTCGACCGGGCCCGGGTCGTCGCCGCCGCCGAGAATGCGGTTGTCGTTTTCCAGGTCGCCGCGCGACTTGACCAAGGTCAGCAATTTCGCGGCGGCTTTCGCACGCGCAAACCGGTCCGTGGCCTGGTCGAGCTGGGACTGATAGGTCTGCGTTTCCTGATCGAGATCGTGCAGCTTCTCGGTCACGGCGAGCAGGGCCTGGTCCTTGGGCAGGGCCGCAAGCGCGTAGTGCTGGAACGTCGTCGGGTCCTTCCAGCGCGCGACGATGTCCACGCCCTCGAGGGCCTTCTTGGCGACGGTGCGCACGCTCTCGGCGACGTTCTGCGAGAAGGAATGGACGGCCGAGCCGGATTTCGAGCCGTTCGTCTCGGTTTCGCTGACGCTTGAGTCCACCGACACGGTCGCCGAGAATACCTGGGCGACGGCTCCGCGCGCGTGGGCGTCGGCGGAATTCTGGCTGTCGGCGCTGCCGACGCCGAGCACGTACTGGGAGCGCGGCCAGCGCGCGCTCTCGCCGTCGATCCAGGCGGGTCGGGGACCGCCTGTGCCGTGACGGCCGAACGCGCACGCGGAAAACGCCGCGGCGAGCAGCACGACGAGCATGCGCGAAGGAAGTTTCTTGGTCATAGGGCCGTCCTGTCGTAGAGATAGGCGCGCTCGCCCGTGCGGACGAGCACGCCCTTGAATTCATGTCGAGCGACCACGTCTCCGGCGGCGTCGCGGTAAACGGCGGCGATGTCGTGCGTGCCCGCCGGAAGAGCGGCGCGCGCGACGCGGTACTGCGACGGTAAAGTGGTCCAGCAGCGCGTGTCGGCGACCTCGGTGCCCGCGGCCAGCGCGTTGGACCCGATGCCGGCAAGCAACGCCTCCGGCGAGCCGGCGCCGAAGCGGTTGGCGACGGCGCGGGTGATGGTGCGCGCAAGGATGTATTTGACGGCCGCGCGCGCGATCGCGCGCGTACGGATCAGGGCCTGGCGCTCGGAGAGGTCGCGCATCGCGATGGCGGAGACGTCCTCGATCAGGCGCGTGGGGGCGGTGCGGCCGTCGTCCAGGTCCAGCTCCGAGGCCGCGATACGGTAGCGTCCCTGGACGTAGGCCGGAAAGGCCACGGTGACCGCGTTGCCGATGAAGCCGGCGGCCAGCGCGTCGCGAGCCTGGCCGTATTGGGCGCCCTCATCCTGCGTGGTCTGCAGGGCGAAGACCGCGTCGTTCCAGGCTATCTGAAAGCTCTTGCTGATCTTTCGGGGAGCGGTGCCGTTGGCGTGAATGAAGACGACCTCTCCCTGGCCCGGGCCAAGCGGCGGCGCGCCGGGGCCTTCTCGGTCGTCGCGGCCGCCGATCAGGGCCTCGGCCTTGTCGAAACTGATGCGGGCGTCGTCGGGCTGGCCGGCGTCGGCGTAGAGCAGGCCGGAGATATACTCGCCGAAGGCGTCGTCCTTGTAGGCGTTGCGGCGCGCGCCGTAGACGTCGGAGTATTCCTGGAGCAGGCGCGACAGCCGCCGAATTTCCACCATGGCCCCGCCGTGGTCTCCCGATAGCAGGTAGGCCAGAGCCCCGTCGACGTTGGCCAGCGCGCGTTCGAATCGCTCCCCGGCGTAATCGACGGTGTTGTCGTTGAGCAGGAGCGTGCCGAGTTCTTTGTGGATGCTCTTGGTGAAGAGTTCGTCCATGCGCCGCTCGGCGGTCGCGAAGCTTTGGATGGCCGGTTTGTCTTGGCCGCCGTCGAGCTGGACCTGCCCCAGGTCCAGGTAGTAGAGAGCCTCGTTCTTGTGGCCGTAGGACGTATATTTGGCGTCCTCGATGAGCGACTGGGCCCCGGCGTAGTCGCGCGCGGCGATGCGGGAGTCGACGCGGCGCACCAGCCGTTGCGATGGCCCCGCGCATGCCGCCAGCAGGAGCGTCACGCTTGCCAAAAACGCGGCCCCTCCTTTCGGACGCGAGAGGAGGGGCCGCCGGACGCCGCGGTTGTTCAAGGGCCTACCAGGACGCGCGCGGCCTCTCGACGAATTTCTTGAGCTTTTTCTGGCCGATCCAGGCGATCTCGTTTGTCGTCATGTTCAGCAGCTTCAGATCGATCTGGTAGAAGATTACGGCGCGGCCGCCCTCCTGGTCCACGATCGAATTGATGACGCCGCTGAGCATGAAGTTCGCGCCCGTCTCCTGGCCGTTGGCATTGCGCGTGGAGGCTGAGGCGTTTACGTCCTGGTCCCTGCGTTCGTCGCGCACGTCGCCTCGTTCGTTGCGCGAAGCGACGAAGTCCACCTTGCCCGAGTTGATCAGCGAGCGCTGCAAGTCCTCGATGAACGTGTCGGTCGCGATGTGCTCCTGGGACTGGTTGCTCACGTGCCCGACGATGACGGTCGGATTCTTGCCCAATTTAGCCTGGGCGTCGGCCAACCAGGGCCGCGACAGGCAGGACGAGATCATCTCGTCGGCCACCAGGCGCGAATCCGTGTCGTCCCAGCGGCCGCTGATGTCCTTGACCGCGTTCGGGTCCATCCGGGTCACGCTGGTCGCGCAGGCTGAGAAAGCCAGCGCGGAACCGAGCGCGACGAGGGCGGGAAGGCGGCGCATTTTAGTGCTTCGCCTCTTCGGCCGAAAGGTCGTCGAACGCCTTGTCGGCGTTGGCCTTCACGTAGTCGCGCAGTTTGGAGTCCAGGTCCTTGGACTGGGCGATGCTGTCCTGGACCGAGGCCATGTCCAGCTTGATCAGCGCGTAAACGACGTTGTTCTGGCGGTCGACCCAGTGGTCGACGGGCACCGCGCCATGCAGCGTGAACTTGGCGAAGTTCTTCATCGTCTGCTGAACCATCTGTTCCTCGCTGGACTTGGACATGTCGCCGGCGGTCACCGAGGCCTGGTAGTCCTTGCTCAGCGACGTCACGTAGGAGTCCATGATCTTGGCGAGGTCCGCGCGGCCGCGGTCCTCGGACGCCGCGCGGGCGAGGGGAATGTTGCGCACGCCCTCGATGGCGCCGACGCCGTAGAACACCTGCTTGCCGTTGCTGTCCTTGAACGCGCCGGAGCCCTTGTTGACCCAGTCGGGGGCGTTTTCGGCGACCGGCGAGGTCTTGTTGTGCGCGCAGGCGCCGAGCACGAGCGCCGCGGCGGCGGCGGCGACGAAAGTGGACAAACGCTTCATGGTTTTGTTCCTCCTAAGTGTCTAATACGCGACGGTCGCAAATCTGAGTCATTTCCGTACGTCCTGAGTCTAACAGACCGGGCAAAGGGTGTCAAGCAAGAGTCGTGTCAACCCGGTCACAGTCGGCGCGCGCGCATACGGCCCCGGTGATTTTTGATAGGATTGCGGCCATGCCGAGCCACGACGAGCGCAACCTGATCTGGCTGGACCTGGAGATGACGGGCCTGGATCCGGAGAAGGACGCGATCCTGGAGATCGCGACGGTGGTCACCGACGGCCAGCTCAACGTGCTGGCCGAGGGTCCGTGCCTGGCGATCCATCATCCCGACGCCGTGCTGGACGGGATGGACCCGTGGTGCGTCGAGCAGCACGGCAAGTCCGGACTGACACAGCGCTGCCGGGATTCTAAAGTGTCGACCCTGGACGCGCAGGCGCGCACGCTGGAATTTTTGGCGCCGCTGTGCGCGGCGGGCAAGTCGCCGCTGTGCGGCAACACCATCGGCCAGGATCGGCGCTTCCTTGTTAAGTATATGCCGCGCCTGAATGATTTCTTCCACTACCGCTCGATCGACGTCTCCTCAATCAAGGAGCTGGTCTCGCGCTGGTATCCCGAGGCGAAGTACGTCTACTCGAAGAGCAAACAGCACCTGTCGCTGGCCGACGTGCACGAGTCCATCGACGAGCTACGCCACTACCGCAAGACCGTCTTTCGCTGACGCGGCGGCGTTCAGTTGCCTTCGGATTTTCGGCCGGCGTGCCCGCCGATGCCTTCGCAGCCGCAGGACTCCGGGTGCGGCTGGCCTTCGCGCCAGCCGTCCTTTTCCAATTGTACCTTGACCCAGCACGGGTAGCAGAGCATGAGCCGATTGATGGGCTTGTTGTCGCCGCAGCGGCGGCACAGGCCGTCCGTGGGCGGCTTGCGCTTCATCAGCTTGCGCAGGTCGGGCTCCTCTTCGGGAGCCTCCTTGACGGGGACGTCGGTCTGCGGGCTTTCGATGATCAGTTCTTCGGCCAAGGTTTCGGTCATGGGGTTCTCCGCGGCGGCGTCAAGCCGCGCCGCTATCCTTAATCAGCTTGACGATCTCCGCGGGCAGTCCGAAGTGTTCGGTCTCCTCCACGGTTTCCAACTCCTCCACGCTCTTGACGCCGTAGCGGTCGTGGGCGAGTGCTACGACCTCCTGGATCAGTATCTCGGGCGCGGACGCGCCGGAGGTTAGGCCCATGGTCTTGACGCCCTCCAGCCACTCGTCCTTGATGTCGGCGGCGCGCTCGATGAGATGAGAGCGGATGCCCTTGGAGCGGGCGACCTCGCACAGGCGGTTGGAGTTGGAGCTGTTGGGCGCGCCCAGCACCAGCAGGACGTCGACCTGCGGGATCATCGCCTTGACCGCGTTCTGGCGGTTCTGGGTGGCATAGCAGATGTCGTCTTTTTTGGGCGGCATCAGCTTGGGAAAGCGCCGCTTGAGCACGGCCACGATCTCGCGCGTGTCGTCGAGCGACAGCGTGGTCTGGGTGAGGTAGGCGATCTTCTCCGGGTTGGGGACCACGATGGTCTCGGCCTCTTTGACGTTGCCGACCACGAGCATGTGCTCGGGGGCTTCCCCGAGCGTGCCGATGGTCTCCACGTGGTCGCGGTGGCCGATGAGGATGATCGTGTAGTCGTGCTTGGCCAAGGCGATGGCCTCCAAGTGGACCTTGGTCACCAGCGGGCAGGTGGCGTCGATGATCTTGAGCTTGCGCGCCATCGCCTCGGACACCACGTCCGGTCCCACGCCGTGCGCGGAGAAGATCAGCCAGGAGCCCTCGGGGACTTCCTTCAAGTCCTCGACGAACACCGCGCCCTTCTTGCGCAGTTCGTCCACGACGTAGCGGTTGTGGATGATCTCGTGGCGGACGTAGACGGGCTTGCCGCACAGTTCCAGGGCGCGCTCGACCACCTCGATGGCGCGCACGACGCCCGCGCAGAAGCCGCGGACCTTGGCGAGGATCAGCTTGTCGATCTTGATCTGAGACGGGGCTTGAGGGCTCATGATGACTCCTTGCTTAAACCAGATTCTTGGACTTGTTGGGCACCCACGCGGCGATCTTCTCGGCGATCTTAGGCGCGGTCAGGCCGACGGCGTCGTAGAGAAGGTTGGGCGCGCCGTGCTCCACGTAGGAGTCCGGCAGGCCCAGGCGCAGAACCTCGGCGCGACCGGGGGTGAGGGCTTCCAGCACCGCGGAGCCGAAGCCGCCCTGCAGGACGTTGTCTTCCACGGTGACCAGGCGCGGGGTCTTGGCCGCGCATTCCTTCAGAAGCTCCACGTCCAAGGGCTTGACGAAGCGCATGTTGACCACGCCGCAGGAGATGCCCTTGTCCTCCAGGATATGCGCGGCTTCCAGAGCCGGGTGCACGCGGTTGCCGATGGCAAGGATGGTCACGTCCGCGCCATCCTTCAGGCGCACGCCCTTGCCGATGGGCAGTTCCTTGAGCTCCGCGTCCATGGCCACGCCCACGCCCGCTCCGCGCGGGTAGCGCAGGGCGATGGGGCCGTTGAAGCGGATGGCGGTGTGGAGCATGTGGCGCAGTTCGTTCTCGTCGGCGGGGGCGGCCACGGTCATGCCCGGGATCATGCGCAGATACGAAAGGTCGAACACGCCGTGGTGGGTAGGGCCGTCCTCGCCCACCAGGCCGGCGCGGTCCAGGCACAGCACCACCGGCAGTTTCTGCAGGCAGACATCGTGCTCGATCTGGTCGTAGGCGCGCTGTAAGAAAGTCGAGTAGATGGCGACTACGGGCTTGTAGCCTTCGCAGGCCAAGCCCGCGGCGAAGGTCACGGCGTGCTCCTCGGCCAGGCCCACGTCGAAGTAGCGGCGGGGGAAGGCGTCGCGAAACGCGTCCATGCCGGTGCCTTCCGGCATGGCGGCGGTGATGCCCACGATGCGCGGGTCGGCCTCCGCTTCGGCGACCACGGCCTTGCCGAAGACGGCTGTGTAGGTGGGCGGCGGGGCCTTGGTGATGGGGGCCTTGAGGAACTTGGCGGTGGCCACGTCGAACTTGCCCGGGCCGTGCCAGGTATACTGGTCCTCTTCGGCGGGGGCCCAGCCCTTGCCCTTCTTGGTCACGCAGTGGACCAAGATGGGGCCTTTGAGTTTCTTCACATGCTCGAAGACTTTCGCGAGTTGGACCACGTCGTGGCCGTCCACGGGGCCGAAGTAGGAAAAGCCCATTTCCTCGAAGAGCATGCCCGGGAAGAGCAGGACCTTCGCGCGCCGGGCCACGCGCAGGATGCTCTCACCCCAGAACTGGAAGCGGGCCAGGAACTTCTTGATGCTGTGCTCCGCGTCGCGCACCGCACCCAAGGTCAGCAGTTTGGACAGGAACGCGCCCAGCGCGCCCACGCGATTGGAGATGAACATCTGGTTGTCGTTCAAGACCACGATGAGGTCGGTCTGGACCTGGCCGGCGTTCTGCAGACCCTCGTAGGACTCGCCGCCGGTCATGCAGCCGTCGGAGACGATGGCCACGACCTTGGTCTTGTCGCCCTTAAGATCCCGCGCCACGGCCATGCCCAACGCGGCGGAGATGGCGGTGGAGGCGTGGCCGGCGCCGAAGGAGTCATACGGGGACTCGGTGCGCTTCAAGAATCCGGAAAGGCCGCCGAACTGGCGGATGGTGTTCATCTTGTCGCGGCGGCCGGTGAGGACTTTGTGGCCGTAGGTCTGGTGGCCGGTGTCCCAGACCAGCTTGTCCTTGGGGGTGTCGAAAACGTAGTGGAGGGCCACGGTGATGTCCGCGGAACCCAGGCTTGACGCCAGATGGCCGCCCAGCTTGGAGACGGTGTCCACGATAAAGGCGCGCATCTCCGAGGCGAGCTGCGGCAACTGCTCCGGCTTGAGTTTCTTAAGATCCGCCGGCGAGTCGATTTTGTTCAGCAGTTCCATGGTCATTTATCCCGCTCGATGATGTAGTCGGCCAGCTCATGCAATACGGCGGCACGCGTCCCGAACGCTTTCAGGTGCGCGTGCGCCATTTCCACAAGCGCGCGGGCCTTCGCGCGCGCTCCGTCCAGCCCGTAAAGAGAGGCGTACGTCAGCTTGTCGTTGTCTCGGTCGGAGCCTTTCTTGCCCAACTTCTTCTTGTCTCCCACCACGTCCAGCACGTCGTCGGCAATTTGGAAGGCCAGGCCCACGCACTCGCCGTAGGAGCGAAGGGCTTCGCGCTTCGTCTGAGACGCGCCGGCCAGCAACGCGCCGGCGTCAAGGCTGGCAATAATCAAAGCGCCGGTTTTGCGGCGATGCACCGCCTCCAGCATGCGCGCGGCGGCGGTCTTGGATATTTTCTTGGTGGCACCCTCGGCCGCCAGGTCCGCCACCTGTCCGCCCACCATACCCTCGGCGCCCGCGCCGAAGGCGATCAGGCGCACCAGTTCCGCGCACGCAACACCGTTCAGCTTGAGCTCCGCCGCATTCTCCGCCGCGGCCTCGAAGGCTTTCGTCAGAAGTCCGTCGCCGGCCAGTATGGCCATGGCCTCGCCGAACACTTTGTGATTGGTGGGCTTGCCGCGGCGCAGGTCGTCGTCGTCCATGGCCGGGAGGTCGTCGTGAATTAAGGAATACGTGTGGATCATCTCCAGCGCCGCCGCGGTCTTCAGCGCCTTGCGCGGGGTTAGGCCGCACGTCTCCGCCGCGGCCAGCACCAAGGTGGGCCGCAGACGCTTGCCGCCCGCGAACAGAGAGTAGCGCATGGCCTTGCGCAAAGTCTCCGGCAGGTCGGGGGTGGGGGCGAGAAGCTTCTCGATGGCCTCGTCGACCAAAGCGGTGTTCTTGTCCATGGCGCGCGCAAGCGTCGTGTTCAAATCGCCTCCAAGTAAGTCTTCAGATATCGCGACAAAGTTTTCATGGCCCGTCCCGTGCGCAGTCCCATGCCGATCAAGCCGGGCAAGCCGGCCGCGTGCGTCAGCGCGAACTTCGCCAAAGACGCCGCGTCCTCGCCTTGCGGCGCGTCGCTGGGCAGTTCCTCGTCCAATTCGTCCAGCACCACGCGCACGCCCATGGCCGCCGTCTGGGGCGACGCCCAGCGCCGCACCGCCGCCGTCTCCATGTCGCACGCCACCGCGCGCTGCTCGACGCCCAGCTTGCGCTTCATCTCCGGCTTCAAAACGATATTCGTGTGCAGAATCCGCCCAAAATGAAACGGTATGCCCAAAGCCTTCGCCGTCTCCCGCAAGGGCCGCACGAAGTCCATCTCCACCTCGGCCGAGTCGGCCACGATGTCGCCCAAATGCACGTCCGGATTCATCGCCCCGCACAATCCCGCGCTGAGCACCAGCCCGTAATCGCCCGCCACGAAATCCTTGCCCAGCACCGCGGAAGTCTTGATGGCACCCATGCCGGTCTTCACCAGCACCGTGCGCCGACCGCCCACCGTGCCTTCCCAGCGGCCATCGCCGGCGGGGGAAAGCCCCAATCCCTTGGCGAGCGGCTGCGCCTCCCATTTCGTCGCCGCCGTGATCAAAACCGGCGTCATCGGCAGCTTCGCGCTGGGCGTCTGGGCTGTTTCTTCCATCAACTGGGCCATCCTGTCTATTATCCCATTTTTTCGCCCCTTTCGGAGAGCCTTTTTGAGACGGTAGTGGTCGATGGGCTATCGTTAATGGCTGACACAAGCCGTCGTACTGTCCGAATAAATAACATGCTGGCATTTATTCTGTATTCGCTCTACAATCAGAGCTGTGGTAAGACTTCGGGAACCAAAAAAGTTTGGCATTCAGCTCCTATTTCCTGAGTTCTTTGAAAACGAAGAGAGTGTTCTAACAACTGGTTCATTCGAAACACATTCAAAAGCTCGGGTGTCATTTCCGGGTTCATCGATGGGCTTGATCGCGACAGTCGGTTGGTATCGCGATGGTTCCCGGGCTGCGAAATCGTTCGGGGGAGGTAATCGGCCCAAGTGCTGTTGACAATATGTCGAAACGGACATATACTTCAATGGAATGAGCCAAGCAGATAAGCCGTTGGTCTGGTTGCACGGGGAAGTGAAGACGCCGCCTTTCACTGTAAAGGCGCGACTTGAGGCGGGGTTTCTTTTAAGACGTTTGCAGAAGGCGGAAAGCATTGGGATGCCGCAGTCGAGACCGATGCCGTCGATCGGGCCGCGGTGCCACGAATTGCGAATAACGGATGAATCCGTGAAGTGGCGTATCGTCTATCCGGTCGATCCGGACGCCATTATCGTGGCCGAAGTCTTCAAGAAAAAGACGCGGACGACGCCGTTGGACGTGATCGATACCTGTAAGGACCGTTTGAGGAGATACGACCATGAATGAGGCCAAGCGCAGGAAGTTGGAGGCGAAAGGCTGGCGCGTGGGCGACGCCCAGGATTTCCTGGGCTTGTCCGATCAAGAGGCCGCGTTCATCGAGGTCAAGCTCAAGCTGGCCCAGAGCCTTCGTGCCAAGCGTCAGAAGCGGGGCATTGGACAAATTCCCTTCGCGAAGATCATTCATTCCAGTCAAAGCCGCGTCGCGAAGATGGAGGCGGCCGACTCCTCCGTCTCGGTCGATCTCCTGGTGCGCTCTCATCTGGCGCTCGGCACGTCCGGGGCCGAATTGGGCCGCATCATCGCCCGTCCGTTCGTAAAAGCGCGTTAAGGCGCGCGCTGTGAATATGGCAGAGAGAATCGAATCAAATCGAAAGGCCCTCGCCAGAGCCGGGGGCTATTTAGTCGGGGCTCCGGCCCTGGTTCTTCTTCTTGTCGGATTCATCCTCGAAGTTATATTCGGACGTCACTTTATGGTGCGTCGGTCGGTTCAAGTCGTCTTAGGCGGCATCCTATTCAGTGGCGGCCTTTTCATTTTTCGGTTCAGCCAGGAGTTGATGGTCTGGCAGGACTCCATTTTCGATGCAAGTCGCCAGAGCCGCTGGGCCTTCGCGCGGAGATTCATTCCTCCAAGGTACAATACGGGAGGGAGGCGTACGCTGAGCCGCATCGGGGGAGCGTTCATGATTCTTTTTGGACTGGGATTGATTGCGGGCCTGATTCATTAAAAAATCGCCGGTTGCGTGAAAAGCCAGGAGAAAAATTCATGAGAGGCGCAGCGGAAATCTGGTCCCTCGTCTCAAGTCAGTTCCGTTGGGGAAGGGCCAGCCAGACTGCTGGAATCACGATTGGCATCGGTGCGCTATTTTATTTCTTACACCAAGTTCTGCTTTCCCGTTTTCCGGGGCTATCCTTGCCGGAGTATTCCGCGATCGCATGTTTCACCGCGAGCTTCGTCGCGTCTCTGAGCGCCAAAGAGCCATTTGAAGCATTTTGCAGCCCCATCCCTGCAATAATCGCGCCTCTGATCTTCGTGATCTGGTTGTCCATAACCGATCAAGGCCGGCATCCTCCGGGTGCGGTTGTTGGGTTGATTGTTATTTCCGCCATACTTCTGTGCATTACTGCGGTTCCTGCTGTCCTTGGCGCAACAGCCGGATACATGACAAAAGCATTCTGTTCGCGCAGGCTAACCCGGACGAAAAGGGCTGCGTGAATTGACTAGCGGTCCGTGGTTGCGCGCAATTTCAGGACTCCTGACATGTCCAGACTTCCTCGTCGAAATAGCTTGACAGACTGGTCCCTAGTTAGTAATAATCTATGCAACCTAACAGGCCATG
>JABEUV010000021.1 GCA_013044195.1 Elusimicrobiota bacterium | reverse complement strand
TGATCACGGGAGACTGCGTCGCACCCCCGTTCGGGATCGCGACCTCGTTGCCGGACGGATCGGTGCCGGTGACGGAGACGGTGGGTGGGGTGCCGTCGATGAGCATCGTAATCGAGCTTTGGTACGTTGTCGGTACTGCGTCCGATCCAGCGGAAACGTTCAAGGAAACATTAGCTGCGCCATCGGGAACGCCGGGAGCTACGGCATAGCCAATCGCAAAAATAAAATTGGAGCCGGGGGCAATGTTGGCTGGACCAAGGCCGGAGTTGCTTTGAATTTGGATGGACGAGGAGGCCGCTGTGGAAACCGTTACGCCCGTCATGGGGCCCGCGCTGTTTGCGCTGTTGGGCACCGTCAGGAGAATTTGGCCAGTCGCTCCGGGGCGGACATAATTCGTGGCCAAGCTTGGGCGGGCGAGGCCCAAAATAATTGCCGCGAAAAGCGCTGAGCGCCTGGATCGTCCGACTCTCTCTGCTACGTGATTATTTTTCATGCCGCTGCTGACGGGTGCTTGTCGGCGTTCGTCTAATAGGCTTCATCGTGAGTCGAAATGAGATTGGACGACGCGCCGGGATTCATCTCTGCGCCGTCGAAGCGCAAGCCGCCGTCATCACTGAGGGACATTCTGCCTACGTGGAACTTGTAGCCCTTCTTGTTTTGAAAAGTTGGCCGGAGCAAATCGTTGACGGGAATCCGTCGCAGATAAGCTTTGGCATCGGCTATTGATCCGGATATCTCTATTGCGACGGCGATAATCTCCGTGGTCGTGTGATCCTTCTCCATTAACGCGCTTATCGAAGTCGCTTCAGCAACGAAAGCCAGAGTTTTTCCTGATGGCGACCAAATGAATTGCGGATACACGACATAGTTCGAGCCTGGATACGGCAGGATTCTTCGATCAACGCGATTCTTAACGGGAAATACGGGAATCCCCGCATTCGACATATTAGGCTTCGCCTGATTATCCGGCGTGCGATTTTCCTTTTGTGAGCGAGAAAGATCGTAAAGAAGAACAACATCGCTCATGTCTTCAGTGTCCGCATGTCGGGGATGGAAATGCTGAAATGCAAGAAATTGTCCGTTCGGCGAAATCGTCGAGTTGATTGCGGCGAATTCATCGAGCAGGCGGTTGCCTCCGAGGTCATAGACCGTAACCATGTCGCCGCTGGAACTCAAGTCTCCGATAACTACGGCCCTGTCACCGAGGAGACGAACAGACTTGATTCGGTCCACCATGCCGTTAAGAGAGAACCGGATATTTTTGCCGGTGCCGTGATTCGCTGCAAGGAACTGGAAAGGGCCATGCACCGTGCAGGTCGCACACTCGGTTGCCGTTTCTTGAGCGACTGACCATTTTCCGCCCCTTACATTGGACGGAGATTCGCCAGCGAAGGCAGTCCTGGCGGCGAGTAGCAGCATTGCTCCGACTGCCGCGCGACTAAATTTTACGATCATTGAGTCCTCCCGTTAAAACAGCTTGATGGTCATGAAGTTGCCCAAATCCGGGATGCTTCCAGGGCTGCACGCCGGGTTGTTGGTATAGTCGTCGATGTGGCTTCCGTCGTTGCATGCCGGGCAACTGTCGGTGACGGTCTTGACGCCGACTGTGTCGATGTAGATCTGCGTGCCGCAAGGCAGGGTCCCCAATTGGTTCACGGCCACGGCGACCGTTTGGCCTCCGATCAATTGGCGGTTGCTGCATCCAGCAACCGGGGCGCTTACCGGCCGGAATGATATGCCGCTTGCGTTCGCCGGGGCGGAACCCGAAGCAAGGCAGGTGGTGTCGTAATGCAGGACGCCATGAGCAATCGAGATTCCGTCACCGTTGATGTACGCTTGAGAAACGAAAGCCGTTCGTAGAGTGTCCGACGAGAGGCTGAAATTGCAGGCAGAGTTGGTGAAATAGACTTGTTCGGTCGGAGTTGCCGCGCAGCCGCTTTCGTTCGGCGTGTTGTATTGTGAGTGCCGATATACGCCCAAGACTTGTATGTGATAGCTGAAAATCGAGGTCGCAGAGCTCGTCCCGACCGTCCCGACCGTCCAGACCGCTTGAAGCTGAGTGTACTCATTCGCCGCAAGATTCGGGATGTCGAAACTCTCCGTGTGGGGGCCGCCGCTTCGTGTTGCTGCATTTAGGATGGTGTCGTTCCCGTTCGCGCTTATTAATTGCAGGGTCAGCGTTCCTGAAAGATCGGGCGTTGCGGGCGTCAATAGAATGTTGATCTGATCTTTCGTAACGTCGGCGGCCGTTATCTGCGCGCCGATGACAGTGAAGGCCGGGGTCGCGGCGCTGATATCTGGCGCAGTTTGAGCGGACACGGCCGTTGCCGCCGCCATGAGTGTAAAAAAGAGCGCGCGTCTAGAAACAGCGCGTATCATGGTGGTATGCGGCGGTCGCCTTTGTGCCTTTGGAGTTCATGCAAATCCCGCGTCTCCACTTTTCATCGCCGGGGAACGCTTTTTCCGCGCACCCGCGAAGTATAGGGCCTCCGGTATATTTTGTCAACATTAAACTATTCGTATAGTGTCTGATAGAGCATTGTCTATTGGGACGCGCTGCCCTAGGATAGTCTTGGTCCTTATGGACAATAAAAGACTTCCGGAGTTGATCGCCGTTGGGATCAGGGCCCAGCGGAATCGGCTGGGGATGACGATCGCGGAGCTTGCCGAGAGCGCGGACATAGACTCCGGTTATCTCGCGCACATCGAGTCCAAGCAGCGGGCTCCGAGTTTGGCCGTGTTGTCGGCGATTCTCGCGGCCTTGAAAATAGCTCCGGAAGATTTTTTTAAGAGCGGCACAAAGACCGGGGATGCCGACTCCGATGAGTTGACCCGCAAGACGCGGGCATTGTTGCGGCGCCTCTCTCCTGTTCAGCAAGAGGACCTTCTTGCGATCTTCTCAAAGCTTCGTCGCCCGGAGCAGATTAAAGCTCTCCGATTGCTGCTTCGAGCCTGAAGCGTCGGGGCTCTAAAGAACTCCGGGATGCGGATATTCATACTCCTTCCTTTAGTTCTCGTGCCGACGCGGGGCGGTTCCACGTCGGCAAAAGATCCGCCGGCGGGCGTCTCGGCGGCGTCCAGATAGGGCGAAGTCGAGCCGTCGACGGCCAGCCACAAAGCTCCGTTGTTGAATGTGGCCCCCCGCGCGCCGCCGGCGTCCGTGAGCGCGGCGGATTCAAGATTGCCCGCGCCGTAGCGCCACAGCCCCGCGGCGGTGGAGCCGTCTTGGTAGACGTAGCCGCCGGCGACGACGAGGTTGCCCGCGGCGTCCGTCACGGCGGCAGACGGGAACGCCGAGGAGCCGTCGTTGGATTGCCAGGCGTTCTCGGCAAGCAAGGTCCCCGAGCTCATGCTGAACGCGGCCATGTCCTGGTTGGTTTGTCCGGAAGGAAGCGCGCGCGGCGAGGCGACGTAGGCCGTGCCGCTGGACAAGTAGACGGGGGCCAGGTCGTTCATGGCCACGTCGGGCAGCGCGCCGGTTCTGAGCGCCGGGCCCGAGAGCAAGGTTTTCCCGTCGGGGGCGAACTGCCAAAGCGCCAGGTCGAAGGCATTGGGCGACAAGGGCGAGGGCGACTGGCTGAAGCCCGAGACCCACAGATTGCCGGCCGCGTCCAAGGCGGCGCCGGTCGCCGCGTCGAAGCCCGCGCGCGAGTACGTCCCGGTGAGCGCGATCACTCCCGTGGCGGGATTGAAGTTCCAGACCGCGAGCTCGTAAGTCCGGCCGCCCGCCTGCGTCCACGAGATGGGCCCGGAGGTCTGCACCGAGCCGACGATCCAGACGGGCGAGGACGATGACGCTTGCGCCGTCGCGTAGACCAGATTGTTGTTGTTGAAGCCGCTGTCGAAGGTTTGCGACGACGTGATGGCGGAACTGATCGGGTCGGCTTTATACACGGCCAAGACGTCCGCGCCGTTCGGAGCGATCGCACCCCCGACGGCGTACGGATTGCCCGCCGCGTCGAAGGCCACGGACCACGGGAAGCCCGGGTCCGCGCCGGGCAAGGCGGCGGAGCTCAGGAACACGCCGTTCATATCCGCGCGGTTGAGCCAAACGCCCGCGGCGTTAAAGGCGACGCTCCACAGCGAGCCGTCGGCGGCCGTGCCCAGGCCCAGACCGCCTTGAAGGCTGGTG
>JABEUV010000181.1 GCA_013044195.1 Elusimicrobiota bacterium | reverse complement strand
CCGCAGTCGGCTGATGTCCGCCCCTCGTATCTGCATGTCTATATACTATATAGCATACAGATAACGAAAAATCAACCGAGATGGGGGTTCTGCACCCTCGCGCACCGCCGCGATGGCTCCGGCGGCCAATATTTGTTTTCATGAAGCGTCGCCGCGCCGCAAAGGAGAATTTTGATGATGAGCCGAATCGCCGTCTGCCTGCTGGCGTCGTCGCTGGCCGCTGTCGTGCGCGCGCAGACGCCGCGCTTCAAGGTCATGCATGTCGCGGATCTGGCCGCCGCGCTTGAGTCGTCGACGCCGCCGACGGTCTGCGACGCGAACACGGCGAGCGTGCGCGAACACGCGGGCGTCATCCCCGGCGCGCGCCTTCTCTCCTCGTATTCGAAGTACGACGTCGCCCGGGAACTGCCCGCCGACAAGAAGTCCGCGCTCGTGTTCTACTGCGCCAACACGCTGTGCACCGCCTCGCACGTGGCCGCGAGGAAGGCTCTGGACGCGGGCTACGCCGACGTGAGCGTGATGGTCGACGGCATCTTCGGCTGGAAGAAGGCGGGCCAGCCCCGGGCGCCGATTCCCGGACAGGTCGAGTCCCTGGCGCCCAAGGCCGTCGCGGCGCTGGAGCGCGACCACGGCGCGGTGATCGTGGACGTGCGCGAGGGCGAGGAACGCTTCGAGGTGGTGCCGGGCGCGCGCTGGATGCCGCTGTCGAAGGCCGACGACGCGAAGTCCTGGTCCGCGTTCGCCGCCGCGCTGCCGAAAAACCAGACGATCGCGTTCTACTGCGCCTCCGGTGTGCGCGCCAAGATCGCCGCCAAGAAGCTGGCCGCGCAGGGCTACGCGACGGCCTACTTCGAGAGCGCGGATCAATGGAAGGCCGCGGGCCTTCCCGTCGCCAAGGGGCCGGCGCAGTAGCGACCTTCCTTGATTTTTTCTTGATGCGGGGACACACTTCATGGATGCGACATTCCCGCGCCGCGGCGGCGACCCTTGCGCTGGCGGTCGCGCTGGGCGCGTGCCACCCGCATTACACAAAGCCGCCGAACGACGCGGCGGACCCCGCGGGCGCGTGGGGCGAGGGGCTTGACGGCGGTGAGCGCGCGCGGCTGATCGAGACGGACGCGCGCATCCTTGCGGAGGCTTCGGCGTTTGCGCGGAGCGCGGCGGATGCGGCGCGGTTGGAAGCCGATGCGCGCGAACTGGGCCTGTCGAGCGGGCGGGAGCTTCTCGGCATCGTCGACCGCGGCTGTCTGGAGCCGGAAGACGTCGGGCGCTTCGCCGCGGCGCGCGGAGTCGGCGCGGAGACGGCGGCACGCTACCTGTCGGAGCGTTTCGGCGTCGGCGCGTGCGGTCGTGCGCGCTGAAGCCCGGCGCGGCGCGGCAAGCCGCGGTCCGCGCTTCCTCCTGCTGGGCGCCGTTCCAGTTCTGCTGAGCCTGGCGGTTTCGCTGCGTTCGATCTCCCGGCATTTCGAGGGCGGCGTCACGTGGGAGTTCTGCCACTACGGCGAGATCGGGCGCAATCTTCTGGAGACGGGCGCTTACCGCACGCGCGAGGTCACGCCGTGGACTCTTGCGTTGCTCGACGCGCGCGGCATCCCGTTCGACGCGGCCCATCCGGCGCCGGTGTTGGACCGCTTCCCTTTGCAGGCCGCGCTCTCCGCGCTGGCCGAGAAGCTGGGCGGCGCGGACGACGCCGCGCTGGCCGCGCTGTCGGCGTTGCTGATGGCGGGCTGCGTGGCCGCCACCTTCGCGGCGGGACTCATTTTCTTTTCCGCCGCCGAGGCGTTGACCGCGGCGTCTATTTTGGCGCTGGATCCCAGCTTCCAACGCGGCTTCGTGCTGTGGGGCTACCCGGATTTCGGCTTCCTGATTCTGACCGTGCTGGCCGGCGCGGTCCTGTGCGCCGAAAGCCCGGACGAAACGTCGGCGGCGTCCTCAATGCGCTTGGCGCTGGCCGGAGCCCTGGCCGGCGCGGCGTGGCTGGCGCGTTCGAATTTCATCCTCTGGCTCCCGTTTTTCTTATGGGCGGCCTGGCGCGGGCCGCGCGGCGCGCGGGCGCGCGGGGCCGCGTGGTTTGCGGCGGCGTTCGTCGCGGCGGCCGCGCCGGGGTGGATTTATAACCTGCGCTGGTTCGGCGGGATAAATCCTCCCACCTTGGCCTGGAATCTGGCCGACCGCGTGATCCCGGGAGCCGAGCCGTGGCTGGCCTACCGAACGTATTCCGTCGGAGAGATCGTCTTCGGCCATGCCCCGGCGCTGGCGCGAAAGTTCGTCGTGTTGCTGGCTCAGTATCTGAGCGAACTGCCGGGACTTTGGCAGTTCCAGCCTGCCTTTGCCGCGGCAATCATCGGCGTCTGGACTCTTTTCGTAGAGCGCCGTGCGCGCGCGGACGCGCGGGCGCGGCGCTGGACGCGTTTGGCGTTGGAAATGCTGGCCGTGCAGATACTGGTGTTTTCTTTTTTAAGACACGAAACTTTAGGCGCGCACGTGGGCGGCCGCTATCTGCTGTGGTTCGCGCCGGCGTTGCTCTTGCTGGCCTGCCGCGGCGCCCTGCGCGCCGGCCGCGCGTTCGGACGTCCGCGCGCGGGCTTGGCGCTGTTCGCGCTGGTCACCGTGGGCTGGTTTGCGCGCTTCTGGTCCCAACCGCAGGGCGGCGCGTCGTATCCGGGCGGAGCGCGCGTGGCGGACTGGCCCGAACTGCGCGCGGCCGCGGCCCTGCCCGACGACGGCCTGATCGTCACCAACCTGTCCACCCAGGTCGCCTGGTATGCGCGCCGCTCCGCCGTGGCTTTGCCCGCCGCGCCCGAGGATTTGTCGGCGATCATGGCGCGTCACCGCGTCAGCGCCGTGCTGATCTCCCGGCTGGGCGTGGGCGAACTGGCGCAGACTCCCGCCTGGCGTCCCTACGCCGCCGATCCGGCCGGCGCCGCCCGGGAACCTTGGCGCCGTCTGGGCTTTCGCCTGGCCCGCGACTACGGCACGGCGGCGCTGTTGGTCCCGCTGGACGCCTCCGCGCGCTGAGATCCGCGCCGCACCGGAGCGGCCGGGCCGTGCCCGGACGGGAGGCGGCAGGATATCCCCGTGCCGTCGGACAGATTTACGGAGTGGCGCTCAAGCGTCAGCGGTCCGTTGTAAATCCTGATCCCGATGTCCGTGCCGCTTCTGCATCGCCTTCAGCTCTTTAAGAAGGTATTAGGCTTGCGAGTTGCCGAGCGATGGTCACGCCCCCATCAAAATCCAACGCCTTGCGAAAATAGAGGTTGGTGCCCAACTTCAGGGCCTCTGTTTTTTCGCGTTCTTCGTTGGATGAGGTCAAGACGGCGACGACTATCTGTTTGAGCAGCGGGTCCGCGCGCATTCCCCGCAGCACCTCGATCCCGTTAACCTTAGGTAATTTCAAGTCCAAGAGCATGAGGACGGGCGTGTCCGCCTTGTTCCGGCCTGCAAATGTGCCTCTGCCGAACAGATAATCGAGCGCCTGACTCCCGTCATGAACAACAATGATCGGATGGGTGAATCCCACTTCCTTGAAGGCAAGCAAAGTCAAATCCACGTCATCCGGGTTGTCCTCGACCAGGAGAACCGTTTGATCAGGCAAGAGAGTTCGTCAATCCTTTTGAAGGGTGAAATAGAATGTCGCGCCGCGGTTGACTTCGGCTTCAGCCCAAATCTTGCCGCCGTGCCGCTGCACGATTTGCTGCACCGTGACCAGGCCGACGCCGGTTCCGGGGAAGTCCTTTTCGTCGTGCAATCGCTGGAAGACGCCGAATAATTTGTTGGCATAAGCCATATCGAAACCGGCGCCGTTATCCCGCACAAAAAATATATTTTTTCCGTCTTTGAGGATTCGACCAAGCTCGATGATCGCCTGGGCGGTCTGGCCGGTGAACTTCCATGCGTTATCCAATAGGTTGCGAAGGGCGATACGCACCAAAGCCGCATCTCCTTTAGCCCGCAAGTCGTCCGCAATTTTAAATTCCACGCGGCGTGCCGGCTGTTCGCTTTTTAACTCATCGGCAATGGCGCGGGCATCGGTGCTCAGGTCGATCGGTTCCCGGCCCATTTCCTTTCGAGTTAAGCGAGCCAGCTCCAGCAAGTCGTCGATCAGCGCCGCCATTCGCCGGCTCGCGGAAATTGATCGCTGCAGATAGGCCTTCACTTCCTCATCCAAACCCGTTCCCTTCGTTAAAACGAGTTGACTATAGCTTACGATGCTCCTGATCGGAGTCCGCAAATCGTGCGCGACCGAATAGCAGAAGGACTCCAATTCCTTATTTGCGGCGGCCAGCTCCTTCGTGCGAGCCGCGATCTTTTGCTCCAGCTCGGAGGAGATTTTCTTCAGCTGCTCTTCAATTTTTCTGCGATCCGTGACATCCTCGACCGCGAGGAGAATCATCTCTGTTCCCGCGCCGCCCAGGGCAATCCGGCGGCCGTTGAGGAGCATGGTTCTTCGCCCGATATTGGGGAACTCGCATGTCACTTCATAATCATGGACCACGTTATTTTGGGGGAGGATGCCTTCCAGGAGATTGCGCAGCAGCGGATTTTCCCAGACGCCGTTGCCGATTTTAAAGAAAGACTGCTTCTCCGTCTCGGCGCTCGAGAACTTGAAGGATTGGGAGTAGGCAGGATTGACGGACACGACGTGGAATCCGGCGTCCAGGATCAGCAAAGGTTCTCGCACCGTCTGCACGATCCCTTCGAAATACTTGCGCGCGATCTGAGCGTCATCAAGACTGCGCTGCAATTTCTCGGTGCCCTTGACCGACGTCAGGTCGATAAAGAGAAGCACCGCTCCGTCGACTTTTCCCGCAACGGTCATATACGGTCGGATCTGAAGGGAATACCAGGTCCCCTGACGATCTTGGAGTTCCAGTTCCCTCATGTTGGCGGTGCTGATGACCGATGCGACCAGAGACTCAAGGTCAGGGGTTTGTATGTTGAGCTTCAGGTCCGCCAGGGGCCGCCCGATGTCCGTGGGGAGGATGTTGAACAGCTTCTCCGCGATCTGAGTCAGCCGCCTGATGCGCAGATCGCTTCCAAGCATGATGATCGGCAATTTCGCGCTGACGAAAAGATTGCTGAGGTCGCTGTTGGCATGGTCGAGCTCTAAATTTCGGCGTACGACCTCGTCGTTGACCGTGCTGAGCTCTTCGTTGCTTGACTGCAGTTCTTCCTTGGCGGTTTCCAGCTCTTCATTCGTGCTCCGCAACTCCTCGTTGCCCGCAAGGAGTTCCTCGTTCGCCGACTTCACATCCTCGTCGGTCGTCTCATGGCCTTCGATAAGGGATTGCATGTGCTGTTTCGTCGCTTCGAGGTCTTTGCGCAACATGGCGTTTTCCAGGCGCATCGTCTCGCGCTCGGTGGAAACATTGAGGCGCCTTCCTTTCTTGGCTGGAGGGCCGGGCTGGACGGGTTCTTCAAACAGAACGATAAACTGCTGCGTGCCGGGGTCGATAGCCCGGACGGGGATCACTCGGAGAGTCAGGGTGAGCAATTTTTGGTTGTACCGGAAGTGGATGTCCTTCCTTTCCACGGGGACGCCCGTCTTCTTTGCTTCATCAATCGCCGTCTTCAGCTCTCCGAGCAGCCCCTCTCGGGCCATTTTCAAAATATCAAGGCTTGCCCTGCCGGGAGCCTGCACAAGATAGCGTTCCGTCTGCCCGCGGAATTGAAGGATCTCGCGGTTTTCGTTGATCAAGGCGCCGGCAGGGGCCAGATAATTCAAGAGGACTTGCTCGGCCTCCCTGTACGCATCGACCCGCGGCGGCTCTTTCATGAACTCCTCCAACTGTGGCCCCGCGACTCCTTTTCTTCGGGCCTCAAGCGGACCGAGGTCGGGCAGCGCGGGCGTCTTCACCGCTTTCTTGGTATAGATCTTGTTTGTTTTGTCTTCCGTGTTGAAAAGATGGGCGAAGGCCTCGATGGTTTCCGATGCCCCCAGCGTGAGAAAGCCGTTGAGATTCAATGCGTAATGAAAAATCGGAAGCACTCGTTTCTTGAGGACGGGTTCAAAATAGATCAGAACGTTCCTGCAGCTGATCAGGTCCATATCGGAAAAAGGAGGGTCTGTTGCCAGGTCGTGCTTGGCGAAGGTGCACATGTCGCGGATCATCTTATTTATCTGATAATGCCCGTTCACTTGTGAAAAAAATCGATGAAGACGGTCGGCGGAAACATCCGCGACGCAATTCTTTGCAGGGTAAAGGCCTGCGCGATCTTTCTTGAGGGCGGCATCATCCACATCGGTGGCAAATATTTGCAGCGAAGCATCGGAATGCCGCTCGCCCATGCACTCGAGGAAGCAGATGGCGATGGAATAGGCTTCTTCGCCGCTGGCGCATCCCGGCACCCAAATCCGGATCGGCTTATCGGCGGGGTGAGTTTTCAGGATGCTGGGAATGACGATTCGCTTTAACGCCTCAAACGTGTTCGGATCGCGGAAAAAGCCGGTCACCTTGATGAGCAGATCGCGGGAGAGGGCTTGCAGTTCGTCCGGAGTGCTCTTGAGATGCTCGACATACTTCTCGACTTGATCGATCTTGCACAATGCCATCCGACGGCTGATGCGCCGCGCGAGGGTGCTTTTCTTGTAGTGAGTGAAATCCATGCTCACGGCGACCCGGATCAAATCAAGGATATGGCTTGTCGGATCCCGGCTGCCTGGCTCGTCGGCCGGTGATTGCGCTTTCCGGCTGCGGGGCGCTGGAATATGGGGGCGCTGAGCGATCTTGATCAGTTCCTGACCAATGCCTTCCGTGGAGAGGATGAAGCCGACAGCCCCCGTCGCGATCGCGCTATGCGGCATCCCGGTGAATTTCGCGGTCTTCTCTTCCTGGGCGAAGGTGACTCCGCCTCCCTCTTTGATCTCTTTTAATCCCAATGAACCATCCGAGCCGGTGCCGGATAGAATGATTCCGATCGCCCGGTCCCCTTGATCTTTGGCCAATGAGCTGAAAAACAGATCGATCGGTATCGGCGGTATCCGGGTGTTTTGGCGAGGCACGAGCTTAAGCACGCCGCTCTCGATCTTCATGCTGAAGTTCGGCGGAACGACGTAGACGTGGTCCGGTTCTACGGCCATGTCGTCGGTCACCTGCAGGACGGGCATCCTCGTCGCTTTAGCCAGCAGTTCCGGAAGGGCGCTCTCATGTTTGGGATCCAGATGCTGAATCACGACGAAGCCGAGGCCTGTTTCGTTCGGGAGAGCCTGGAGCAGCCGCGTCACCGCCTCCAAACCACCCGCGGAAGCTCCGATGCCGACGACCGCGCGCAGAGATTGACCTATTGCAGAGGCTCCGTGCGACTTTGCTTCATTATCAGCGTTCAATGCGTTTGACGGCTCGGCGCTTCTTGGCGACCTGCCGCGGCGCTCCGCGCAGCAACATGGCCTGTGCCC
This sequence comes from Elusimicrobiota bacterium, assembly GCA_013044195.1. GTDB lineage: Bacteria > Elusimicrobiota > Elusimicrobia > UBA1565 > UBA9628 > GWA2-66-18. Next base: position 1,774 of record JABEUV010000181.1, on the reverse strand, counting down.
GTCTGATGAGCTCGTTCATCGAAAACGGCTTCGTCATGTACTCGTCGCCGTCGAGCTGGACGCGGACGCGATCGGACTCGTCGTTCTTCGCGGTGAGGAACAGGACCGGAACCGCGCTCTCCTTGCGCAGGAGGCGGATCATCTCGTGGCCGTTCATCAGAGGCATCATGACGTCGGAGATGATGAGGTCGGGCTTATGCTTGCGCGCAAGCTTCAAGCCCGCGAGTCCGTTTTTCGCGACGCGGACCTCGTAGCCCTCGCCGCGGAAGTTCGCGGCCAGGAGGAAGGCCAGGTCGGCCTCGTCCTCGACGATAAGCAGCGCGCGTCGGGAAGCCACGCTACGCGCCCCCCGACGGCAAGGTAAAGTGGAAGACGGTCCCCTTATCCTTGGCGCTTTCCGCCCGGATTCGCCCGCCGTTGTTGTCCACCATGGTCTTGACGATATAAAGGCCCAGGCCCGTGCCCGTGATGCGGAGCGCGCGCGCGTTCTGTGCCCGGTGGAACTGTTGGAAGAGGAACGGCAGTTCCGCCGCCGAAATGCCCATTCCCGTGTCGCGTACGGACACCTCGACGTCGCCGTCGGCGCTGCGGCGGGCCTGAATTTTGATCGAGCCGTTCTTCTTGTTGTACTTGACCGCGTTGTCGAGCAGGTTCTGGAAGATGCCGGTCAGATGGGTGCGGTCGGCGAGGAGGACCAGTCCGGGGTCGACCTGCGTCGAGATCGAGACCATTTTCTTCTTGGCGAGCACCGTGATGCCCGGGAGCAGCTCCTTCAGGAAGTCGGCCAGCCGGATCGCGCTGGTCGCCGGCTTGACTTTTCCCGATTCAAGCTCCGCGATCAAAAGCAGATTTCTGACGAGGCCGGTGAGGCGGTCGGACTGCGTGTCGATGATCTTTAGGAAGCCGGCGCGGGTCTTCGCGTTTTCCTGCTTGCCCTGCAGCAGCGTCTCGGCGGACGCCTTGATCACGGCGATCGGGGTGCACAGCTCGTGGGAGACGGTCGAGACGATCTTGCGCTGCATCGCCTCGCGCTCGCGACTGAGTTCCACCTCGGCGGCTTTCTGCCGCTCGGTCAAGTCGCGGGTCAGCACCATGATCAGGTTCTTGCCCTTCAGCGGGAAGGTCGCGCAGGTGAACTCGGCGGGGAAGACGCGCCCGTCGGCATTCTTGTGGAAGCGCGCGAAGGTCTTGCTCGGACTCGTCGCGGCCGCGGCGTAGCCGTCGTCCTCGGGGTTCGCGTCGAGATCCTTCGAGGTGAGCCTAAGGAAGTCAATCTCGGTATAGCCGTAGAGATCGAGGGCCGCCTTGTTGGCGTCGAGCACGGTCTCGCCGTCGGCGTCGAAGACGGTGATCGCGTCGCTGGCGCGGGAGAACAGAGTGCGGTACTTCTCCTCGCTCTCGCGGCGGGCGATGTCGGCTTTCTTGTGCTCCTCCAGTTCGAGGTGCAAGGATTCCTCGCTGCGCGCAAGCTTGCGGGTCTTCCGGTGGAGCTCGGAGAATGCGCGCACCTTCGCCTTCAGTATTTCGGGGACGATGGGCTTGTAGATATAGTCCACGGCGCCAAGAGAGTAGCCCTGGCCGACATGATTGGCGTCGGCGCTGGTCGCGGTGATGAAGATGATCGGAGTGGTCGCCGACTGCCGCCGCTGACGGATCAGCCCCGCGGTCTCAAAACCGTCCATGCCCGGCATCAGGACGTCGAGCAGGATGAGCGCGAATTCCTGCTTGAGCACGCAACGCAGCGCCTCCGGGCCGGAGGCCGCGCGCACGAGGG
>JABEUV010000020.1 GCA_013044195.1 Elusimicrobiota bacterium | reverse complement strand
GGCCGCCGCGCAACGGCACGCAGCCGCCCGACAGGTTGGTGCCCGCTCCGCGCGCCACGAAAGGGACCTTCTCGGCCGCGCACCAGGCCACCGCGCGGCGCACGTCCTCGGCCGAGCGCGCGACCAGCACCGCGTCGGGACGCGCGCGCTCCAGCGCCCCGTCGTAGGAGTACGTCGCCAGGTCCGCGGCGGAGGTCAGCAAAGACCCGGGTGCCACGGCCGCGCCGAGCTTGGCCAACGGCATGGCTTAGGCCTTCGGCGGAGGCTTGGGAATCTTGGCCGCCGGGCCCGTCGGCGGCGGAGGCACGTGACCCAAGACGGGACCAGCGGGAGCGGCGGCCGGAGGCGGCGGGACCGCGGCGCCGGGCCGCGCGCCGGGAACCGGTGTCGGAACCGGCCCGGTCGCGGGCGGCGGCGGCACCGCCGCGGCGGGGGCGGCGGCTCCGGGAGGGACAGCCACCGCGACGGCGCCCTTCGGAACAGGAAGCTTGAAGAAGAAGAACGAGCCCACGCCCAGTTCGGACTCGATGCCCATGTCGCCGCCGTGCATCTGCACGATCTCGCGCGCGATCTTCAGGCCCAGGCCGAAGCCGGCCTTGCGCATGGTCTGCGCCTCCTTCGTCTGGAAGAAGCGCTCCCACACGCGCGGCAGGTCTTCTTTGGAGATGCCGATGCCGGTGTCGCGCACGCCCACGATGATCCAGTCGCCGTCGATGCGCACCTCGACGGCCATCTTGCCGCCTTCCTTCGTGTATTGGACCGCGTTCGTGCACAGGTTCTGCACGACCTGGCCGATGCGGTGCGGGTCGCCGGCCAGCATGGGCAGCGCCGGCGGCAGACTCGTCGAGAAGGTCAACTGCTTGCGCGCGGCGACGATCTCCACGCGGGACTTCACGTCGGAAATCACCTGCGCCAGATCCAGCTGGCCGATCTCCACGCGCAGCTTGCCGGACTCGATGGCGGCGAGGTCGACCAAGTCGCTGACGAGAAGATTCAAGGTCTTGGCCGCGTTGTGGATGTGAGCCGCGCATTTCAGCTCATCGGGCTTGTCCTTGAGGCGCATGCCCAGTACCTCCGAGTAGCCCAGGATGGCGGTCAGCGGATTCTTGACATCGTGCGCGACGGTCGCGAAGAACTTGGTCTGAAAGCCGTTGACCTGCGCAAGCTTCGCGGCCAGTTCCTTGGCCGCCTCGAACAGGCGCACGTTCTCGACGATCAGGAAGCGCTTCTCCAGCGCGCGCTGGATAGAGAGCACCAGGCGCGCGGGGTCGATGGGCTTGAGCACCGCGTCGTCCAGGCCCAGTTCGACGGCGCGGCTGACACCCTTGAGCGCGGCGTCGGCCGGGAACTGGTCGACCATCAACACCAGGCGCAGGTCCTTGTCCTTCTCCTTCATCTTGAGCGCCAGGTTCGCGCCCGACAGCTTCGTCGTCTCCAGCGCCGAGCCGCCGATCGCGGCCAGGTGAAACGGTTTCTTCTGCGCGAAGTTTTTCTGGACGAGGCTCAAAGCCTCCTCGCCGCTCGTGGTCACGACGACCTCATAGCCGAGCGCGATCAACGTCTCGCTGAGGCGCGACAAGGTCGGCATCTCGTTGTCGACGAGCAGCAGGCGCTCCTTCTCGCGCGGCGCCGTCGACTTGGAATCCGCGGCGGCGTCGGTCAAGATCTCGGCGATGCGCACCGCCTGCTCGCGCGAAACGACGGCGGTCTGCCCGCCCTTGAGCGTCGCGACGGCGGCCCGAACCAAATCCACGGCCGTCACGTGATAGACGACGGCGCTCGGCAAAGCCTGGCGGATGCGCGCGTCGGCCTGCGCGGCCTCGGCCGCCGCTCCCGCGAACTTCACCGCGGCGATGTGGCCGAGCAGTCCCGCGCCGTCGTCGGACTCAGCGTCGCCCGCGCCCGCGCCCGAAAGGCGGTCCCAAAAACCGGTCTTCTTGGGCTTGGTGGCGCGATGCCGCTCTATTTTTTCCATCTGCTCGCGCATCATGTCGACGAGACCGAGCTCTCCGTCGAGCTGGAAAAACTGAATCCCGGATTGGCGCAGGGCCGTCTGGATGCCGTTGGTCACATACAGCGTCGGCTCCACGAGAAAGATTACCGGGACCTCGACGGCCCGCACCTGATCCAGGAAACGAGCGGGCAGCGGCCAGGGCAGACGGCGCAGAGGCCCGGAAACCGATGGAGACAACGTGGGCGCCGGTTCGATGCCGACGAGTAGGAACCCGCCGCGCTCCTTCTGGAGTTTGGCCAACACCTCGCGGTCCGCCGCAGACACGCGTGCATAATCGACGACAAGTGCGGAGAAGGCCTCGGTGGCCAGCTTGACGCCGGCCTGACGCGCGTCGGGCACGGTCGCCAGTTCATACTCGCGGCCCGACATGGATGGGGTCATTTCTCCCAGCAAGGTCGCGTCGCCGCCGACCAGAAGAACCCGGCCTTTGGGAGGCATCAGTTCGTCTCCGAGCCCGAGTGATAGGAGCACTCGTCGCAACGGCAGAGCCTGCGCAGCAGCTCGAACGGATAAATCCCGGTGCCGTGTCCGTCGGAAAACGAGAAAGTCAGAGCGTAATTGCCGACAATGTCCGCGCGCGTGGCCGCCAGCACGTCCGGGACGGCCGCCGGATCTATCAGCGGCTCGCCGCTCCATTCGTCCTTGCAGTTGGCACAGGGGCACTGGCGACGCAGGAACGCGAAGTCCAGGTCGGTTTCGTGGCCGTCCTCCCAGACGATCCTCAGCCGGGAGTCCTCCACCTTTTCGATCGAGCGCGGGTTGAAGTTCAGCATACGACGAAATTTATTCTATCATGTCCGGAAAGACCTTATGAGGTATAGCTCATGAAATTGATTTTCGCCAGCCTCCCCCTCCTGCTCGCGGTCGCGGCGTCCGCCGCCGACCGGGAACTAGTCCGGGTCAACGGCACCCCCATCCGCGAGTCCGAGGTGGTCGAGCGCCTGCTCAAGCGCTACGGCCAGCAGACCGTCAATGAAATGATCGACGACCTCCTCCTGCGCCAGGCCGCCGTGGACCGCGGCATCACCGCCGACGACGCGGAGATCGAACGCCGCCTGGCCAAGCTCCAGGCCCAGTTCGGCAGCCGCGAGTTGTTTCTCAGCCAGTTGGAGCAGGCGGGCTCGTCATTATCGAAGGTCAAAGAACAGCTCGCCGAGGAGATCGTGCGTGAGCGCCTGGTCATACAGGCCGAGAATCTGAGCGTGACCGACGCGGAGGTGCGCAAGGCCTTTGAGGAGCGCAAGGCCAAGTTGGGGCGGCAGGAAGCCGTGCATCTGCGCCACATCCTGGTCGCGACCGAGCCCGAGGCCGAGAAGATCGTCGCCCAGCTGAAGGCCGGAGCGGATTTCACCAAGCTCGCGCGCGAGAAATCCCTGGCCGCCAGCGGCAAATCGGCGGGAGGCGACTACGGCTTCGTCCCGCACGGGATGCTGCCGGCCGAGATCGACACGGTGGCTTTCGCGATGAAGCCGGGCGAGATCCGCATCGTCCCCGGCGAGCGCGGCTTTCACATTCTGCAGGTCCTCGCCCGCCGCCCCGCCCAGCCGGCGACTTTCGACCAGGTCAAGGACGACCTGCGCGCGACCCTGCTCTCCGAGAAGATTAAGGCGGCCGCGCCGGAGTACATGACGTCCCTGCGCGCGAAGGCCAACATCAAGACCGTCCCGCCTCCGGCTCCGTAGGCCGGAGGGCCCGGCCCGCGTCGGGACCTCTGACGGGTCCGCGCTGGGCCGAAAGCCCATGGGGCCGCGGAGGCGGCGCTGATACACTGACGCCGATGCGCTCGCCACCGAGGCTTGTCCTCGCGCTGGTCCTGGCCCTTCCCGGCCCCTCCTGGGCGGCGCTCCTCGCCGCGCCGGATGCCGTTCCCGCCGCCGCGCTCGGCGTCTCGGGCGCGCCCGTGTCCGCACTCCCGACCGTCGCGGCCGCGCTGTCCGCGCCCGCGCTCGCGCCCTCTGCCGCCGGCCTCTCGGCGGCCGCGCCCCCCGCGCTCGCCTCCCCCGCGGCGGCCGTATTGGCAGCACCCGCCGTCGAGTCCGCCCCCGCGGCCGCTCCGGCTCTGGTCGGCGCGGCCTCGGCGGCGCCCGCCGCGGACACCGGCGGCCGCGGAAAACGCGCGGCCGGCCCGCGCGCGGCCGACGACTCACCGGAGGCCGCCTCCGAAAAATCCGGCCGCGCCTTCGACGGCGCCGCCGCCCGAGACGCCGCATCGACGACAGTCCCGGAGCGGCGCTTCGTCAAGCACGGACCACCGCCTCTCTCTGCGTCCGCCGACGACGGCGGCGGCCCGGATTACCCGCACCGCACGGTCCGCTTCCACGATCAGGATTTCCGCGCCGTCTATTTCCGCCCGAACGTCCCGGTCGAGCCGGACCTGGTTCGCGCCATCGACGCGGCCAAGACCTCCATCCGCCTGGCGCTCTACGAGTTCAAGCAGGCCGACGTGCTGGACGCCCTGCGCCGCGCCCGCGCCCGCCACGTGGACGTCAAGATCGTTCTGGACTACTCCAACGCCTTCCCGCAAAGCCGCCCGGACGACTCCTACCAGCCGCGGCGCAGTCCGGAGATATGGGCGCTCCTGCGCGAAGGCTTCGACGTGAAAGTCCTCAAGGGCCTGGGTCAATACGGCATCAACCATAATAAGATCGCCGTGATCGACGGCGCGGATCCCGAGTCCCTGGCCACCTTCGGGTCTTACAACTGGTCGTGGACGGCCGAGAACAGCCACTACGAGAACGCGAACTTCACCACCGACCGCGCGCGCGTCTCCGCGCTGGCCGATTACTGGAACTGGCTCGACTCCGTGGCCAAGCCCGCCGGCCACGACTCCAAGGCCGCCGACTACGCCTGGCCGACGTCGGTTGCGCCGCCGCCGGTGCGCGTGCCGCTGGACGTGGCGTTCAACGCAATTCACCTGCCGTCCGTGGTGCTGTCGCCCAACCGCACCCCGGGAGAGTCCGTGGAGGACCGCCTGACCCAGGCCGTCGGCGCGGCGAAGTCCTCCGTCGACGTGTCCATCTTCGCATTGCGCTCCACCAAGATCGCCGAGGCGCTGGCCGCCGCGCTCAAACGCGGCGCGAACGTGCGCCTGATCATGGATGCGGGCCAGGCCGCCACCGACGTGTTCGGCCTCTACGCGCAGTGGCTGGCGCATCTGGAGACCACGCGCGCGTCGGGCGACGGTCGCATTGAAGTGCGCACGCTGGCCGGACCGGACCCGGGCAGCGATTTCCAATTGGCGCAGAAGGACCACCATAAGTTCACGATCCTGGACGGGAAGTTGGTCGAAACCGGCTCGGCCAACTACACAAAATACGCGGCCGAGGCCAACTTCGAAAACGCGCATTTCCTCGACGAGCCGACGGACGCGAAGTCCTACGCCTTCATGTTCGAGCACATGTGGGGCAAGGCCAAGCCCTTCGCCGCTCCCGCGATCGCGCCGATTTTGCCGACCGACGCGCAACTGCAGGCCGAACTGGATACCCCTGCCGACCCCGCGCCCGCGCCGGCCGCGCCCGGCGCGCCCACGGACATGCCGTCGGCCCGCCGCGTGGAGTTCCACGGGCAGGTCTTCCCTTCTTTCGCGTTCCGGCCGTTTTCGCCTATCGAGCCGCTGGTCGTGCAGGCGGTCCGCTCGGCCAAGAAGACCCTGCGCCTGGCGCTCTACGAGTTCACGCTGGACTCCGTCCTGGACGAATTGCGCGCGGCCAAGAAGCGCGGCGTCAAGATCCAGATCGTCATCGACCAGGCTCACGTCTACACGCGCGGCAAGGACCACACCGGCCGCGCGCGCATGCCCAGCGCGCAGATCCAGGCCCTGATCAACGAGGACTTCGACGTGCTGACGCTCAAGGGCGAGAAAAGCGGCATCCAGCACAACAAATACGTGCTGGCCGACGCCGAGGACGGCGGCTTGGTGATGTTCGGCTCCTACAACCTCGCGCGCACCGCCGAGGACGACCACTACGAGAACGTGAAGTTCTCGACCGACAAGCGCCGCACGGCCCACTACCTCGCCTATTTCGACTATCAGCGCGGCCTGGCGTCCGCGGTGGACCCGCAGAAGCTCGACGAGACGCTGTCGCGCGGCGACGAGGCCGCCGGGGCCGAGCGCGCCGACGCCGAGGACGCCGGGGCCGACGCCGCCGTCGAGACCGAGGATGCGGACGTCGAGGCCGCGCGCCGCACGCCGGACGCCGACGGCCGCCTCTCCAAGTTCCCGCCGCCGCCCGAGGACAAGTCGACGCCGATCACGGTCAACGGCGCGAAGTTTCAGCTGGACTACTTCTCGCCGCAGGGCGGCATCCGCGACGCCTGGATCCGCGCGATCGGCGCCGCTAAAAAATCCGTGGAGCTGGCGATGTTCAGTTTTTACTCGCGCGAGATCGCCGACGCGCTGGTCGCGCTTAAGAAGGACGCCGCCAAGAAGGGCGTGACCATCCGCCTGGTACTCGACGCGGGCCAGGCCTCGCTGGCCAAGTTCGACGGCACCCCGGTCGGCAAATGGTTCGCCGCACAGGGCTTCGACGTTCGCCTCAACGCCGGCCCCGACGACCACGGCGACCCGATGTTCCAGAAGCAGCACAGCAAGTTCATCCTGGTCGACGGCAAGTTTCTGCTGACCGGCTCCTTCAACGCCTCCGACAACGCCGACATGAACAGCTTCGAAAACGACAACTCCGTCGACGACCCCGTCGACATCGCCGGCTACGTCTGGTTCTTCGAGCAGCTCTGGCGCCGCGGCTGGGACCCGCTCAAGGGCCGCTCCTCCTCCGGCCCGGCCAGGCCCGCGCCGATGCCGGGCGCCTGAATCTCGGCGCCGCCCGCAAAAAGGTGGTAGTCTCTCCCTAATCATCGGAGGGCAACGCCATGAAACCACGCGACGGAGACGACTCGGTCAGGGACTCGAAGAATTTCGGCCACAAAGGCCGCGGCGGCAACGCCGCGCCCGCGGCCGGTCATTGCCCCGCGTGCAAAGCGGAGGTCCCGGCCAAGCCCGGCTTCCGCTTCTCGACGCTGAAATGCCCCAAATGCGGCGCCGCGACGGTCAAGAAATGATGGAACTTTTTTAGGGGGTCGCGCGTATCCTCCTGGGACCTTGGACCCTTGTGGGCTTCCGGTCCGGGAGGATACAATGTCGAAAGATATGCGGCAGGAACTGTTGGGGCTCAAAGGCGCGGTCGATTCGCTTGGAAGCAGCGTGGGAATTCTCAGCGCCGACGTCAAAGACCTCCGCGTCGACCTGGACGCACTCGGCGTAGACGTCAAAGGCCTTCGTGTCGACCTGGATGCGCTCGGCGTCGACGTCAAAGGCCTTCGTGTCGACCTGGATGCGCTCGGCTCCGACGTCAAGGGCCTCCGGGTCGACCTGGACGCACTCGGCTCCGACGTCAAAAACCTCCGCACCGACATAAACGACATGCGCGGCACCATGCGCAGCCTCGTCATCGTGGTCGCGCGCCACGAAGAGCGCTTCGACCGGATCGATGAGAAGCTCAAGAAACTGGACGTTCTCGACCAGATGAAAGGCTCGATGGACGCGCTTGCCGGAGAGCTGGCGTCCTCCCGCAGAGAACGCGCCCTGTCGGACATAAGCTTCCGCGATCACCGCGACCTGCTGACCGACCACGAACTCCGGCTGGTGCGCCTGGAGCGCCGCGACAAGCCGTCCTGACGCGCGCCGCCCACCCTCCCCGCCTCGGTTTTCGTATAATATCGCGGTCGCTTTCTTTTTCAAGGAGAACTCCCATGACCGTCGCCACGAAGACCCCCGATATCGAAGCCTTGCTCGGAGCGGACGCCAAGTCCCTCCTGGAGCACACCTGCGTGGGCGTTCCGAAGGAATCCATCCACGCGCCGGGACCGGACTACGTGGAGCGCATCTACTCGCTGTCCGACCGCCCCACCCCGGTCCTGCGCAGCCTCCAGCAGCTGCTAAGCCACGGCCGCCTGGGCGGCACCGGCTACGTGTCGATCCTGCCGGTCGACCAGGGCATCGAGCACTCCGCCGCCGCGTCCTTCGCGCCCAACCCGATCTACTTCGACTCGGAGAACATCGTTAAGCTCGCCATCGAGGGCGGCGCCAACGGCGTGGCCTCCACCTTGGGCGTGCTGGGCTCCGTCGCGCGCAAGTACGCGCATAAGATCCCGTTCATCTTGAAGTTCAACCACAGCGAACTGCTGAGCTACCCGAACACGTTCGACCAGACCCTGTATGCCAGCATGAAGCAGGCCTACGACATGGGCTGCGTCGCCGTGGGCGCGACCGTCTACTTCGGCTCGGCGGAGTCGCGCCGCCAAATCTGGGAGGTCTCCCAGGCCTTCGCGCGCGCCCACGAGCTGGGCATGGCCACCATCCTGTGGTGCTACCTGCGCAACAACGCCTTCAAGACGCCGGAGAAGGACTTCCACGTCTCCGCCGACCTGACCGGCCAAGCCAACCACCTGGGCGTGACCATCCAGGCCGACATCATCAAGCAGAAGCTGCCCGAAAACAACGGCGGCTACAACGCCATCAAGGGCTTCGGCAAGACCAGCAAGCTGGTCTACGAGAAGCTGACCACCGACCACCCCATCGACCTGACCCGCTGGCAGGTGGCCAACTGCTACATGGGCCGCGCGGGCCTGATCAACTCGGGCGGCGCGTCGTCGGGCGCCTCCGACCTGGCCGAGGCGGTGAAAACCGCCGTCATCAACAAGCGCGCGGGCGGCATGGGCCTAATCTCCGGCCGCAAGGCCTTCCAGCGCCCCATGAAGGAAGGCGTCGGCATCCTCAACGCCATCCAGGACGTCTACCTGGACAAGCGCGTCACCATCGCTTAAGCCGCGTCGGACGTAAAGAAAGCGCCGGCGGATTCGTTCTTCCGCCGGCGCTTTTATCTGTACAGCCGCCGCGCCATCAGGCGCACCACGTCGGCGTCCTCTTCGATGGTCTCGGAGCCGTAGCCCTCGGCGACGCACTCGAATGTCGCATCGGGGAAAATGAAGACGTAATGTTTTCCTTTGCCGCCGCCGACGTCGCGTGCCCAGGCCGAACCCTTCACCTCGAATGCCTCTCCGCGCGCCGGACCGCCGACGCTTGACGGCAAGAGCCGGTGCGCGAAGGCGACATGAAAGGCCACAAGGATATGCACGCTCTTGTGCCCGCGACGCGCCAGGTACGACAGCACCACCGTCCCATCCTTGGCCAAAACGATGGGCAGCGGGCGCGCGAAGTCCGGGTCCAGAACCGCGAGCGCCACCGTGCGTTCGCCCGCTTCAGAGCCTTCCATGGCTTGATTGTGCCGCCGGAGCGACGCCGGCGTCAAGACCTCGCCGCGTTTGATATCCTGTCCGCCATGTCCCCGCTCGCCGCGCTCTGGCTCGACGTCGTCATCACGGCCCTCTGGCCGCTGATCGGCGCGGCGGGCCTGCGCGACTACGCCGCCGTGCCGTTCGTGGGCGCCGGGCTGGTTCTGGGCGCGCTGTGCATGGCGCCGTGGCTGCTGCGCCAGGGACGCCTGCGCCGCATGATCGCCGCGGACGCGGCCCCGTCGCTGGCGGCGATGGGATTTTTTTCCGGCGCGGCGTCCTTGGTCTACGTCGCCGCACTCGCCTACACCACACCGGTCAACGCCGTGATCCTGGCCCAGTCCGAGGTCGTGTATTCGGCGGTGCTAAGCGCCCTGTTTCTCGGGGAGCGGCTCACGCTCAAGCAGTCCTTGGCCAGCGCGCTGGTCATCGGCGGCACCGCGCTGATCGTCGTCCATGACCTGCGCTCGCCGCGCTGGCGCGGCGACCTGATGATCCTGGCTTCGCCGTGGATGTACCAGGTCTCCCACGTGTTGTCGAAAAAACTGCCGCGCGACTTGGACGCCTGGACTTTGTCGGGCGGCCGCGCGCTCTACGGCGCGCTGTTCATGCTGCCCTTGTGCGCCTGGGCGCTTCTGCACGGCGCGCGCTGGAGCTGGGCGCCGGCGGCGCTGGGCGTGCTGGCCCTGCAGGGCGCGCTGTCCTGCTCGGCCAACCTCGTGCTGTGGTATGTGGCCCTGCGCGGCTTGGAGCTGTCCAAGGCCACCACGATCATGCTCTCGTATCCGGCGCTGACCTTCGTGCTCTCCTGGCTGCTGGGGCGCGAGCCCATCCACGCCGTCCAGGTGCTGGGCCTGGCCGCCACTTTCGCCGGGGCCGCGTGGACCGCGCGCCTGACCGCCGGCTCCGGCCGCGAATTGATCTCGGAGGTTTGACGATGAACAAGGAGTCCGTTCCTTATCGCCGCACCGCGTTCGTCTGCGTGCATGAACGCGCGGAGGGCCGCGTGGCCTGCGGCAATCCCGGCCGCGGCGGCGCGGAACTGGCGCAGGCGCTCAAGGACGGCGCCAAGCGCCTAGGCCTGAAAGGAAAAGCGCGCGTGGCGCGCACCGGCTGTCTGGATCTGTGTGAGAAGGGACCGAACGTTTTCCTGTTCCCGGACGGCGAATGGCTGTCGGACCTGAAGCCCGCGGACGCCGACGCGATCCTAAAAAAGCTCTCCGACTAGACGCCGGCGCGCGGCGCGCTTTGCAGTTCGCGGCCGTGGCGGCGCAGCCAGCGGCGGCGCTCGCGGTGCTGGGGGCAGACGCGCGCCACATGCGCCCAGAAGCGCGGCGAGTGGTTCATCTCCAGGCGGTGCGCCAGTTCATGGATCACCACGTAGTCCAGCACCTCCGGCGGCGCCAGCGTCAGCCGCCAGTTGAAGTTCATATCCCCGCTGGGCGCGCAGGAGCCCCACAACGTGCGCTGGTCCTTGACCCGCACCCGCCCGAAGGTCACGCCCAGCATCGGCGCCCAATGCGCGGCGCGCGCGTGGAAATGGGCGGCGGGGCTGCCCGGCATGGGAGGCGGGGCCGCGGCCGCGGCGGCGGCCGGGGGCGCGGGCCGCATCTTGGGCCGGAACAGCTCCGGCCAGTCGCGGCGCAGGTCGGACAGGAAGCCGCGAACCTCGTCGAGCAGGCCGGACGAAGGCGCCGCGCTTTCCATGGGCGCTATTCTATCAAGGAAATCCGCGTCATAAATACGTAACAGCGTTCGTGCAGAATGAATCTGCGCGAACGCCGACGCGTCAAACAGCCATGGACGAACAGCGACCCGACCCGCCCCAGGAATTCGACGCGTCCGCGGTCAACGACTTGGACACCGCGCGCCTGGCCCTGCGTTGGGCGCTGGAGCGCCTGCACAAGCTGGGCGC
>JABEUV010000180.1 GCA_013044195.1 Elusimicrobiota bacterium | reverse complement strand
TCGTCGCGTGCAACACGTCCTCGGCGCTGGCCCTGCCCGCGATCCGACGCGCGGCGCGCGTCCCCGTCATCGGCGTCATCGAGCCCGGCGCGCGCGCCGCGGCCGCCGTCACGCGCGGCCGCGTCGGCATCGTCGGCACCGAGGCGACGGTGCGCTCCGGCGCGTACCCGCGGGCGCTGCGCGCTCTGTCGGCGCGCATCAAGACGCAGTCGCGGCCCTGCCCGCTCTTCGTGCCGCTCGTCGAGGAGGGCTGGTGGGACGGGCCCGTGGTTTCGGCGGTCGCCGCGCGCTACCTGGCGCCGCTCAAAGCCGCCCGCGTCGACGCGCTGATTCTGGGCTGCACGCATTATCCGTACCTGAAGCCCGCGATCGCGCGCGCGATGGGGCCGCGGGTGCGGCTGATCGACTCGGCCGAGGAGACCGCGCGCGAGACCGAGCGCTTGCTTGCGGAGTTGAATCTGCGCGCGCCCCGCGGCCGTCGCGGCCGGCGGGAATTCTACGCGTCCGACGCGCCCGAGCGATTCCGGCGTCTGGCGCGGCGCATGCTGGGCCCTGGCGTGGGAAAAGTGAAGCTGCATTCGTTCGACGCGTGAGCGATTATTTTGAGAGGACAATGAGATGATGAATGAAGAGAACGTCGGCGGACCAGCCGGACAATCGGGGCAAGGCTCTCAAGGAGGCGCGGCGCCGGGCGGCGGACAGCCGGGCGGAACGTCCGGTTCGGGCGGCGGCCAGCCGTCGCAGACGCCGGGCCAGCAGAGTCAGCACGGTCAGAATCAGGGCCAGCCCCATGGTCCGCATCACGGCGGCGGGCGTCGGCGACGACGCCGCAACCGCGGCGGAGGCGGCGGGGGCGGCCAGCACCACGGCCAGCAGCAGCGCCAGGGCGGTTACGGTTCCCAGCAATATCAGGGCCAGAATCAGAACCGCAACAACGGCCAGTCGCGTCCGGCGCAGGCGCCGCAGACGCCCCAGCGCAGCGAGATCGAAGTCGCCTTCTCGGCGCAGACCCCGGTCGACCCCTACGAGTGGCTGCGGCTGGAGAAAGGCTCCAACGATCCATCGATGCGCGCGATGGATCTGCTCGCTCCCATCGGCAAGGGCACGCGCGGATTGATCGTCGCGCCGCCGAAGGCAGGCAAGACCACGTTCCTCAAGCAGATCTCGAACGCGGTGCACGCGGTGGACCCGAAGGTCCGCCAATACTGCTTGCTGGTCGACGAACGCCCCGAGGAAGTCACCGATTTCAAGCGCTCGGTGCCCGCCGAGGTCTGGGCGTCCTCGTCGGATCAGACCTACCAGCAGCACAAGAAGATTGCCGAGGACCTGATGCGCACGGCCATCGAGAAGGTCGTGGCCGGCGAGGACGTGTTCATTCTGCTGGACTCGCTGACGCGTCTGGCGCGCGTCTACAACCAGTTCGCGACCGGCAACCGCACGATGTCGGGCGGCCTGGACAGCCGCGCGATGGAGACGCCGCGCCGCTTCTTCGGCGCGGCGCGCAAGATCGAAAACGGCGGCTCGCTGACGATTCTGGCGACCATCCTAGTGGACACCGGTTCGAAGATGGACGACATCATCTTCCAGGAGTTCAAGGGCACCGGCAACATGGAACTCGTGCTCTACCGGCAGGCTGCGGAAATGCGCATCTTCCCGGCGCTGAAGGTTCGCGACAGCGGTACGCGTAAAGAAGAAAAACTCTTCACCAAGGAATACCTCGAGGGCGTTTATAAATTGCGCCGCCACCTGGCGGGGCTGGGCGACCTGGAGGCGATCAAGGCCTTGACCGAGTTGATGCGGACGCATAAGCTCAACGAGAAGCTTCTGGCCGCGCTGAGGTAGGGCGATGAAGAAAACCGCCGTTGCCACCGCCCAGGCTCCAGCCGCGATCGGCCCGTATTCGCAGGCGATCGCGGCGGGCGGCCTGGTGTTTGTTTCCGGGCAGACCCCGCTTCGACCCGACGGGACGATGTGCTCGGGCGACGCGGCCGAGCAGACCGAGCAATGCGTGGCCAATATCCGGGAAATACTCGCGGCCGCGGGCCTGAGCCTGGCCGACGTCGTCAAGACCACCGTGTTCATGACGGACTTGGGTCAGTTTTCGGCCATGAACGGAGTCTACGCGCGGCACTTTCCGGCGCCGCATCCGGCGCGGGCGACGGTGCAGGTGTCCGCCCTGCCCAAGGGCGCGGCCGTCGAGATCGAAGCCGTCGCGGTGCGCCCGGCCGCGTGACCGAACGCCTGCGCGCGCCGCTGGCCGCGCTCGCCGCCCTGCTGATCGGCGGGGAGTTTGCCGCGCGCGGATCCGCCGCGTTGACCGACGTCGGCGGATTTCTGTTTCCGTATGTGGGGCTGTTCCTGATGTTTGAGCTGCTGCGCGCGCGCCGACGCCTGGGCGACGCGGAGGCGTTCCTGGTCGGCGCCGCCGTGGGCCTGCTGCGCGACGGCGTCTACGCGAAGACCCTGCAAGAGGGAGCCCTGCCCTTCGGCCTTGACACGCTGGGAGCGGTGTTCGCCGTCTTCGATTGGGGGATGACCGCCGTCCTCGCTTTGCATGCGGTCGACGCGCTTCTGCCCCGCGTCGAAGAATCCCGCGATCTGCGGCCCGAAGCCGCGGCGGCGGGAGCGATCGCCGCGGGAGCGGCGGCGGTCTACGCGCTGATGACCTTGACCGGGCGCTACCGCTATGAGCGCATGATCGGCTCGTTTTGGCTGCTCGATGACCTGATTTTCATCGGCGTGGCCGCCGCCTTAACGCGGCGCGCGTGGAGGCGCGCGACGTATGAGGAACCGTTGGAGCGCGACGGCTGGCTGTGGGCTTTGGGCGCGCTGTGCGCGTGGCTGCCTGGGATGCAGATTATTTATCGCTCGGCGGCCGGGGAGTCTGGATTTTTCGCCGTATTCTTCATGATCGTCTGGACTTTACTCGTCGGTGGAGCGACGTTCCGTCTGTGGAGCGATCGGGCTTATGTGGACGCGACGCCGCGCCGCGCCTCCCGCGCGGCCCTGGGGCTGGCGTTGTGGCGTTTGGCGGGCTGCGCCATTTTGCTGGCCGTGTATGGTCCCGCGAAGGACAATCTCCGCGCCGTCGGTCCCTTCCAGGTCTTCGTCGATTTGCCCACGCGCGCGGCCTTCTGCTGGCTTTTCTTTTCCGGGCGGCTGGCGGTATGAAGGCCGAGGTCTTGCGCCGTGCAGACGTCGCGCGCCTGGCGGCACTCGCCGCGGCGTGGATTCTGTTTTTCGTTCTCGTCGATCCGCGCGGCGCGGGGTCCACGGTTTTTCGACTTGGGCTCATCGCCGTCGGCGGCTTCGGCGCGGCGCTGGTCTACGTTCTGGCCCGTCGCTGGCGCGCGTCGGTCGACGCGGCCCTCCTCGCGGCTCTGACGCTTGCGTTTTCTCCGGTGTACGCCGCGCTGAGCGCGAACGCCCGTGCCGACGCGGCCGCGTCGGTTTTGGCGTTGGGAGGACTTTTTGCGTTTCTGCGCGGGCGCGTGAGCCGAGCGCCGTCTTGGCTTGCGGCGTGCTCGGCGTTGGTCTCGGTCGCGGGGATTTTTCGCCCCGAATATTTTCTGTGCGCCGCCGCGGGAGCCGCGGTGTTGAGGCGCGAGCGACGTCTCGGTCGGCGAGAGGCGGCCGCCTTGCTGGGCCCCGCGGTCGTTGCGGCGGTCGGCGCATTGATTTTGGGCCATTTGCGCGGCGGCGCCTGGGGAGGCGTCGATGCGGCTGCGTTCGGCGTCTTCGGTGGCGTCGAGATTGCGGCTCTGTGCCTTGCTCCGCTCGCCGTCGCCGCGGCGCAGGGCACCCCTCGCCGCGAAATGACGCGCGCGGAGAAGACGGCGCTTGCGTTCATTGCCGGCGCCGCTTTGGTGTTCTGGTTTCGCGCGCGCGGCTTGGACCCGCTTCCCGGTATCGTGAGCCGCTGGGGCCTGGGCGTGCTCGACCTGGCGGGCGTCGACGGAAAGTCCGCGGGCTGGTGGGCTTCCGCGGGGTTCTGGTACGTGCTGGCGGCCGTTGCGACGGCGTCTTCGGTGCAGCTGGCGCGGCGCGCTCTAGAGACGGCGCGCGCGGCGTATTTCGAGGAAATCGCCGTTACGGCGCTTTTTTGCGGCGTGCCGTGCGCGGCGGCGCTGGCGATGGGCGACGCACGCGGTCTTCTGATGGCTTTGCCCGTCGCCGCCGCAGCCGCCGCCGCGGGCCTAGGCGGTCGCGCGTGGCGTCTGGCGCCGGCGTTCGGCGCCGCGCTGGGCCTGGCCCTGGTCAGCTCGGCGGGACTGGAGGATTATTTCGCCTGGAGCCGGGCGCGGGCCGCGGCGCTGAACGCGGTCGCGGCCCACGGCGCGCGCCCCCAGGACATCGCCGCGGGCCGGGTCGTGGTTTCTTTTACGCGCGTACAGCCGCGGCCGGGCCTGCTGGCGTTGGCGGCCTTTCCCTATCGTAGTATTCTGGCGCCCGAAGGTGCCGCCGTCTATTTGTTCGGGGAGACTGATTTCGCCGGAGCCCCGGTTACGCCCGCGGTCCCGCCCAGGCGCTAGAATAGACCGATGAAGATCCGCGTCTACGAATACGAAGGCTGTTCGACCTGCCGCAAGGCGCTGAAGTTCCTCGACGCGCGCGACGTCGCCTACGAGCGCGTGCCGATCGTCGCGACCCCGCCGACGCTTTCGGAGTTAAAAGCCATGCTTGCCTTCGTGGGCGACCGCCGCCGCCTGTTCAACGTCTCAGGCGTTCTTTACCGCGAATTGAAGGTCGCCGAAAAGCTTAAGACCCTCAGCGACGCGCAGGCCCTGGCCTTGCTGGCCGCGCACGGAAAATTGGTCAAGCGCCCGTTCGTTCTGCTTGCAGACCTCGGCCTGCTGGGCTTTAACGAAACCGAATGGCAGGCGGCGTTTGCGCGGCGGAGGGCTTAATCCCGTGTCGGGCGCTTTGACGCCATTTTGATAGAATCCGGCTCATGAGCCGGGTGAAGAAAACGGTCCGCGGCACCAAGCCGGGCGCGACTCACGCGCTGGGGCCGGGAGGCCTGGACGCGGCGGGATTTGCGCGCTGGTATCGCGCGCGGACGCTGGAACAATGGAACGCGCTGGACCTCAAGGCGCTGGGGCGCGTTGCGGCGGTGCTGGAAGGCGCGCAGGCGCGCGGGCGCTTCGTCTGGGTGTGCGGCAACGGCGGCTCGGCGGCCAGCGCCGCGCACGTGGGCTGCGATTTCGGCAAGACGGCGGCACGGGAGGGCGCGAAGGCGCTCAAGTGCGTGTCGCTGTGCGAGAATTCCGCGTTTCTGACCGCGGCCGCCAACGACGAGTCCTTCGACCGGGTTTTCTCTCGCCAATTGGAAAACGTGCTGGCGCCGGGCGACGTGGTGCTCCTGCTGTCGGGCAGCGGAAATTCGCCGAACCTCATCGAAGCAGCGGAGCTGGCGCGCGCGCGCGGCGCCGCGGTCGTCGGCCTGCTGGGCTTCGACGGCGGGGGGCTTAAGTCGCTGTGCGATGAGGCACTGCTGATCCCGTCGGATCAGTACGGCGTCATCGAGGACCTGCATATGGCCGTCGCCCACATTTTGACGTTCTACCTGAAGCAGAAGAGCTCTTGAGCGCCCGCATCGTCGCGATCGCCCCCGCCTACAACGAGAAGGGCAAAATCGGCCGCGTGGTGGCCAAGGTGCCGCGCGCCGCGGCGCAGGAGGTCGTCGTGGTCTCCGACGCGTCCGACGACGGCACCGACGAGGAGGCGCGCGCGGCGGGGGCCACGGTCCTGCGCCACGAGACCACGTTGGGCGTCGGCGCGGCGATCCGCACCGGTCTTAAATACGGACTTGAGAAGGGCTACGACGCTTTGGTGGTCATGGCGGGCAACGACAAGGACGATCCCGCCGAGATTCCGCGCCTGGTCGCGCCCATCTTCGAACGTGGCGCGGACTACGTCCAGGGCTCGCGCTACGCCCGCGGCGGCGCCTACGGGCGCATGCCCCTGCACCGCACCGTGCTCACGCGCGCCTATCCTCGGCTGGTGCGGCTGGTCACGGGCTTTCCCATTACCGACGCGACCAACGGCTTTCGCGCGATCTCGGCGCGTTTTCTCAAGGACCCGCGCATCAACATGGATCAGGACTGGCTGGACCGCGGGGAGCTTGAGTACTATCTCCAGTTGAAGGCGCTTATGCTCGGCTTCCAGTTCGAGGAAGTTCCGGTCACGAAAATCTATCCCGACCTCTCCGCGTACAAGAACTATACGAAGATCCGTCCCGTCACGGACTGGATCCGCAACCTGCGTCCGATCTTCTACCTGACCTTGGGGATCAAGTCGTGAAAGAAATCGTACTGGCGCAGGTCGGCTGCGGCTACTGGGGACCTAATCTGATGCGCTCCTGGCGCGCGGTCGACGGTGCGCGCCTCAAATGGCTGTGCGACTTGAAGCCGGGGCGCCTGGAGTGGGCGCGCGAGAATTTCCCTGGCCTGCGCGCCACCGCGGACCTCGCGGAGGCTCTCGCCGACCCGGAGGTGGACGCCGTCGCGGTCGCCACCGAGCCGTTCACGCATCACGAGCTCGGCCGCGCGGTGTTGGCCGCGGGCAAGCACCTGTTCATGGAGAAACCGCTGGCGCGTTCCACGGCGGAGGCGCGCGACCTGGCCGCGCGCGCCGCGCGGGCGCGCCGGGTCCTCGGCGTCGGCCACGTCTATCTGTATCATCCCGCCGTCGCCGCCCTGCGCGCGCGGCTGGGCTCCGGGCGCGGCGGCCTGGGCCGTCCTCTCTATTTCGACTTGGCGCGCGTCAATCCCGGACCGCCTCAGCCCCGGCACGACGTGATCTGGGATCTGGCACCTCATGAGGTGTCCCTGGCGCTGGACCTGGCCGGCGCGCCCGCCGTCGCCGTGCGCGGCACGGGACTGCACTGGAGCTTGAAAGTCGACGAGGCGGCATTCTTTGAGATACGTTTCCGCAACGGTGTGTTGGCGCGCGTGCACGCATCCTGGCGCTCGCACCGCAAGATCCGCCGCCTGGACGCCTACTGCGAGCGCGGCGCGGCTTTTTTCGACGAGACCGCCGCGGAACCGTTGACGATCGTGCGCCCCGGCGCGGACAACCGCGTGGGAGCGAAGTCCTCGTTCAAGGGAAAGTTTTCGTACGGCGCGGGCGTCGTGGAAACCCCGACGCTCGAAAAGGCTTCGCCACTGGAGCGGGAGTGCGCGGATTTCGTCGCCGCCGTGAGGCGCGGGCGCGCGCCGCGCTCGGACGCGGCGCTGGGCGTGGCCGTCGTGCGCGTGCTGGAGGCCGCGGCGCGTTCCGCCGCGGCGGGCGGACGGGAGGTGCGGCTGACATGATCATTTCTCAAACTCCTTTGCGCGTGAGCCTGGCCGGCGGCGGCACCGACCTGCCCGCCTATTGCGACAAGTCCGAGGGCCGCGTGCTGTCGGTGGCCATCGACAAGTACGTGCACGTCATCGTCAGCGAGCGCTTCGACGAGCAGATCCACGTCAACTACGCCAAGCGCAAGGAGGCGGTCGCCTCCATAGAGGAGGTTCAGCACCCGCTGGCGCGCGAGGCCATGCGCTTGGCCGGCATGCGCGGCGGTTTCGAGGTCACGACTTTGGCCGATATCCCGTCGGAGGGCTCGGGCCTGGGCTCTTCTTCCTCCTTGACGGTCGGCTATCTCAACGCGTTTCACATGTTCATGGGCCGCCAGGTCGACGCGGAGACTTTGGCGCGCCAGGCCTGCGAGATCGAACTCGGCGTGCTGAAAAAGCCCATCGGCCGCCAGGACCAGTATATCGCGGCCTACGGCGGCGCGCGCTTCCTGCGCTTTCGGCGCGGCGGTCGCGTCGACGTGGAGAACGTCGCCGTTGACGCGCGCGCCCTGCGCGAACTTGAGAACGGACTGCTGCTCTATTTCACCGGCAAGACCCGCTCCGCCGACGGTCTATTGGCCGAGCAGGGCCGGCGCATGTCCGCCAATCGCAAGTCGATGGACGCGATTCGCGCGTTGGCCGACCAGGCGCGCGCGGCGCTGGAGCGCGGCGAGGCGGACGGCATCGGGCATGTGCTCGACCGCAACTGGAGCCTCAAGCGCGGTCTTTCCGACGGCGTGAGCGACCCCGACATCGACGCGTTCTACGCGCGCGCCAAGCGCCACGGCGCGCTCGGCGGCAAGGTCACGGGCGCCGGCGGCGGCGGCTTCTTCGTGCTGTATGCGCCCGCGCTCAAGCGCGCGACGCTGCGCGCGGCGCTCAAGGCTCACCGCGAACTGCCGATCGCGCTGGAGCCCGACGGCTCCAAGATCATCTTCAATCAAAAGCGCCGCGTCTGGAAATGAGCGCGACCGGGCCGGCGAAGGCGTTTCTTCTCGCCGCGGGCCTGGGCACGCGCCTGCGCCCCCTGACCGACGCGACGCCCAAGTGTCTGATCCCCATCGGCGGCCGGCCGCTGCTGCACTGGTGGCTGGAAGTCTGCGCGCGCCTGGGCGTGCGCGAAGTCCTGCTCAACACGCATCATCTGGCCGAGCAGGTGCGCGCGTTCGTGCGGGCGCGCGTCGGCGGCCCGCGAATCGTTCTCTTTCATGAAGACGCCCTTCTCGGCTCCGCGGGAACATTGGTCGCCAACAAGAGCTTCGTCGCCGGCGAGCGCGATTTCTGGATTTTCTACGCCGACACCTTGATCGGCGGCGACCTGGCGGGACTTTCCGTCTTGCACCGCGCGCGCGGCGCGGATTTGACGCTGGGACTTTTTCGCAGTCCCAACCCGTCCAGCGGCGGCGTCGTCGAGCTGGCGGACGACGGGAGGGTTCTGTCTTTCGAGGAAAAACCGCCGGCGCCGAAATCGGATATGGTCGCGGCCGGGGCCTACGTCGCCGGCCCCGCCTTGCTTGACGTGCTGCCCCCAGGCCCGGGGGATTTGTCGCGCGACGTCTATCCGAAGCTCATGAGCAAGGCGTACGGCGCGGTGCTTGAGCCCGTGATCGATCTGGGCACACCGGAGAGCTACGCGCGGGCGCGCGAGGAGTGGCCCCGCTTTGGCCTTGAACGCTGAGCGACGCGCTTCCCGCGCGGATGGACGGCGGCTCTTTGCCGCTGCGCTGGCCGTGCGGGTCGTTTGGGCCCTGCTTACGCATCACTTCTGGGGCTACCGCGACGACGGACTTTACGACGACGGGATTTATTTGGATATGGCGCGGTCTCTGCTGGCCCATGGCCCGCTGGCGCCCACGCACCCGCCGGGCTACGCTTTGTTTCTGGCGCCGTTCCTGTCGCTGGGAGGAAGCCTGGGCGTATCGCTGGCGCGCTGGGTCCAGCTTGGCCTTTCGGCGCTGACCGCCGTGCTGGGCTACCGGCTCGCGGTCCAGCTTCGCCTCTCGCGCGCCGCAGCGCTCGGCGCTGGCGCGGCGCTGGCGCTGGATCCGATGCTGATTTATTTTTCCAGCCGCATGATGAGCGAGACTTTGTTCGTCGTTCTCGTCTCTGCGTTCCTCCTCGTCTGGATCAACGCCTGGCGCTCGGGACGCGCGCGCGACGCCGCTTTGGCCGGACTGCTGGGCGGCGCGGCCACGCTGACGCGCGGCGTGATCCTGCCTTTCGGCGGGGTCCTCGCCATGGTCGCGCTGTGGCGACGGCGCGAACAGCCGCGCTGGGCCGCGCTGGTCGCGGTCTGCGGGCTGTGCTGGGCGGCCGCCCTTGCTCCATGGACGGCGCGCAACTGGCGGGAGTATGGCCGCTTCGTGCCCGTCTCCGTGCAGGGCGGGTGGAACTTTTACGAGGGCTTGACTGTGGATCCCGCCCAGGTGCGCCACGCGCGCGCTGAAGCCATGGGCGAAGAAGCGCACCGCCTGGGCTTCGACGATCCTTTTTCCAGCGACGCCTATTTCGGCGCGAAGGCGCGGGCCTGGGTGCGCGCCCATCCCGGCGAATTCCTGCGCCTGTGCGCGATCAAGGCCGCGCGCTTCTGGCGCCCGGCTCCCGAGCCGCCGCACGGCACGGCCGTGCGCTTGGCCGCGGGCACGTTTTATCTGGCGCTGTTCGCCCTTGCCTTGCTGGGCTTGCGGCCCGCGTTGAGGGCCCCCGGCGCATGGTTTTTGATCGCCTGGATCGCGCACCTCAATGTGCTGCACGCTGTCTTTGCCAGCGACCTGCGCTATCGACTGCCCCTTGCGCCGGCGCTGGCCGTCCTGGCCGGGGCGGGCCTGGCCGCGCTTCGGGGCCGTGATCGTTAGCGTGATGAGCGAAAGTGTCGCCTGCCCCGCCTGTTTTAAAAGCGCGGCCTTCGAGACGGTCGAGACGCACGTGGATCGTGTTTCAGGCCGCGAGTACCGGATGTTGCTCTGTCCCATCTGCGGCGTGTATTTTTCCGAGCCGCGCCAGGCCGTGGGGCCCGACTGGTATGAAAAGGCCGTGCCCCTGCGCGCTCAGGAACGCCATCCGGCCGCGGAGTCCGATTGGCGTTTTCGGCGATTTTTCTCCGAGGGTCTACCGCCCGGACGTCTTTTGGACGTCGGCTGCGGCGACGGAGGCTTCCTGCGCTTGGCACGCGAGCGCGGCTACACGCCCGCCGGCTTCGACTATGAAGAGCGCATGGTGGCGCTCGCCCGCGCGCGCGGGATCGCGGACGCGGAGTGCCTGGAGTTCGGCGCGTATTGCCGCGGCCGCGCGGACGGCGAATTCGACTTCGTGACCTTGTTTGACGTGCTGGAGCACGCGCCCGAGCCCGCCGCGTTTCTTTCGGAAATCCGACGCCTGCTCAAGCCCGGCGGCTATCTGGCGGTCACTTTACCCAACGCGCTCAGGCCTCTGCCGTGGGGCCGCGAGGAGCATGATTATCCGCCGCATCATTTCACCCGCTGGACGCCGCAAGTCTTAAAACAATTTCTCACGGACAGCGGTTTTCTTGTTGTACGCGTCGACGCGGCGCATCTGATGATTTCTCCTCTTGCCGATCATTTTTATTTCAACGTGCTGGCGCCCTGGTTTCTGGGCGCCGCGCGGCGGCTGCTGTTCGGCCGGACGGCGGCGGACGCGCCGCTCACGACGCTCTATGCCGTGACTTGCGATGGAGACGCCGCGCCGTGGGGCTGGCGCGCCGGTCTGCGCGGGGCCCTGGCCGACAAGCGCCTGCGCCAGCGCTTGGTCGACGCTTTTAAATTCGCCTGCGCGCCGCTGAGTTATTGCATCGCCGCAGTCCTAGCGCTTGGGTATCGCTGTCGGCGGCGCGACTGCGGCAGCATGCTTTACGTTCTGGCGCGACGTCAGTAAAGCTCGAGCGACGGGTTCGGCGCGGTGAGCGTCGGGGTCTGCTCGCGGTTCTGGCGGCGAGCGTCCAGGATCACGTGCTTGCGCACGTAGGCGTGCAGTTGCCGCAGCGTCAGATGTCCGGCGTCCTTGGCGTCGGCCGCGCCGGACAGGCCCTTGAGGACGTAATAGCTGAACAGGCCGTGACCGCGCTCGGGCAGGCTGCCGGCGACCTCCTCGCTCTCGGCCGCGGCCAGCACGGCGACGCGCGGCGGCGGCGATTTGGGCAGGCGAACCGTGACCAGAGGCCTGAGGCCCGGCGCCAGGACCGAGCGTCCGCCCGCGCCGGAGAAGCACGCGTCGATCACCGCGACGACGCTTGTGACATGAAGCTCGCCAAGCGCTTGATACAACCGCGACAGCGGAAAGCCGGTGCTCTTGACGAAGGCCGCGTCGGCGTCCCACGGCATTAGATACGCCGTGCCGTCGCTCACGTCCGGCGCCCCGTGTCCCGAAAAATAGAAATAAACGCGCGAGTCCTTCGACACGCGTCGCGGCAGCCATTCTTCCACATACTTCGAGACCTCCGACAGCGTCGCGCGCGCGCCGGAGAGCACGACGACGTTCTCCTCCGGCACGCCGAGCGCCTCCAGGGCGGCGGTCATGTCGCGCGCGTCGCTCTCCGCGAACTCCGCATCCGGCAGACTCTTGTAGCGATCGACACCGACGACGACCGCGTAGTCGTCCGGCCTCTGCGGACCTTTCGACGCGAACCGAAGCGACGGATGCTCTTGAGCCTGCGGTGGTTGAGCGGTGAGAGCGATCGCGGGAGTGGTCTTTGGCGCGGCAACGTCTGGCTGTTCGGCGAGATCGACAATTTCACTGGTGTTGTTGGCGTAGGCGTTGCCCAGCCCGCCGCCGGCGAGCAGCACGCGCGATTCGTCGAGGGGGATCGCAACGGCATAGGCGCGTCCAGTGCTGAGTTGCGGACCGCTTCTCCAGGACAGCGTCGCCGGCTCGAAAACGGAGGTCGAAGACAGCGCCCGTCCGGGCATCTCTCCGCCCAGCAGTCCTATGAATCGGCCGGTACGCACCAGCGCATGAGCGTAGCGAGTTTCACCGATCGAACCGGTCTTGGTCATTTTTCCCGTTGCGGGATCTTCGAGCTCCGCGTTGGGCAGCATGCGGCCGGACTGGTAGCCGCCTGCGATCAGTACTCGGCCGTCGGCTAAAGCCACGGCCCGAGGCCATTCGTTGCCTTCCAAAAGCGGCGTCAGGGGGCGCCAAGTGCCGCCGAGCGGATCGAAGACGACGGTTTCTTGAAGCGCTCGTCCGTCGTCGCTGCCGCCCGCCAGATAAATGCGGCCGTCAGGCAAGGTCGCAACGGCGGGTGAGGTGCGAGGCTCATCGAGCGGGGCGGTTTCCTGCCAGGCGTCGGAATCGGGAGAGTATATTTCCGCCTCCGCAAGAGCGGTTCCCTTGCCGGAGACGGCCCCATATCCGGCGGCGGCCAGAACGCGGCCGTCCGGAAGGCGAGCCAGTGCGAAGGCATCCCGAGTTTGCCGCATCGGAGCGGCCCGCCGCCAGGCCGCGGCTTTCGGATCGAATATTTCGGCTGACCCGAGCGAGTCGCCCTGCGTGTCGTTGCGTCCGCCGGTGACGAGGACTCGTCCGTCGTCGAGCAGTACGGCGCGGTGGTCGTAGCGGGCATCGTTCATGGAGCTTGTTGCGGACCAAGTGCCGGCGTTCGGGTCGTATATCTCGGCGCTTGCCAACGCCGGTCCGTGGGGGGAATATCCGCCGCAAACGAGAACGCGCCCATCCTTCAAGCGCACGCCGGCGGCAAGGAGTCGGCCGCTTTGCATAGTCGAAATGGTCGGAACCGATTTATTTTTTGAGGGGATATGCGTTCTGACTGCCGGTGTGTCCGGCGGCGCGGGTGCGATATCCCTTCCATGGGCGCGAGTGAATGTAATGGAGGAGAGAATCAGGATTGCGCTTGCCGCGACGAAAAATGTGCGCCGCACAGGTTTTGTAGTATAAGCCCTCGTCCCGTGTCTGTCAATCGCGTGTCTCAATGACGGTCGGCCGTGTTTTGAGGGGCAGGTCTGCGGCGGCTTATGAAAAGAATTATTTACGACGCTTTTCGCTTCTGTTGGCTGAGCTTCCGGTATTTCGTGGAATTATTCGTTTCACGAGAGCGGCTTGACTGTTTTTTGAATAAGCTTGGTTTTTTCCGTTGGAAGGATAGTGCTTTTTCGCGGGTGAGGGTTCTGGCGGACGGAACGGAACTGCGCTTCCATCCCGACGACGAGAAGATCATCCGGGAAATCCATGAGGATGGATGCTACGCTCGCGCCGAAATTTTGGATGGAGATGTCGTCGTCGACGTCGGAGCGCATGTGGGTGTGTTCTCGATTTATGCGGCGCGCAAGACGCCGCGGGGGCGCGTGATCGCCGTCGAGCCGGCTCCCACGAATCTTGAGTTCTTGCGGTATAACGTCGAGAAGAACTCATTGCGCAACGTGAAAATATTCGACTGCGCCCTGTCGGATAAAGCGGGGCAGGCTGAACTGTTTTTTCCCGGCGATCACGCGTTGTACACGCTGAAGCCTAACGCGCCGACCGCCGTATCGCACGCGGTGCGATTGCGCACCCTCGACGATTTGTTCGAGGCGGAGAGCATCACGAACTGCAAACTCCTTAAGATCGACGCTGAGCGCTCCGAGTATGCGGTCCTTCAAGGCGGCGCTCGCGCCCTCAAGGTCGTCCATCAGTTGCTCGTCGAGGCGGGAAAGGAAGAAGCGACTCACGAAAAAGTGCTGGCGTTCCTGCGAGAGCGGGGATTTCAATGCTCGATCGTTCTGGACACTCCCGGCGGAATCGTTCTCTACGCGGTTCGTTCGGGCGAGACGGCGCAGAAAGAATGATAAAGATCTCGTTGTCTCACGCCAGATCGATCCAGTTCCAGCGGCTCTGGTAGAGCGCCAGCAGGCGGCGGCGCAGCAGGGCGTGTTCGGCTCGCAGCAGCTTCGGGTCCGCGGCCAGGAGGGCGGCGGCGTCGGCGCGGGCGTTGGAGAGAAGGGCGGCGTCCTTGACCAGGTCGGCGACCAGGAGGGAGAGTTCTCCCGACTGGGCGACGCCGAGAAGCTCTCCGGGGCCGCGCAGCTTGAGGTCTTCTTCGCCGATGCGAAAGCCGTCGGTGGTGGCGGCCAACGTGTCCAGACGCGCGCGTGCCTGCGGGGTGCGCGCCTCGCCGACAAGGTAGCAGGACGACTGCGCGGCGCCGCGGCCGATGCGGCCGCGCAGTTGGTGGAGGCTTGCCAGGCCGAAACGGTCGGCGTTCTGCACCACCATCACCGTCGCGTTGGGCACGTCGATGCCCACCTCGATGACCTGGGTGGCGACCAACACTTGGGCGCGGCCGCGCACGAATTCCTCCATGGCTTGGGCCTTTGCGCGTCCCGGCATGGCGCCGTGGATCAACGCGACCTTGAGGTCCGGGAAAACCTCGGCGCGTAGGCGCTCGTATTCGGCCTTCGCGGAGCGCAGGTCCAGGGCGGCGGACTCCTCAATAATCGGGAAGACGACGTAGGCCTGCCGGCCGGCGGCGGTCTCGCGGCGCACGGCGGCGAAGGCCTCTTCCTCGGAGGCGAGCGCGGTCTTGATCGGGGTGCGGCCCGGCGGCATCTCGTCGATGGTGGAGATTTCCAGATCGCCATACAGCGCGAGCGCCAGCGTGCGCGGGATGGGCGTGGCGGTCATCACCAGCAGGTCGATCAGGCTGCCCTTCTGGCGTAGGGTCGTGCGCTGGCGCACGCCGAAGCGGTGCTGTTCGTCGATGACGGCCAGGCGCAGGCTTTTGAAGCGCACGTCTTCTTCGAGCAAGGCGTGCGTGCCCACCAGGATGTCGACTTCGCCGGCGGCGACGCGCGCCAGTATTTTATCGCGCTCTTTTTTCGGCGAGCGCGAGGTCAAGGAGGCCACGCGCACCGGCAGATTCTTCAGGAAGCGGTCTAAAGTGGCGCGGTGCTGTTCGGCCAGGATCTCGGTCGGCGCCATCAGTGCGCCCTGACCGCCGTTCTCGACGGCCAGCAGAAGCGCCGACAGCGCGACCACGGTCTTGCCGGAGCCCACGTCGCCTTGCAGCAATCGCGTCATCGGCGGCGCGCGGCGCAGATCGTCGAAAATCTCGTTGATCACACGCTTCTGCGCGGCCGTCAACGTGAAGCCCAGGCCCGCGCGAAACGGGCTCAGCAGGGTGCGCTTGACCTCGTAGCGGTGCGGCTTGTCCAGGCCCCCGGTCTGGCGGCGCTTGAGCGTCCAGGCCAGCTCCAGCAGCAGCAGTTCCTCGTAGGCCATGCGCTGGCGCGCGGCCTCCAGCTCTGCTTCCGAGCGCGGGAAATGAAGGCCGCGCAGCGCCTGCGGCGCGGCCAGCAGTCGGCGCGTGGCCGCCAGTTCCGCGGGCACCGCGTCCACGGCCGCGTCGGCGTGCGCCTCCACCGCCGCAAACGCCAGTTCGCGGGTGAAGCGCTGACTCAAGCCCTCGGTCAGCGCATAGACCGGCGTCAGCCGACCGACGTGCACGCGCCAGCGCTCGTTGGACAGCGGGTAGTGCTCATCGACGCGGATTTCCCGAATGCCGGCCAGGTCCGGATCGGCGCGGCCCACCACCCAGAGGTCGGCGCCTTCCTTTACTTCTTCCTTAAGCGCGGAGAACACGTCGAAGCGGCGGCTGAGGTGCTTAAACCAGACGCACTCCACCTTGCCGCGCGCGGTCGCCAGCGTCGCCTTGTACAGCGCCAGGCGCGGACCCGCGCCGAACGCGCCGGCGCGCAGCACGCGCCCGCGCGCGACGACCAGTCCCGTGGCGGTCGGCAGGCGCAGGTCGGCCGTCTCGTGGCGATCCTGCCACGCGCGCGGGTAGTGGTGGAGAAGATCCTCGATGGTGCGCACGCCCAAGCGCTCGTAGAGCGCGGCGCGTCGCGGACCCACGCCCTTGAGGAACTGGACGGAGCTTTCCAGTGTTTCGCTCATGCCGTTGCGGCCGCCCGCGCGGGTTTGCTATGCTCTGTGTACATTATGTCCTTCAAGTGTCAGATTCCGGGTTGCGGAAAAGGTCCGAAGACGGGATTCAGCTACAGCCATTCGAACAGGGCGACCAAGCGAATTTTTCGGCCCAACCTCCAGCGGCAAAAGGTCGTCATCGAAGGCCGCACGATGACCGCCTACGTGTGCACGGACTGCATTAAGTCCGGGCGCGCGATCCGTCCGACCCGATAATACCCAAAGGGAGCGTCGCTCTTAAAGGGGTCGTCAGGGCCTGGGCTTACGCCCTGGCCCTTTTCGTCTTGGCGTTTCCCTTCTTCAATCCGGACGTTTTCTGGCATTTGGCCGCCGGACGCTGGATTTTTGCCCACCACGCGGTCCCGCGCGCGGACGCTTTTTCCTTCACGCGCTACGGCGCGCCGTGGATCGACTTCGAGTGGCTTACTCAGGCCGCCTGGTATGCCGTCGACCGTGCATCGGGACTCTGGGGACTCTGGGCGCTGAAGGTCGTCCTGCTGGCCGCGGCATTTTTCCCGATCGACGGGCTTCTGCGCGACAAGGGTGCGACGCCGCTGGCG
This sequence comes from Elusimicrobiota bacterium, assembly GCA_013044195.1. GTDB lineage: Bacteria > Elusimicrobiota > Elusimicrobia > UBA1565 > UBA9628 > GWA2-66-18. Next base: position 25,502 of record JABEUV010000180.1, on the reverse strand, counting down.
CGCGCCGCCGCCGCGGCGTTGTGGGGCGGCGCCGCGCTGGGCGTGGCCGACGTGCGCCCCGACCTGGCCTCGCTGATCTTCTTCGGCGTCCTTCTGCGCCGCCTGGAGTCGGGACGCGCCTCGTTCCGTTTCGGCTTCGCGCTGTTCGCTCTGTGGTGCAACCTGCACGCGGGCTTCGTCTTCGGTTTCGCGCTGTACGCGCTGTACGCCGCCGCCGCGTTTCGGCGGGGACGTTCGGCTGCGGCCGTCGCGTCGGAGGCGGCGGGAGCGGCGCTCGGCTGTCTGCTCAATCCCTACGGCCTGGGCCTGTTCTCGGTTTATTTCGCCCACGCGTCCGGGCCCTCCGTTAAACGCTACGTGATGGAGTGGGCTCCGCCCACGTGGCGGCGCTCGTTTCAGATACCTCTGATCGTGTTGCTGTTCGCCGCGCTGGCGGCACTTGTCGCGCGCCTATCCTTGCGCCGCCGCATGCCCGCGGAATTGACCGCGGCGACCGCGTTGTTCGGCGCCGCCGCCGCGTTCAGTGCCCGCTTCGGCGGGTTCTTCGCCTCTTCCTTCGCCGCGTTGGCCTTCAGCGTTTTCCCGGAGCCGCCGGCCGCCGTCGTGGCGCTGGGACTGGCGGTGTTGACGCCGATGATCTCCGTGTTCCAAAACCGCTGGACCTATCCGTTCCATTCCAACTACGTCGCGCGCCGCGCGGTGACTTTCGTCGCGCGCGAGAAGGCGACGCTCGGCGGCCTGCGCCTGTTCAATCAATACGAGTGGGGCGGCGACATGGACTGGCGCCTCGGCCCGGATTGGCGCGTCTTCGACGACGGCCGCTACTTGTTTGCGGGCCTGCTGGCGCAGACGCAGGGCGCTTTGAAAAACCATCGGGCCCTGGATGAGTTCGTTTCCCGCTGGCGACTGGACGGCTTCCTGATCGCGGATTACCCGAGTATGGCGGAGACCGTGCGCGTCGAACGCGACGGCACGCGCCGCGTGATACAGCGGCCCTGGCACATTCTATTCTTCCCGCGCGCGCGTTGGGCGTTGATCTATTGGGACGACCAGGCCCTGATTTACGTCGACCGCGCGAAGGTTCCCGCGGACTGGCTGGCGGCGCACGAGTACCGCTGGCGTCACCCCGGCGACGACGCGGCGCTGGCCGACGCGCTGGCGCGCGGCGAAGTGCCGCGGGCGGCGCTGGCCGCCGAGGATGCGCGCCACGCCGCCGAGATCGCGGCCGGGCCTTAGCGCGCGGCCGCGGTCGAAACGGCGGGCGGCGTCAGCGGCGCGGGCGGTAGGGAGGAGACGATGTCGACGCCGCCGCAGCGGATGCTTTCGACGTGGCCGTTGGAGTCCCGCACGCTGACGTGGTCGGGGCTGGGCATTTCGGGCGGATTGTTCCACTCGTAGGCGGTGCGTCCGCGCAGGTAGTCCGGCGTGCGGCCTTCGACGAAGGGTTCCACGTCGTCGGGCGGGCCCATGAAGCGCAGAAGCTCGTCCTTGGTCATGCCGACGCGCAGGCTTAGGCAACGATGATAATTTCGTGCCTCGCGCTTGGAGCAGGCGGCGGAGAGAGCGAACAGGACGACGACGGCGATTTTTTTCATTCGACGAGCCCCCGCTCGCGCAGCCAGTGGCGGATCTTCGAGCGCGCGCGCGCGGTGCGCGCTAAATTGAGCCAATCCTTCTTGGGCGCCGATCCCTTTCGGGTGACGATCCGGCAGATGTCGCCGGACTTGAGCGGATGGTCGAGCTTGACCATCTTGTTGTTGACCACCGCGCCGACGCAGGCCTCGCCGACCTGGGTGTGAACGGCGTAGGCGAAGTCCAGCGGCGTCGCACCCTCGGGAAGGACCTTGACCTCGCCGGCCGGAGTGAAGACGAAGACCTGATGAAACTCCAGGTCGGTCTTCAGGCTGTCGAGAAACTCGCGCGGCGAGTTTAGGTCCTGCAGCCACTCCATCCACTGGCGCAACCAGTTCATCTTCTCTTCCAGATGGACGTCCTTGGCCTGCTCGCCGGTCTTGTAGCGCCAGTGCGCGGCGATGCCGTACTCGGAGGAGCGGTGCATCTCCTCGGTGCGGATCTGGATTTCCACGACGTCTCCGGCGGAGCCGACGATGGTCGTGTGCAAAGAGCGGTAGAGGTTAAGCTTCGGCGTCGAGATGTAGTCGGTGAACGTTCCCGCGACGGGCTTGAAGTGCGTGTGCACGATCCCGAGAAGGGCGTAGCAGTTGGCGACGGTGTCGGTAATCAGGCGAACGCCAAGGCCGTCTTGAATCTCCTCGAAGGGCTTTTTTTGCCGCTCCATCTTCTTGTAGATCGACCACAAGGTCTTGGTGCGCGAGAGGATGCGGCAGGGGATCTCGGAGTCGGCCAGCACGCGCTCGATCTCCGTGCGCGCCTGCGCCAGCTTCTTCTCGCTTTCGGTCAAGCGCGCGCCGACCTTGGCCTTGATGTCCGCGTGCTCCGCCGGGTGCAGGTAGGCAAACGAGAGGTCCTCCAGCTCGCTCTTGAGCTTGAACATGCCCAGCCGGTGCGCCAGCGGCGAGTACAGCGCCATGGTCTCCGCGGCGATGCGCTGCTGCTTCTCGGGCGCCAGGAAGTTCAGCGTCTTCATGTTGTGCAGACGGTCGGCCAGCTTCACGACGATGACGCGGATGTCCTTGGCGGTGGCCAGCAGCATCTTGCGCCAGTTCTCGGCCTGCGCGTCGTCGCGCGACTCGAATTTAAGCGCGTCGATCTTGGTCACGCCCATGACCAGCATCGCGATTTCCTCGCCGAACTCGGCGCGCAACTGGGCCTCGGTCGTCGGCGTGTCCTCGATCGTGTCGTGCAAAAGGCCGGCGCACACGGACGGCAGATCCATGCGCCATTCCACCAGGGAGTCGGCGACCGCCGCGCAGTGCGTGATGTAGCGATCCCCGGAGGCGCGCGCTTGGTGGGAGTGAGCCTTCTCAGCGAAGTCCCAGGCCAGTTCCAGCGGCAGTGGATCGACGTGGGGTGAATAGGCGGCGAAACGGGCCAGCAGGTCCTTGCGCTCGATCATCGAGCCTCCGAGGCCGGACGTGCCGCGTCCTCCAATTCGAACAGGCGCCGGTAGAGGCCGCGCGCGGCCATCAGCTCTCCGTGCGTGCCGTTTTCCACGACGGCGCCCGCGCTCATCACCGCGATGCGGTCCGCACTCGCGACGGCGCGGGGCTCATGGGCGATCACGACGACCGTGCGGCCGGCCAGCGCGGTCTCCAGCGCCGCGCGGGTCTCGCGCTCCGAGGGGCCGTCGAGGTGGGCGCTTGCTTCGTCCAGCACGACGAGTTCGGGATCGCGCAGGAGCATGCGCGCCAGCGCCAGCTTCTGGCGTTGGCCGGCCGACAGCGCGAAACCCCAGTCGCCAAGCAAGGTCTGATAGCCTTCGGGCAGGGCCTCGATGAACTCGGCCGCGCCGACGGCGCGGCAAGCCCGTTCCACCTCCGACAGGGCGACAACGCGGCGGCCGAGAGCGATATTGCGCAGCACGGTGTCGTTGAAGAGGGCGGACTCGGTCGTGACCAGGGCGGCGCGCTCGCGCAGAGACGCCGCGTCGAAGCTTCGCGCGTCGGCGCCGTCGAAGCAGAGGCGGCCCTCCTGAGGATCATAGAGGCGCAGCAGCAAGCGGCCAAGCGTCGATTTTCCGCTGCCGTTGGGTCCGACGACGGCCAGCTTCGTGCCGCGTGCGATTTCCAGATTGAGGCCGCGCAGGGCCCAGGCCCGCGCGCCCGGATAGCGGAAGCCCACGCCTTCAAGACGAAGGGAGCGCGTGAAGCTCGGGAAGCGCGGGAGCGCGGCCTTCGGCGCCGCGGTCTTTTCGTCGAGCACGTTGAACAGACGCTCGGCCGAGGCCCAGGCGCGCTGGAGGTCGGCGTTGGTGCGCGCAAGGTTCTTGACCGGGGCGTAGGCGGCCACCAATCCGCCGAGGAACGCGAAGAAGGCTCCCGGCGTCATGCGGCCGAGAATGACCTCGCGCCCGCCCACGTAGACGATCGCCGCGACCGCCGCGGACGCCCCGACCTCCAGCAGAGGCGAGGTCAGCGCGGTGGCGCGCAGGTAGCGCATCACCGGCTGAAAGAAGGCGTCGTTCTCCTCTTGAAAGCGCTCAATGGCGGCGTTCTCGTCGTTGTAGGCCTTGAGCACGGCCATGCCCTGGACGCTCTCCTGAAAGCGATGATGGAGGCGGTCGACGGCGAGCTGAGCCTGGCGGCTGGACTCGCGCATCTTGCGCGACAGCACGTACAGCGCGCCTAGCGACGGCGGAGACGCGAGCACGGCCAAAGTCGCGAAGCGCCAGCTCAGGTGGAACAGCGCGGCGGCCAGGAACAGGAGCGTCAGGCTGTCGCGAATCGCGTAGACGGGCAATGTCGTCAGCGCGGCCTGGACGAGCGTCAGGTCCGCGGTGACGAGCGAGAGCACGTCGGCGCCTCGGCGCCCGGAGTAATACTCGAGCGGCAGTTCGTGCAAGTGGCGGAATAGATCCTCGCGCAGTTGTTGAACCGTCTTCTGGCCGATCCAGCCGGCCAGGTAGTTCTGCGCGTACGATGCGATCGACTTGAGGATCACGAGCAGAGGCACGCCGGCGACGACGAGCCAGAGCATCTCGAAGTCCTTGGCGATGAAGAGGCGATCGATGATGGGCTTGAGCAGGAGGATGCCCAGTCCGTTGAAGGCGGAGACGACGGCCATCGTAGCGACGGCCCAGCCGCAGCGGCCCGCGTGGGGCTCCAGATAATGTCGGAAGCGCCGCAGGGTTCTCACCGCGCGGCCTCCTCGGGATTTTGCGAAAGCAGGAAACACGCCGCGCGGTCGGCCGCGCCGGGCTCGCCGAGAGAGCGTCGCACGGCGAGAAGGTCCGCGCGGGTTTTTTCCCGATAGCCAGCGTCGTTGAGAAACCGCGCCAGTTCTCCGGCCGCGCGCGCGGGCGTGGCGTCGCGCTGGATCAGCTCCGGAACCACGGCGCGGCCCGCCAGCAGGTTGGCCATCGCGATATAGGGCACGCGGATCAGCGCGCGCGCGATCGCGTAGGTCGGCCAGGACAGCTTGTAGACGACGACCATGGGCACGCCGAGTAGGGCGTTTTCAAGCGTCGCCGTGCCGGAGGAGCAGAGTGCCGCGTCCAGCGTGCGGCGGCGGGCATAATCGGCTTCGCGCACAAGCTCGACGCCGTGGGGCAGGCAGCCGTAAATCGCGTCGCGCTGGTGTCCGGCGGCGAACAGCAGACCTTTCGCGTCCGGATGGGACTTCTTGAGCGCCTCGAACGCCGCGTAGAACACTGGCAGATGGCGGCGCAGTTCCGAGGCGCGGCTTCCCGGCAGGAGCCCGATCAGTGGCGGCGTGCCGAGGGATTTCGTCTCGCTCGGCGCCGGGATCAGGTCGAGCAGGGGATGGCCGACGAACTCCACGGGCACGCCCGCGTCGCGATAGAGTGTTTCTTCGAATGGGAAAATCACCAGCATACGGCGCACGAAGCGTTTGAGCACCGACACGCGTCCGGGGCGGCTGGCCCAGACCTGCGGGCTGATGAAATAGTACGCGGGCACGCCCGCGGCCTTGGCCAGCGGCAGTACGCGCCGGTTGAAGCCGTAGTAGTCGACGCAGACGAGTGCTGTGGGGCGGCGCTGGGCGATAAAATCCTTGAGCCGCGCGCGCAGGCGCAGCAGGAACGGAATCTTCAGCGCGGGCTCCAGAAACCCCGTGACGCCGCGCGAGGCGAGGTCTTCGATAAACTCGTCGGCCGCCGCGCGGCACAGCCGGCCGCCCACCGCCGCGACGCGCGCAGACGGATCCCGGCGTTTGAGCGCCCGGATCAGGCCCGCGGCGTGCAGATCCCCGGAGGGATCGCCCGCGACGACGAGGAAAAACGGCGAGGTCATGAGTTTGCCAGAGCCAGTAATCCGTCTCTAAAATTTTGGAAACTCGGCGAACGATTTGTTTTGGGGTCCATGTGTTCTGCTATGCGGTGGGCTCCAGAGACTTTTGGGTAGCCGGATTTGTGGTAGCCGCCCCGCTGAAGCAGGCGCTCTAATGATTCCCAAGTCCCGCCGCGAATAGAGTCCGGCCCCGCGGGCCAGCGGAGCTTCTTGCCTTCCAGATTGGGATAGGCCTTCAGGATTGCCTGTTGATCGCCGAAAAACCAAGCCTCTAATTCTTCGACGGCAATCCTGTTGAGCGTGACGAAGCGGCTGCCTTCAGGCTTTGATTTCGTGGAAAGTCCGGCTTCAGCCGCCATGGCGTCCACACGACGTTTTAATTCGCGGCAATCGTCCCCGTCTCTATCCAAAAGCACCGCGATTCGGCAATTATCCCAACCCGTCCGGAACATGGCCTGATAAGTGCGAAGACGCTGTGGTAGTACCTGTAACAAATTCGTCTTTCCTTGATGCGGATAGACTTTGAAGGTATGTCCCGAGCCTAGAATTCGTGGGAGTATGACGTTCAGCGCCTCCTCCGCGGAGCTTTCCTCAACCAAAAGTTCAATGTGCATTGCCGCTTTTGGGGCTGTCCGTATCGAACCGCTTCTCCATCCACAGTTGCCCCAGCAAGGCCCCGTTCTCAATAAATTCGGGTATGCCCTTCATCTCATTGGCGCGGCGTATGCTCGTGTAGCCGCGCTGGTCTCTGGACAGGGCCCAAAGCTCGTCGGCATGGACGCCGTTGACGAAGAAAGGCGAGTGGGTCGTCACCATCAACTGGGTCTTGCCGGAGGCTTCACGGCACTCCTCCGCTAGAATTTCCAACAGCATCGGATGTAAATGATTTTCCGGCTCCTCGATGCCGATGAACGTGGGCGGCGTCGGGTCATAAAGGAGGGTTAAATAGGCAAGCATCTTCAGTGTCCCATCGGAAGCATACCTGGCCAAGATGGGCAAGTCGAAGGGGGCGTCCTTGATTTTGAGCAGGAGGCGTCCGTCCGCCATGATGTCGGCGGTGACTTTCTCAAGCTTCGGGATACGACCCGACAACTTCGCAAAAATCTCCTTCAATCGCTCCGGATGTCGTTCCTGAAGGTATTGGATGACGTTGGGAAGGTTGTCACCGGTCTGCGAAAGACGCTCTTGAGGGCCGGCTTCAGGCACGCCCCGGGTGTTATCGGCAGTCAGGTAGGACAAGTGCCAGCCGGTGATGAACCGGCGCAGTGCGCTGACGCGGGGATGCTTGGCGAATTGTCCCAAGGAGCTTACGGCCAGCATTTCCGGAGAGTCGAGCTTCTCGTCCAGGCGTTCGTCTTTATTCTCCGGTTTCTCCCCGGAAATTACTTTCCCTGAGCCATTTTTGAAATCGAGGAACTTGAAAGGCCGACCTGACGACGGCCCGCGCTTCCATTGAAGCGATTCTTCGGCCACGAGGGGGCCGGAGTCGTTTTCATCGATGGCCAGGTGATAGGTGATCACCGGCTCTTCGGGGGCTTCGCGGTACTTAAGCTCAAAAACGATGGGTCCAGAGGCTCCGCGGCTGCGCAACTCCTTGAAGCGCCCACGCTTGTCCCACGCCTTACGCAGGCTTCCGCTGAAGCATTCGGACAGGAAGGCGAAGACGTCGAACACCGTGGACTTGCCGCTGCCGTTGGGGCCCAGAAGCACGGAAAACGGCTTCAGAACGTCGAGTTCCAAATCCTTCAGGGCGCGATAGTTGCGCACTATCAAAGATTCAATCTGCGGCGTACCTTTTGGCGTCATCATGTCCCTCTGCTGTGTCCGATGTGTCGCGCGGCCGTCAAACCTTGAACACCTTCATGACCTCGTCGCCCAGGTGGTTGATCACCTTGACGGCGATGCGGCCCTTCTTTGGCTTTTCGAACGGTCGCGACACGTCGCTGTTGAGCGTGGTCCAGGCTTCCGCGTCGATCTCCTTCTGTTGAGAAATCCGTGTCGTCCACCAGTCGCCGAGCAGCTTCTTCGCGGATTCGTACCACGTATTGTTCGGCTGATCCTTCGTTGAAAGCTCCGCGCCTTCATCGAAGATGATTTCTTCCTGGGCCGCGACTTTCTTGCGCTTGCTCGGCTTTGGAATCGGCGTGAAGAACTCGGCGCGGCGGCGCGCCTGGACGATCCTCTGCGTGGGCTGGCCGTGCTCGTCCAATTCCCAGTGCCGCGCGGGAAGCGCGTAAGGGGAGTTCAGGATCGGACGTTCAAAAAATGTGTTGGACACGATTTAGCTTCGCAGTATGTCCTTGCCGACGGACTTCGCGATCTTGCCCAGGTCCTGCGCCCAACTGGGGATCAGCGAGCGCGAACCGGCGTGTCCCGACAACTCGTAGCGCTGAAGCTCTTCGGAGATCTGGAGCGCCAGCTTCAAGGCCTCGACGCCGCGCTCGCCGCTGGGCCAGGGCTTGCGGTTGTGGCGGATACAGTCGAGGAAGTGGTTCTGCTCGTTCTTAAGCGGGTCTACCGCGGTAAGCTTGGGCGTGAGTATTTCCACGTCCTTGAGGCTCTTGATGACGGGTGCTTTCTTGCGGTAGATCTTAAGCGCCCCGGCGCCGTAGTCCAGCGAAATGTAGGAGTCCTTCTGGAACGCCCGCAGTTTGCGGCTGCGGCCCAGCGAGATGCGGCTGGCGGTCAGGTCGGCCACGCAGCCGGTCTTGAAGCGCACGCGCACGTTGGCGATGTCCTCGTGGCCGGAGAGAAGGTTGGCGCCGAGCGCTTCCAGGCTCTCGACCTCGGAGCCCACCAAGGTCAGCAGGATGTCCAGGTCGTGGATCATCAGGTCCATGACCACGCCGATGTGGCTCATGCGCGGATCATAGGGCCCCAGGCGCTCGACGGTGATGTAGCGCGGGTCCCGGATATGCTGGACGGCTTCCAGTACGGCGGGGTTGAAGCGCTCGATATGGCCGACCTGGAGCACCAGCTTGCTGCGTTCCGCGGCGTCCAGAAGTTCGCGCGCCTCCTCCACCGAGGACGCAAGAGGCTTCTCGATGAGCGCGTGCGCGCCCGCCGACAGGGCGGCCATGCCGACTTCATGATGCATCGGCGTCGGCACGGCGACGACGACCGCGTCCACGCGGCCGAGCACGTCCTTGTAGTCGCGGACCGCAACGGTGTTCGACTGCCACGCGGCGAGCTGGGCGCGCCAGACGTTGGTGTCGCAGACGCCCACCAGGTCCACGCCGGGGGTGCGGCCCAGGAGCTTGGCGTGGTAGGTACCCATCTTGCCCGCGCCGACGACGGCGACGCGGATTTTCGAGGTTTCGGTCATGGTTGCCTCCTGTGGCGATGGACGCAACCATTTCCTCGCCTAGGCGCGGTCATCGCGGCCCCTCCGGGGGAAAGCCGGCGACGGGAATGGACGCCGCGTCGGCGTCGGTGGCGAAACGGTCGCGGTCGAAGATCAAGGTGGCTCCGGCCTCCAGCGCGAGGGCCGCGACGCCGCAGGCGCGGAAGTTTTCCAGCGTGTCCAGGCCGACGACGGGCAGGTCGAAGCGAAAATCCTGGCGCGGCTTGGCGACCTTCACGACGACGAGCGCGGGTTCGCGGCCCTGCGAGCGCGCCAGTTCGGCCGCGCGCTTCACGCACGCGTCGGTGCCCTCCATGCCTTCGACGGCGACGATCGCGCCGCCCTGCGCGACGACGGTTTGGCCGATGTCGAAGCCCGCGACGGCCTTCGCCGCGCGCCAGCCCAGCGCGGCGTCGTCGAGTTGGGCCTTGGACAGCGCGCGGCGCGTGAGCGTCCCGGACGGGGCAAGCAGGTGTTCCAGGAACGTGGCCGACGAGACGAACTCCAGGCCGTCCTTCTCGAACTCTCCCACGACCGCGCGCAGGATGGTGTCGGTCCTCTTGTCCTTCAGGCCGAGCAGAAGCTTGGCGGCGCGCCAATCCGGCAGAACTCCGCCGAACAGCGACACGTGCTGGACCTTGCCCGCCATCACCACCCGGCGCACGCCCGCATCCTTGAGGGCCTTGATCGGCGCGTCGATCTGCCCGAGCTTGAACCAGCGCAGGCCTCCGGCGGCGGCCTCCAGCGCCGGGTCGGTCACGCCCGGGATGCCGAGTGCGACCACGGGCACGCCGCGGCGGCGCGCCTCCTCCGCGACGAGCAGAGGAAATCGCCCCGAGCCGGCGACAAGGCCAAGTGGTTCGTTCAGGAAGCGACCGCCTCAATCTCCATCGCGTCGACGGCGGGGCGCATCACGCCGCGCTTGCCCGACGACTCGATGAAGTCGATCCACTCCCGGACTTCCTTGCAGGGCTGCGACGCCTTGAGCTTGGCGACGTTTTCCTCCAGCGAGCCGCCTTGGAGAAACAGCGACTTGTAGGCGGACTTGACGGCGGACATCGCCTCGCGGCTGAAGCCGCCGCGGCGCATGCCCAGCATGTTGAGCCCGCGCAGGGTCGCGCGGTCGCCCTGCGCCGTCGAGAATGGAAGAATGTCCTTGCCGACCATCGAACCGCCGCTGATCATCACGAAGCGGCCGATGCGTACGTACTGATGCACGGCGCAGATGCCGCCGAGCACCGCGTAGTCGCCGACGTGCACGTGTCCGGCGAGCGCGACCGAGTTGACGAGGATGGCGCCGTCGCCGATATGGCAGTCGTGGGCAACGTGAGAGTAGGCCATGAACAGCGCGCCGGAGCCGATTTTCGTGACGCCGCCGCCGTTGGCGGTGCCGCGGTTCATCGTCACGCACTCTCGGACCACGTTCTTGTCGCCCATGACCAGGCGCGTCTTCTCGCCCGCGTACTTGAGATCCTGCGGCGGCGTGCCGACGTAGCAGCCAGGATGCAGGACGTTGTCTTCGCCGAGCGTCGCGTGCTCCACGACGGCGTGCGCGCCGACCTTCGTGCGTGCGCCGATCACGGCATCGGGCCCGACGATCGCGTACGGGCCGACCTCGGCGGTCGGATCGATCTTGGCGGAGGCATCGACAACGGCGGTGGGATGGATGGCCATGGCGTTATCCCTGCGCCTTGTCGACGAGCGCGAACGTCATCGTCGCTTCGGCGGCGAGCTTGCCGTCCACGTAGGCTTCGCCGCGGAACTTGCCCGCACGGCCCAGCCGCAGAATTTCGATGTGGTGCTTGAGAACGCAGCCGGGCAGGACGGGCGCGCGGAACTTGGCCTCGTCGATGCCCATGAAGAATGCGACCTTGTTTTCGAAGCCGCCTTTGGATAGGAGCATGGCGCAGGCCGTCTGGGCCATGCTCTCGACAATGAGCACTCCTGGCATCACGGGCTGTCCGGGGAAATGGCCCTCGAAGAAGTGCTCGTTGACGGTCACCATCTTGGTACCGACGCAGTATTTGTCTTCCTGAAGCACGTCGATCTTGTCGACGAGCAGGAAAGGGTACCTGTGCGGAATCGCCTTCTTGACGCCGGCGGTATCTAGGGAGCGGAGCGGGGCGGCGGAAAACGGATTCGGGACGGCGGTGTCGGTGCTCATTTTGCCTCCAGGACGTTGGTTTTTGATTTGCGCAGTTTCTTTGCGGCCTCGTCGAGCTTCTTGGCGAACTCGACGTTGTGGGCGTGGCCGAGCCGCTCGGCCTCGATGCGCATCTTGAAAAGGGGACGGCCCAGTAAAGTCAGATCTCCTATGAGGTCCAGCATCTTGTGGCGGACGAATTCGTCGGCGTAGCGCAGGCCTTCGGCGTTCGTGTGGAATTGGTCCTTGCCGATGACGATGGCGTTCTCCAGGCTACCGCCTTGCGCCAGGCCTTGGGACTTCAGGTAGGCGACCTCGTGCTCGAAGCAGAACGTGCGCGCGCGCGCGACCTCGGCCAGGTAGCCGTCGCGATCGACGGTCATCGACAGCGACATCTTCGGCATCATCGGGTGGTCGTGGATTAAGGTCGCGACGATCTCGAATTTTTCGGACGGGACCGCGCGGTAGCGCGCGCCGTCCTTGGCCTCGTAGGTCACCTCATGCGGCAGGTGCAGCCAGCGCTTCGGCGCGTCCAGATCGACGAGGCCGGCGCGCAGCAGGGCCTCGACGAAGGGCAGGGCCGAGCCGTCCATGATCGGCGGCTCGTTGGCGCTGACCAGCACGTCGAGGTTGTCGATGCCGAGGCCCGTGCAAGCCGAGAGTACGTGCTCGACCGTGTGCACCTTCGCCTCCCCCAGACCCAGGTTCGTGCCGCGCACCGTCGTGACGACGAAGCCGAGGCGCGCCGGAATCATCGGGATGCCGGGTAGGTCCGAGCGGAAGAAGCGGATGCCGGTGTTGGCGGGTGCGGGGCGGAACGTCAGCGCGGACTTGTTGCCGGTGTGCAGGCCGACGCCTTCCAGGCTGACTTCCTGCTTGATCGTATTTTGCAGCGGGTTCTGCCGGTTCATGGGTTGCCTCTCAAATATTCGTCAGGACGCGGCGGCGTCTTTGGCCTCAAGGCCGAGTTTCTTCTCCAGCGCTTTGAGCCGGGAGACGATCTCGGGCAGGCGGCCGTACAGCGCCTGCAGCTTGAACGCTTCGCGGTGCGGGCGGCCCGGCGTGCCGAACAGGACTGCCTTGGCGGGCACGTCGCTCATCACCCCGGTCTGCGCGGTGATCACGGCACCCTCGCCGAGCGTCAGGTGGCCGGCGATGCCGGTCTGGCCGGCGAAGATCGCGTTGTTGCCGACGGTCGTCGAGCCTGCGAAACCGGTCTGCCCGGCTATGAAACAATCGCGGCCGATGCGCACGTTGTGCGCGATGTGGACCAGGTTGTCGATCTTCGTGCCGCTCTCGACGACCGTCGATCCCAGCGTCGCTCGATCGATCGCGGCGTTGGCTCCGATCTCGACGCGGTCCTTGATCACGACGTTGCCGATCTGCGGAATCTTCGCATGCCGTCCGGTCTTGCGGTCGGTCGTGAAGCCGAAGCCGTCCGAACCGATGACGGTGCCGGAGTGGACGATCACGTCGTCGCCGAGTTCGCACTCCTCGCGCACGACGACTTGCGGGTAGAGCAGGCAGTTGCGGCCGATTTTCGCGTCCGCGCCCACGTAGACCTGGGCCATGAGTACGGTTCCCTCGCCGACGACGGCGCCCTTTTCGACCACGGCGAAGTCTCCGACGGCGACGCCGGCGCCGAGTCTCGCCTCGGGGTGCACGGACGCGCGCGGGCTGACGCCGGACGCCACTCGCGCGCGCTTGGCCGCGTCGATGAGGCCAAGCAGCATCGCGAACGCGGCCTGTGGGTCGGCGACGACGACCTTCGCCTTCGCCGCGCAGGGCGCGCTCTCCGCGGCCGGAGGCACGAGGAGGCAACCGGCCTTCGAGGCGGCGGCCTCGGCCGCGTATTTCATGTTGTGGAACGTCGCGGCGTCCTTCGGGCCGGCCGCGCCCACCTCGGAGACGGTTTCGACGACGACGGACGCGTCGCCGACGGCGCGACCGCCGACCAGCGTTGCGATTTCGGCGATGGTCAGAGGCTTAGGCAAATGTTTCATGGTGGGGAGCTCCTTAGGTAGTGCAGAACTTTGTCGGTCAGATCGACGCCTTGGTGGCCGTAGAGGATCGAGGCGCGGTCGATGACGATGCTGATGCCCTCCTCTTGGGCGACGGCGGTGATCGCGCGATAGATGTTGGCGAGCACGCGGTCCGTCTTGCGGCCCTCAATGCTGACCAAGCCGCGATCGGTGGTGTTGCGTTCGGTCGCGAGGGCCTGCTCCTTGCTCAGTATCTCGGCCTGGAGAGCGATGATTTTGTTGTCGAGGTCCAGGGCGCGCACCGCCAGGCTCGGCGGTCCTGGGGCGACGGAGGGGGTTGGCGACGCGGGCGCGGCGGCGGCAGGAGAGACGCGTGTCGCTGAAGAGAGGGCGACCGCCGGAACGACGGGACGCGGCGCGGCGGCCGTCGATGGCACGGAGGCGGTCGAGCGAGCGACGGCCGCCATGGGCGCGGCCGAGGAGACGGCGGGTGCGGCCAACGGGCCGCCGGCGGCGGGAAGGCCGGGCAAGGCTGCGGCGGGCGCCAATCCGGTCGGAAGGGTCGTTGACACGGCGGGCGCTGAAAGCTTCATCAAAGCGGCCGGAGAAAGGAGCCCGGCCGGTGCGGTCGCCGGCGTCACGGGCGGGAGGGCCACAGGCGGTACGGCAGGCGCGGCCGCCGGAGGACGCGCGGCGACCGAGGAGGCGGCGACGGCCAGCGCGGCAGACGAGGAGAATGCGACCACGGCTTCTTTCGACAGTCGTACACGCTCAGCCTTGTCGTCTTCCAGTTGGCGCTGGAGTTTGAGGATTTCGGCGCGCTTGAGGTTGACTTTGTCCTCGGCTTGGCGGACGATGGCCTCGAAGCTTTCCTTGGCCTGCGCCGAATCGGGGCTTTCGGCGAAGATGCGCTGCATGTCGACGTAGCCGACGCTGCCGCGCAACGTGCGGTTCTGCTCAAGCGAGAGCTCCAGCGCGCTCAGGGGTGCGGCGAGCGCGAGGACGGCGCAGGCCGAGGCGAAGGACTTCATCAGAATAGAGGTCCCATACCGAAGTTGATCTGGTAAGCCTTCTGTCCGGGCTGGTGGTTGAGGCCGTAGCCGTAGTCCAGGCGGATCGGGAAGGCCGGGGTGACGAAGCGGATGCCGAGGCCCACGTCGCTTTTCAGATTTTGGTTGGCGCTGCCGAAGCGGTCGTTGATCTGGCTGATGCTGTCCCAGGCGCCGCCGGCGTCGACGAAGGCGACGAGCTTGACGATGGTCTTGTGGTGCTCTCGCGCAACCGGGAATCCGAACTCCAGGTTGGCGACGTCGTAGGCGATGCCGCCGTCGGCCACGCCGGCGTCGGCGGCGGGCAGATAGCCGCGCAGCGTGTCCTGGCCGCCGATGAAGAATCGGTCCTGCACGTCGACGGATTGGGAGTTTCCGAACGGAGTCACGTAGCCGCCGCGATTGTAAAGCGACATCACGAACGGCCAGTCGTCGACGGCCTCGAACAGGGTGAAGTGGGCCTGGTTCGAGTAAGTCGGCTTGATGAAACTGATGCTGCCGAACAGGGGGCCGCCCGACAGCTCCGCGCCGATGCCGTTGCGCGTGCCGGCGGTCGGATCGATGATGCTGTCTCGGGTGTCGCGCGCGAATTCCACGCTGGCCACGGATTGGATGCTGGTGCCCGGCGTCAGCAGGCCGTTGAAGTTCATCGTCGGGTCGATGTTCTCGATGGAGATCTCCTGCAGCGTGTAGCTGAGGTTGACCTGATAGCGGTCGTCTTCGAACCGCGGGCCGAGGCGCACGGTGCTGCCGACGCGGCGCAGCCAGTAGGCCGACAGGTCGCCGTAGAAAGGGGTGATCATGAAGCTGTCGAAGAGGTCGACGCCGAGGCTTGTGGGGTGGTCGCCGATCCAAGGCTCCGTCCAGCTCAACGTGAAGCTTTCGATGGCCGCGCCGAACGACCAGTTCACGCTGATGCGCTGGGCCAGGCCGAACATGTCCATGTGCGACAGCGACAGCGTGCCGATGATGCCGTCGATCGACGAGTAGGCCGCGCCGGCCGTCAGCATGCCGGGCTTGCCCTCGGTCACGTCGAAGGTCATGTCCACTTTGTCCGGATCCGTCGGGGAGGGCTGGAGGTCGGGCTCGACGTCGTCGAGAAAGCCCAGGTTCATCATGCGCTCGCGGCAGCGCTTGACCCGTGCGGCGGAGAAGCGGTCGCCGGACTTCATCGAGCATTCGCGCCGCAGTACGTAGGTTTTCGCCGCCTTGTTGCCCTCGACGTCGATGTGATCGACGTAGGAGACCGGCCCCTCGATGATGTCGTAGCGCACGTCCATGCGGTCGGTCTTCGGGTTGAGCGCCTTGACCGGGATGACGCGCGTACGCAGGCGGCCGGCGTCGGCATAGAGTTCCTGCACGGCGCGGATCGTGTCCTCGTATTTCTGCTGGTTGAAGCGCTGCCCGGTCTTGTAGTCGACCACGTGATAGAGTTCTGAGGACTTCAGCACGAGATAGCCGGAGAAAGAGGTGTCGCCGAACAGGTAGGAGCGGCCCTCGATGACGCCGAGGGCGATGTGGATGCGCGTCTTATCCGGGCTCAGCGAGACGACGGGAGTGCTGATCTTCACGTCCAGGAAGCCGGCGTTCTTATATTCGGCCTCGATCTTCTTGACGTCCTCGGCAAGCTCCTTCTCGGTGAAGACTTTGTGGTACTTGTTCTTCATCAGGCCCAGCAGCTTGCGCGGCTTGAAGGCCTTGACGCCGGAAATCTCCACAAGCTCAATGCGCGATTTCTGCTCCTCGTTGATCTTGAAAGTCACGTTCACCTTCTGGGTCTCGGTGTCGAGCTTGACCTCGGTCTGAACGGAGGCGTCGAGATAGCCTTTCTCACGGTATTTGTCGATGACTTTTTTACGGTCCTCCTCCAGCTTGAAGCGATCGTAGGGGTCGGCGACCTTGAGCGTGATCTCGTCCATCAAAGTGCCCTTCGACAGGCCCTTATTGCCCTCGATCTCGATCTTGTGGATCACGGGTTTTTCCTTGACCACGAAGGTCAGAAGAATTTCGCGATCGGTGCCCGCGACCTTGCGGAAGTTCGCGGGGACGGGCTTGTCGAGCAAAGTGATCTCGGCGCCCACGCGGTCGAACTCGCCCAAGCCGAGCAGGGCCTGGATGTCCTTGTCCAGATCGGGTCGGTCGTAGAGATCGCCCTTGCGCGCCTTGGTCTGAGCTCGGATGGTGCTGAACTTGACGTTTTTGAGCCCGGAAGCCCTGATATCTCCGATCACCCAGGGTCGGGGGACGAGGGCGGGCGGAAGGGCCGCCGGAGAGGGCTCAGGTGCGGGTGAGGAAACGGTCCCGGTGGACGCAGAGGGAAGAACGGCGGGCGCGGAGGTCGACACGGCGGGCGGTTGAGCGGGCGATATCGCCGTGCCCGAGGAATCGGCTTGGGCGGAAGCCGGGTACGAGAAAAGCGTCGCCAAGAGGGCGCTCATGAGGAACTTATTCACCGGAAAACTAAGTATACAAAATCGCGTTCGGCACGCCCCTAAATATGAGAATGTTAGGCTGCTTTCCACTTAATATAATGCTGGAAAGCGCGGCAAAGCGCGGCTCCCGGCACCGTTTAGCGGCTGGCTTTTGCCGGCGTGTTCCGGCGGGCGGCGGGCCGGGGCGGGGCCGAGGGCGTGGGACGTCCCTTGTCGGTGTCGTAATAATCCAGGCCGGAGTGATCCAGGACCTCCTCGCCCATGAGCAGGCGCAAGGTGTTCTTAAGCTTCAGGTGCTGAATGAAGAGGTCGTGCTCGGGCTTGAGGTCTTCGCGGCATTGCGGGCTCTTGAAGTAGAACGACAGCCATTCCTGGGTGCCTTTGAGGCCTGCGCGCTGGGCGAGGTCGAGGAAAAGGACCAAGTCCAACACGATCGGCGCGGCCAAAATGGAGTCGCGGCACAGGAAGTTGATCTTGATCTGCATCGGCGCGTCCAGCCAACCGCGGATGTCGATGTTGTCCCAGCCTTCTTTGGCGTCGCCGCGGGGGGGGTAGTAGTCGATACGGACCTTGTGATGATAGTTCCCATACAGATCCGGGTAGCGTTCCGGCTCTAAAATGCTGTCGAGCACCGACAGCTTGCTCTTTTCCTTGGTCTTGAACGAACCCGGGTCGTCGAGCACCTCGCCGTCGCGGTTGCCGAGGATGTTCGTGGAATACCAGCCGGTCAGCGCCAGCATGCGCGCCTTGAGCATCGGCGCGACGGTCGTCTTCATCAAAGTCTGGCCGGTCTTGAAGTCCTTGCCCATGATCGGCGTTCCGGTCCGCTCGGCAAGCTCGATCATCGCGGGGACGTCGACCGAGAGGTTCGGCGCGCCGTTGCCGTAGGCCACGTCGGACTTCAGGGCCGCATACGCATAGATCATCGACGGCGGGATCGCGGGGTCGCTATTTTTCAGCCCGAGCTCGAAGGCCTCCAGGTCCTCGTGGCAGGCGGCGCGTTCGGGCAGAATCTCGGTGGAGCCGCACCACAGCATCACGACGCGGTCGCAGCCGTTCTTCTTCTTAAACGCGGCGATGTCGGCCATGACCTGCTCGGCCAGGTCCAGCTTGCTGCGCCCCTTCTTGGGAGCGACGGCCTTAATGTTCTTGATGTAGGCTGGGTCGTAGACTGCGGACATGGGTTTGACCGACGCCAGTTCCTTACGCACCGGCGCCAGTTGATCCGGAGAGAGAACGGCCGCCTTCAGGGCCGCGGTCCACATGTCGTCGGCAAAGAAATCCCAACCGCCGAAGACGAGTTGGTCGAGCGAGGCCAGGGGGACGAAATCCTTGATCAGAGGCGCGCGGTTTTCGTAGCGCTTGCCCAGGCGGATGGTCTGTAGCTGGGTCAGAGAGCCCACGGGCTTGCCTAAGCCTTTCTTGACCAGTTCGACGCCCGCGATGAAGGTGCTGGCGACCGCCCCCATTCCGGGAAGCAGCACGCCGAGCTTGCCCTTAGCCGGCGGTATGCGGCGCGCGTGCTTGTTCATGGTCGTGGACTCTCCTCAGGTGCAACATGATCGCGGAGTAAAGCAGGCCGCCGATCGCGGCGGCCCACAAGAACTCATAGACGCAGTCGACGAAGGCGAGCAGAACGAGCAAGTAGATGAAGTCCCGCTGGGCCAGGGCATTTTCCAGGCGGGAGAGCAGGGAATCGATGCCGGCGGCGGCGGGTTCGTCGATCACACCGGCCTCCGGTCCGGTCGCGCCCGCGCGGCGGCGCTCGCGGCGATGATCCCAGGCGGACCATGCCGAGGCCAGCACGCCCAGATCGGCGACCGCGGCCAGGACCAA
This sequence comes from Elusimicrobiota bacterium, assembly GCA_013044195.1. Classification (GTDB taxonomy): domain Bacteria; phylum Elusimicrobiota; class Elusimicrobia; order UBA1565; family UBA9628; genus GWA2-66-18. The sequence goes on along the minus strand of JABEUV010000180.1, from coordinate 6,829 downwards.
GGTGTGGGAGCCGTTGTCCTTCCAGAAGCCGAGCCCGAGGCAGGTGAACAGAGCGAGGTGCACGAGATTGTCGCCCCAGAAATCAAGGTCGGCACCGAAGACGCTCTCTTCAAAGCGCACGCGCGCCAGCTCCCCGTCGCAGCCGTCCAAGACCGAGTGCAGCCAAATGAACAGGGCGCCCGGGATATACCACGCCCGCGTCGTGCCCAGGAATAGGGCCGCGCCAGCCAGGCCCAGAAGAGTGCTGAAAACGGTCATCTGATTCGGCGTGACGCCGGTGTCGAGCAGGCGGCGCGACACCGCCAGGGAAATGTGGCGGTCGAAGTGCCGAGCCATGAAGCCGTCCTGGCTTTTGGGTCCGGAGACCATCAGCCAGTCGAGAGTCTCCTCGCCGTTGATCGGGGATTCGAGGCGCCGATAAGTGCCTTCGGGGAGCGTTTGCTTGTGACGCGTTACGGCTTCGTCGCGCGTCATCACGATCTGGACGACGCCCAGGCCGGAGGCGTCCTCGTAGGAGAGCGATTCGGCGCAACGCGTGCGTGCGATATGGGCCAGCGCCTCGACTCGCACCAGATGATCGGCGGACAGACCGAGGTAGGGGGCCGCGCATTCGGTCAGTTCGCCGCCGCCTTTGGGCAGCCAGCGGATCTCCAGGCCTTCCGGCACGCGCAGGTCCGCGCCCAAATTTTCGGGGCGGATCATGGATATCCACAGCGTCTTGACGCCCGCGCGCGCCGCGGCGAACAACTGGCGTTCGTAGACCGTCAGGCCGCCGACGCGCTGGAACAGCAACGCCGGATGGGCGACCCACAGGATCGCCCGTTCGTAGGGCGCCGCGGACGGAGCGCGTTCAGGCACGGGCCGTCTCCGTCGCGCGATAGGCCGAGTGGAGGACGTTTAGACAGAACTCCGCCGCGGCCAGGTTCTCGCCGCGGCTGCGGCCCGCGCACTCGGCCAGGAACGCGGGCCACATCGCGGCCAGCCAATCGGGGTGAGCCGAACCCGCGGAGAGCTTTTGCGGAAAGCGCTCGGTTTGCGTGCGGCCGCCGACCGTCACGACCAGAATGTCGTCGTTCAATTCAATGGTCCCGTCGTCGCCCGTGACGGAGGCGAAATTCGCGCGCTCCGCCGCGCGCCACGTCAGATGAATCGCGCCGACGGCTCCGGGCGCTCGAAAAGTCAGGTCGACGACCTCGTCGACGGCGCCCGCGGGCTGGAGCTGCGCGGAATCAAGCTCAAGTCCGGGGCCGAGCAGGCGGCGCAGCAGATACAGGTTGTGCCAGCCGTGATCGACGAGGATGCCGCCGCCCGCGATCGCCGGGTCCTTGCGCCAGTCGCCGGGTACGGCCGACGCCGAGGGTTTCGTGCGCGCCACGCGCAGTTCCGCGCGACAAATCCGCCCTAGGCGGCCGGAGGCCGCGACGTCCAGAAGCCGCGCGAGCGCCGGCGCGTGGGCCCAATTGTCGACCGTGTAGACGCAGCGGTCGCGCAAGGCGGCCTCGTCGCGGAGTGCTGCGAAGGCGGCGCAGTCCAGCGTGAGTGGTTTTTCGCAGAGCACGTGCAGTCCGGCGCGCAGTCCGGCGAGGACCGCTTCCGCGTGGAACTTGGGCGGCGAACAGACGATCAACGCGTCGAGGGTGCGCTCGGCGGCCAGAAGTTCGTCGAGACGCGCGTAGACGCGCGCGCCCGCGACCAGGCGTTCCGCCGCCGCGCGGCGCTCCGGTGACGGATCGAACACGGCCGCGACCGCGACGCCAACCTGCGCGAGCGCGGGAAGGTGCGCGTTCTCGGCGACGGCGCCGAAGCCGGCGAGGGCGACGCGCCGGATCAGAGCCCCCGCCTGCGGCGCACGACGTCGAGCGCCTCGCCCAAAAGATCCAGCCCGCGCACGGCCTCGGCTTCGGTGATCACCAGCGGAGGATTGATCCGCAGGCTGGGGTTGTAGGCCATGGTCAGCACGCCGCGCTGGAGGCTTTCCTCGAAGACTTCGCGGCAGACGGCCTTGTCGAGCGGTCGGCCGTCTTTCGGATGAACGAGATCGACGCCGATCATCAAGCCGCGGCCGCGGACCGCGCCGATCAACGGCTGCGCGGCCTTTATTCCTTCGAGTTTTTCGAGCATCACGGAGCCGACCTTCGCGGCGTTGTCGACCAGTTTATCTCGAAGGATTACCTGCAAAGTCGCGTCGCACGCGGCCGAGGCCAGCGGGTTGCCTCCGTAGCTCGACGAGGAGCCTGAAGGATTGGACCAGGGCGCGGCGCGGGACGTCTCATCGGAGGCCACCACGCCGGAGACGGGAAATCCCCCGCCGAAGCCCTTGCCGATGGTCATCAGGTCCGGAACCACGCCCTCATGGTCGCAGCCGAACATGCGGCCGGTGCGGCCGAAGCCGGTGATCATTTCATCGGCGATGAACAGCGCGCCGATCTCGCGCGCGATGTCGCGTACGCCCGCGAAGAAGCCCGGAGGCGGGACCACGTTGCCGTTGGTGCCCTGCACGGGCTCCAGAATGATCGCGGCGACGGCACCCGTCGTCTCGCGCTTGATTTTCTCGCGCAGAAAGGCGAGGCAGTGGGCGCCGCAGTCGTGAGGCCCCGAGGCACCCAGCGGACAGCGCCGGCTGTCGGGATACGGCGACAGGTGCAGTCCCGGTGCCATGGCGCCGTAGGAATTTTTGAAGCCGTCGTTGAGCAGGCCCATGACGCCCAGCGTCTTGCCGTGAAAGCCGCCCCAGAAGCCGATCACCTCGAACTTCCCGGTTTTTGATTTGGCGAGGCGCAGGGCCGCTTCGACGGCTTCGGCGCCGGAACTGTAGAGTTGGCAACGCGTCAGGCCCTTCGGCGTCACGGACGCCAGCGTCTTGAGGAAATTGAGGCGGTGCGCCGAGGTGAATGAACCGACCGCGGTCTTGGCCGCCTGCTCCGCGACGGCTCTCGCCCAGTCCGGGTGGCCGTAGCCGAGAGAGGCCACGCCGATGCCGGCGACCAGATCCACGTACTCTTGGCCGTCGACGTCGCGTAAGACCGCGCCCGTTCCGCTTTCGACGGCGATCTGGGCGTACAGCGCGATCGTCTGCAGACCGGGGGCGATGTAGTTCTGCTCTTCTTTGAAAAACGCTCGCGACTTGGGTCCGGCCTGATAGGCGTTATCGGCGACGGTTTGATGGGTCATGTCAATTCTTCCTGGCGCAGGCCTCGCGCAGACGCAGGCGTAGGCGGCGCGCGATCTGGACGGACGCCTCGGCGCGCCCGCGCGCGAAGCTGGGCCAGGAGTTGATGTCGATGACGAAGATGCCGCCGTCCGGCGCGACGATCGCGTCGCCGCCGAAGACCTCGACGCGGACGGCGGAGGCGGCCAACTCGGCCTGATGGGCGAGGTCCTCCAGCTCGAAGGGCAGGCGGCGCGCGCTCGCGGGGTCGTGGTAGAACCAGGTGAACCACTGTCCCGGCCCCACGCCGTAGAACTTGATCAGGTCGCCGTCGACGTGGCGCTGGACGATCATGTCCTTGATCTCGCGGCCCTCGAATTCGCGGCGCACCGCATCGGCGTCGGCCCACGCGCGCGCGTGGGCCACGTCGAAGGCGCAGGTGTTGTGCACGTCGCCGCGTTTGAGCCACCAGCCGCCTTCCGCCTCGAATACGGGCGGCCGCAGGTTCGCCGCGGCGGTCGTGCGCCGCACCTCGGTCGGCGGATAGTTCAGGCCCGGCGTGCGCGAAAACGAAGCGAGCATCCGCGTGCGGTAGCAGCCCAGCACGGCGTCGGCGGGATTGATCATGGCGACGCCGGTCCCGGCCGCGAGCGTCTTGAGGCGCATCAGGCGCGGGTAGGCCTCGCACATCGGCGCGATCAGGTCGAAGCCGGACGCATCGGCGGCGTCGAACTGCTCCGGGGTCATAAGAACGCAGTCCATCTTCAAAATCGAGAGCTGATCCATGACGGCTTTCAAGATCAGCGCGTCGTCGTCTTCCCGATTGGGGGAGTTCTGTTTTTCACGAAAAATGCCAAGGGCTTTCATGAGGGGCTATGTTTCCTTTCGGGGTTGCTGGCGTGAAGCCGGCTTGCGGCATAGACCTCCGCCGCAACGACATCCTGCGGCCGGTCCACGTCCAGCGTCTCGGAAAGCAACGGACCCGCCACGCTCACCCCTTGGGCGCACAGCGCACGCCAGAAGTCGCGCAGACGAGGGTGCGCCGACGCTTTGGGCAGGCGCGCCGCCGCGGCGCGCGTTAAATAATAGAGTCCGCAGGTCGCGCGGCGGCGGGTGCGTGCGTCGTCGCCGACGGCCGTCACGAAGTCCCGCTCGTCGACGTCGGCCCACAGCGGATTCTCGTCGTCGACGTGCGCGGTCAGCGCCAGGCCCGCGACGGCGCGCGCGGTGCGGCATTCGGTGAGGAAGCCGACGACGTCCTCGGACGGAACCAGCGCGTCGACGGTGGAAATCAGGAAGTCCTCGGACTTTTCGGCCAGCCGCAACGCCACGAGCCGGAAGCTTTCGAACGAGGAGGCCGTGTCGGCGGTCATGCAATCGAAGGCCAACCTTGGGAACGCCGCGCGCAGGCTCGGCGCGACGGCGGCGCCGCGGGAATTGGTCAGCACGGTCAATTCGTCCGCCCCGGCCGCCGCCAGCGAGCCGGCGACCCAATGCGAGAGCGGCCGCCCCGCGACGGGCACAAGCGGCTTGACGATTCCGCGGTAGCGGGCGGCCAGGCGCGAACCCTCGCCCGCGGCGATAATCCCCGCGCGGAAACTCATGACAGTACCGTTTCCAATTCCGCCACGGAGCGCACGGTCCAGCTCTGCCCAGCCGCCGGCGCTTTTTCGTGCGCACAGACAAGGACGGACATCATACCCGCGGCGGCCGCGCCTCGGACATCGCGGGCGATGGAGTCGCCGACCATCACGCAGTCCTGGGGGAGGCTGTCCAGCGCGTGCGCCGCGTGAAGAAAAATGGCCGGGTCCGGTTTCTGCGCGCCGAGCGCGCCGGAATCCGCGACGACCCCGAACAGGTCTCGCAGGCCCTCGGCGCGCAGTAAACCGTCGAGGTTGCCGTAGAAATTGGAAACGATCCCGAAACGCCGCGACCTCGCCAGCCGTTCGAGCGTCGGGAGCAACCGTGCGAAATGTCGCCGTGAGTCCGCGGCGAAGCGCGCCGAAATCTCGTCCGCGCGGTCGAGGAATTCGGGGGCGGCAGCGGCCAGGACGTCGCGCGCTTGCAGGCGCACCGTGGCTTCCAAGTCCAGCCCGGCCAGCGCGTGGCGGTCGCAGAGAGCGTCGTCGGCGTCGTAAAAGGCGCGATCGAATCGTTCCCGAGGGATGTCCACGCCGCATTCCTTGTATAGGACATGGAAACGCTCCAACCACGCGACCCCGTCGGCGTCCAGAGTCCCTCCGTAGTCGAACAATATCGAACTCATTTTGAAAATTATATCAAAAGACAGTCTCCAGACAGTCTCCAGGCCTTGACAAGTCTGCGTAAACCTGTTATTAATCCTACGCGCCGAGTCCCCCCCGCAGTCTGCGGGAGACTCGGCTTTTTTAATGGGCGAATGAACATGGCCGTCAAAATGGACGTCGTCAAGACAAAATTGGGCGCCCTCAAAGGGTATGCGGAGCTGTTTTTGGGGTCCCGCGACCTTCTGGGCGTCGATGTCGGCAGCGTCTCGGTCAAAGTCGTCCTTTTGAAGCAGGAAGGACCCTCGTGGCACCTGAAGGCCTGGGCGCTTCTGCCGATCAACGCCCGGCCGGATGCGACGGCGGATGAGAGGAAGGCGGCGATCGTCAAGCCGTTGCGCGGCTTTTTGATCGAGAAGGGCGTCAAGGTTCTGGACACTGCCACCGCGCTCTCGGGCAACGCGGTCATCGTGCGCTACGTGAAGTTCCCGCGTTTGACGAAGCGGGAGCTGGAGTCGACGTTGACGACGGAGGCGGAGCCGTTCATCCCGTTCGACATCAACGAAGTCCAGCTCGGCTTCCACATTCTCGGCGAGGTCGTCGAGGACGGTCAGAAGAAGATGGAGACCGTGCTCGTCGCGGCGAAAAAGGAGCTGGTGACCGCGCGGCTGGACGTGCTTCAGGCCTGCGGCCTTCAGCCGGCGGTCGTCGACGTCGACAGCTTCGCGCTTGAGAACGTCCACGAGCGGCTGCGCGACCCGAAGGAAGGCGCCGCGGCGGCGCTGTACCTCAACATCGGCCACATGGTCACGAACCTGTCGATCATCGAAAGCGGCGTGACCCGCGTGGTACGCGACGTGTTCATTGCCGGCCAGACGATGACGAAGGCGGTCATGAAGGCGTTCCAGTGCGAGGCCCCGCGCGCCGACGAGCTCAAGAAGTCCTTCGGCCTCATTATCGATCCGGCCGAAAAGGAAAAGGCGCTGTCGACCGGCAACCGCGAGGCGCTTGGCGTCTCGCAGGCGCTCGGCCAGGTCGCGCGCGACCTCGTCGGCGAGGTCCATCGCTCCGTCGATTTCTACCTCTCCCAAGGCCCCGACCGCGCGATCGGCCGCATCTTCATCTCCGGCGGCTCCGCGCGCGTGAAGAACCTCGACAAGCACCTGGCCAACGAGCTCAAGGTTCCGGTGGCCGTCTTGGATCCGTTCGCGTTCGTTAAGGGCGCCGAGGCGGTGCCGCAGGACATGCGGCCCTCTTTCGGCGTCGCGATGGGTCTGGCGCTGAGGCGCAATCGGGACTGGGAAGCATGATTAAGGTCAACCTAGTCCCGCTTGAAATCCTGGCGCGCGCGCGCCAGCGCCATCTCATCTTGCAGGCGTCGGCCGTGGGCACGGTGGTCGCGGTCGTGCTGGCGGGCGTCTCGCTGACGCACTGGATG
>JABEUV010000179.1 GCA_013044195.1 Elusimicrobiota bacterium | reverse complement strand
GGCGCGGGAGGGGTCGTCGGCGCGGCCGGAGCGGCGGCGGGAGCGGTCTGGCCGTTGGGATTGGTGTTCGCGTCCGTCGACGGGTTCTGCGCGAGGACGAGGCTCGGGACGGCAAGAGCCGAACCGAGGGCGAGGATGCGGACGAACGTCGTGTGGCGCGTGTTCATTCGAGTGTCTCCTGGATGTCGTTTCGGTCTTGAGCCGGAGCCGCGACGTCCGCTGTTCCGGCGTCGACCGATCCTACGTCAATCGCGCAACCCCGCGGGATCAAATGGCGATCAAATCGCGCGTGACGAGCTACGGCTCGGGGTAGGTGCGCAGGCGCGCGCGCCAGCCGGGAAGCCAGCCCTGCTCCCGGGCGCGGCGATCCGCGGGCGCGTGAGCGACGCGCCGCGTCAGCGCCTCGTCGGCGGCGCGCGCGAAGGCCTCGACGGAAGGCTGTCCCGGCGCGGCGTCGTCCATCAGTTCCAGCACCTGGAGAAGTCCCCAGCCGTCGCCGTCGTAGCGTTCGGTCGGATTGACGCCCTCGCCCTTGAAATTCACATAGTCGACCAAGGCGTAGACGCCGTTGGGCGCGGCGGCGACGGCGTCGAAGCGACGCTGAAGCATGGGGCCTTCGGAGGGTTCGGCCGCGGCCAGTATCTTGGGCAGGGCGTCTTCCAGCCGGTGCGCGGCGTAGAGCGCCTGCGCGTCGACCGTGCGCGCCAGCAGGGCGCGCAGGCCGGTCAGACGCACGCCGTCGAAATCCTTGTAAAACGCATCCCGGTCCGGCCACGGACACGGCGCATGGCCGCGCAGCCAGGCGGGCAGGGATTCTCCGGAGGCCGCGATCGCGTCGAGCGCGCCGGGAAAGCTCTCCGTAAACGGGCCGCGCTCCCCGGCCGGATACCAGATGAAGTGGCCGATGCCGAAGGAGCCGAACGCCTCGCCCTTGTTCCAGTGCGTGAGCAGTTCCACCTTGCCGTCGGCTTCGTTGTGCCAGATCTTGAGGCCGATCGCGTGCGCCTGCTCGGGTGTTAGATGAATCCCGGCGCCGAAGGCGGGGGCCGCGGCCAGCAGAAGAGTCAGCAGCGCGACCATGGTCTTAGTGCGGCCGGCGCCGCTTGCGCCAGAACGGGCGGCCGGAGGCGCCGCCGCCGCCCGCGTGGGGCGGTCGGGGCGCGGAAGGCGCGTGCGCGCCGCCGTGCGACGGGCCGTGGCTTCCTTTTTGTCCCGAGTTCGGCGGACCGGCGCGGTAGTCGAAGTTGTCCAGCGTGCGCCGCTCGATGATCTTGCCGAGCTTGCGCTCGATGACGCGGATCATGGCGTCGTCGTTGGCGGTCACCAAGGTGTAGGCGTCGCCGGTCTTCGCGGCGCGGCCGGTGCGGCCGATGCGGTGGACGTAGGCTTCGGGCGTGTCGGTGATGTCGTAGTTGATCACGTGCGTGATCTGCGACACGTCGATGCCGCGCGCGGCGATGTCGGTGGCCACCAGCACGTGGATGTTGCCGGAGCGAAAGCCGTCCATGGCGGCCTTGCGGCGGTTCTGCGACAGGTTTCCCTGCAGGTCGGCCGAGGACCAGCCCGCGGCCTTGACCTTCTCGGCCACGCGCTTGGCGCGATGCTTGGTCTTGGTGAAGACCAATATGGATTCGGAGCCCGCGCGGCGGATGAGTTCGAGCAGGAGCGGCGTCTTCAAGTGCTCGACGACGGGATACAGAGCGTGCGAGACCGTGGCCAGCGCCTCGGTGTGCTTGACCTGCACGGTGACCGGGTTCTTCAGGCACTCATGGGCCAGTCCGCGCAGCGCGTCGGGCATGGTCGCGGAGAACAGCAAGGTCTGCCGTGTGGCCGGCAGGCGGGCCAGGATCTTGCGCACGTCGGGCAGGAAGCCCATGTCGAACATCTGGTCGGCTTCGTCGAGCACCAGCACCTCGACGTTCTTGGCGATGAAGTTTCCCTGGCCCATATGGTCGAGCAGGCGCCCGGGGCAGGCGACGACGATCTCGGCGCGGCCCTTGAGCCCGTGCGCCTGCGCGCCGGCGCTGACGCCGCCGTAGACGGCGATCGCGCGCAGGCCGGTGTGCTGGCCGAGTGCGGCGAAGTTGGCGCGGATCTGCTCGGCCAGCTCCCGCGTGGGAGCGACGACCAGCGCGCGGATGACGCCGCGCGGCCCGGCGCTCAGGCGCTGGAGGATGGGCAGCGCGAAGGCCGCGGTTTTTCCGGTCCCGGTTTGCGCCAGGCCCAGCACGTCGCGGCCTTCCAGCACGGGGGGGATGGCCTGTTCCTGAATGGGCGTGGGCTGCGCGTAGTTCTGGCCGCGCACCCCGGCCATGATGGACGGACTGAAATTGAAGACGGAAAAACCCATGAGCCTCCTGCGTCCGACCGCCCGGCTGGTTGCAGGCGTGCCTCTCGCGTCGGACGCGTCGTCCTCTGCGAGGGAGTTATCTTAGCAATTTCGTCGTGTCCCCTGCTTGACCGTCGCCGATTCGCCCGGAACGCCGTTAAATGGTAAGGTAAACCAAGAATGATGAAAACAGCTCGCTGGATTGCGATCGCCGTCTTTATCTCGCTGGCCGTCGGTGAGGCGGCGGTGCGCGCGTTCGTGCCGATGGACGCGCTTCTCTATCAGGACAGCGCCGACCCGGCGCTCGGCTTCGAGCTGCGGCCGGGCGCGCACGGAGAGAAAATGGGCGCGGACGTGCAGATCAGCGCGCAGGGCCTGCGCGACGACGTCGTTCCCGACGCGAAGGACCGCGGCGAGGCGCGCGTCGTCGTCGTCGGCGGGCAGGAGACGTTCGGCCTCGGCGTGCGGCGCGCGGAGGGCTTCGTCGCGGAGCTGCCCGGCGTGCTTCGTTCTCGCGGGCGCGTGCGCGGCGTCAACGTGTCCATGTACTCCTACGGGCTGAGCCAGAAGGTCGAGCTTGCTTGCCGCCGCGCCGCCGAGTTCCATCCCGACGTCGTGGTCCTGCAGGCGTCCGAAGGCGACGCCGTCGAATTGCCGCCGCCTTCGATCCGGGCCCCGAGGCTTAAGAATTTTATCCGGGAGACGAGTGCGCTTGCGCGCTGGATTATGGAGCGCCGCTATCGCGACCGCGCGGCCGAAGTCCTGCCGCCGCAGGGTCATGCGGCCGATGGCAAGGCGGACGAGGCGCGCGCGGATTTGGCGCGACTGCGGGATTGCCTCGCGCCGACGGGAGCCAAGCTGGCCGTGGCGTTCGTGCCCGGCGTCGACGATCTTTCCGGAGGCGCCCCTTCGAGTCTGCGCCGCGGCATTGAGGCCGGGGCTAAAGCCGCGGGCGCCCTGTTCATCGACGTCGGACCGGCTTTGCGCCGCGTTCCGGCCGGACGCAGGGCCCTGCGCGCGGGTCAGCCGTTCCTGTCGTCGGAAGCCCAAAAAGCGCTCTCGGTCGAACTGGGACGGCGCCTCGCGCCGCTCCTGCCGCGCTCCCCGAAATCAGTCTCCCACCGTCCGGCCGTTTGACGACAGAGAACGTGCTGCCGACCCGGGCGTTCAAGCTGGCCAACGGCCTGAAGGTCGTCGTCCAGACCGATCCGTCTTCGCCGCTGGTCGCGGTCGCGCTGACCTACCATGTCGGTTCCATGGACGAGGAGCGCGGCCGGGCGGGCTTCGCGCACTTGTTCGAGCACCTGATGTTTCAGGGCACGGTCAATCTGCCGCCCAACGCCATCTCGCGGCTGGTCGAGTCCAACGGCGGCGTCGACAACGCCTACACGATGAAGACGAACACGACCTATCACGAGGTCGTGCCGTCGGGGGCGCTGGAAGCGGCGCTGTGGGCCGAGGCGGACCGGATGCGCGGCCTGCTTATTTCGGAGCGCGAGCTGGAAATCGAAAAGCGGGTGGTTCTTGAGGAGATGGCGCAGACCTACGACAACCAGCCCTACCGGCGCGCCACCGACGCCGCGATGGGCGCGCTGGCCTTCTCGCGCTGGGAGACCTCGCATCCCACCATCGGCGACGCCGACGACCTGCGCGCGGCGACCTTGGCCGACGTGCGCCGTTTCTACGACCGCCACTACGCGCCCGACAACGCGGCGCTGGCGCTGGTCGGCGACGTGACCGTCGCCGAGGCGCGCCGTCTGGTCGCGCGCCATTTCGGCCCGGTGCCGCGCCGCACGCGTCCGCCGCGTCCGCGCGGAACGGAGCCGCCGCGCGCGGCGGAGCGCCGCGCGCGCGTGGAGGACGCGCTGGCGACGAACCCCCTGCTCGTGCTGGGCTGGCGTCTGCCGCGGCGCGGCTCGGCGGACTATTGGGCGCTGAGCGCGCTTTCGGCGGCGTTGGGCGGGGGCGAGGACAGCCCTCTGCACGCGGAGCTGGTCAAGTCCTCGCGCCTGGCGCTGTCGGCCAGCGCGCACATGCCGTATTGGTCCAGCCATTCCAGCGCGCGCGGCGCGGACCTGTTCGGCGTGTTCGCGACCTTGCGCGCGGACGCGGACCTCGACGCGGCGGCCGCGGCCGCCCTGCGCGTGATCGAGCGCTTCCGGCGCGAGGGGCCGAGCGCGGAGGAACTCGCGCGCGCGAAAGTCCAGCTTGAGCGCTCGTGGCTGGAGGGGCAGACGTCGCTGGCCGACCGAGCGCAGACGTTGAGCTCCTATACGGCGCTGGTCGGCGAGCCGTCCGGTTTGCGGCGGGACTTCGCGCGTCTGCTCAAGACGCGCCGGGAGGACGTGCGCCGCGCGGCGAAGCGCTGGCTGGGCGAGCGCGGGCGCTGCCGGCTGGAGGTCGTGCCCGGCCCGGCGCGGCCGTCGGCGCCGCCGCCGACGCCGGCCGAACCGCCGTTCGAGGAGCCGCGCGCCGCGGGCGCGCCGCCGCCGCCGCTGGGGCCGGAGCGGCCCCTGCGGCCGCCTCAGGTGGAGCGCTTCACTTTGGCCTGCGGCCTGGACGTGCTGGTCGCGCGCGACGCGCGCCTGCCGCTGGTCGAGGCGCGCCTGGGACTGCGCGCGGGCCGCGCGCACGAGGCGGACGGCGAGGACGCGCTGTCGCCGGCGTGCGAGGAGCTTCTCTTCAAGGGAGACGCGGGCCGCGACGCAGCGGCCGTCGCGCGCGCGCTGTCGGCGCTGGGCTGGTCGGCGGGCGCGGCCAGCGAGACGGAGTGGTTCAAGGTCGCGGCCTCGGGGCTGGCGCGCACGTTCGACGCGTTCTGCGCGGAGCTTGCGCGCGCGCTGACGGAGGCGTCTTTTCCGGACGACGAGGTCGAGCTGTGGCGGGAGAACGCGGTCGAGGAGCTGGCGCTGCGCCGCTCCCAGCCGTCGTTTTTGGCCGAGGAGCGCCTGCGCGCGGAGCTGTTCTCCGGCCACCCGTATCGCCGCGGCGCGCCCGACGAGGCCGCCCTTGCCGCGGTCGCCGCGCCGCGCCTGCGCGCCTACCGCGCGGCGCGCGTGCGGCCTTCCGGCGGCTACCTGGTGCTCGCGGGCGATCTGGAGCCGGAGCAGGCGCGCAAGTCCCTGGAGCGCGCGTTTTCCGGCTGGACCGGAACGACGCCGCCGCCGGCGCCGCCGCCGCTGCCCGGCCGCGCCGCCGCGAAGACCGCTTTGGTCGGCCGCGCGGGCTCCGCGCAGGCCACGCTCGTCGTCGCACAGGCCGGACCGCTGACGCCGCGCGATGCGGACTACGTGGCGTTCGCGACGGCCAACCACGTGCTGGGCGGGACCGCGAACTCGCGCCTGTTCGAGAACCTGCGCACGCGCCGCGGCTACACCTACGGCGCGTACTCGTCGATCGAGGTGTACGGGCGCGGCTCGGTGTGGTCGGCCTCCGCCGACGTCCGGCCGGACGCGGCGCGCGCGGCACTCGACGAGATTCTGGCCGAGGCGCGCGCCCTGCGCGAACAGCCCCTGCCGGACGCGGCGCTGGCCGCGGCCAAGCGCCACCTGACGGGGTTGTTTCGCATGCGCCTGTCGTCGCTGGACCGCGTGGCCGGCTACCTGGCCGCGATCGTGGAAAGCGGCCGCGACCCCGTGACGGCCATCGCCTCCTACCCCGAGCGCTTGGCCGCGGTGACGCCGGACTCCGCGCTGGCCGCGGCGCGCGCGCGCCTGGACCCGGACCGTCTCGTGGCCGTCGTCGTCGGCGACGAGGCGGCGCTGCGCGGACCGCTGGGTCTTTGAACTAGCTGCCGAAGTTCAGGCCCGCGCCCAGCATCAGGAAGTCGCCCGAGGGCAGGCCGGTCTGCTGGTAGTGCTCGTAGCCCGCGGTCACGCGCAGCATCTGCAGGCTGACCGCGCCGCCCACCTCGAAGGCGTTCGACGGCGACTCGCCCAACTGGTAGGTGGTGTGCGTGAAGGTGATAAACGGGTGCACGATGGGCAGTATGCTCCATTTCAGGCGCAGGTTGTAGCTGAGGTCCGGGTAGCCCTGCTCGATGCCGTCCACGCCGGTCAAGGTCAGGTACGGCGCGGCGCGCAGGGAGTTGCCGTCGAGCGTGCGGTCGTAGGCGCTTTTGGTGACCTGGGCGCTGAGCTCGGTGAACAGAAAGTCCAGGCCGCCGTAGACCGACAGGTCGGTCTGGCCCAGGTCGAAGGTCTTGCCGCGTCCCGTGGTGGCCCCGAAGGGGTTGGAGCCGACCGTCATCAGGTCGTCCTGGTGCAATATCTCGTTGGCCGAGACGCCGATGTCCGCGCGGCCCAGGCCCGCACTGAAGGTCTCCATCCCATCGGCGCCCATCGCGGCCAGGCCGGCGGATGACGCGCCTCCGGAGACGCCCGTGTCGGGCCCGGCCAGCTTGCCGGTGTGCTGCGAACCGCTGGGGCTCAGCGTGAACGTCGCGTCGACGCCCGCGGTGCCCTGCGAGTAGCCGTTGACCTTGGGCAGGACCGAGCCGCGCGCGCCGAGGGCCAGCGGGCCGTTCTCATAGCCTAGGCGCAGGCCGTAGTCGTCGTAGGCGCCGTTGGTAAACGAGGTGCGGTAGCGCGTGTAGTCCGGCGAGAGCGTCCAATCGCCGATGTCGACCGAGGCGTTGGCGCGCACGCTCTGGTAGCTGTCGTTGCCCGTCGTCTCTGAGACGCCGCCGCTGACGGCGGCGCGGGCGGGAGAGGCCAGGGCGGCCAGGCACAGGCAAAGCGCGCGGAAGGCGGTCCATTTTCGCATGCCTTGATCCTACGAAATCCGGAGGTCATTTTTTTCGTTGCGGCGCTCTCAATAGTACAGCGCGCCCTGCAACCCCGCGGCGAAGATCCACGCAAGCGTCAGCGCCTGGAAAACGGCCGCGGCGAAGACGTCTTTGCGGCCGCGGCAGAGCAGAAAAGCGATCAGCTGTCCGCCCAGTACGAATGCGAGCGTGAAAGGGCCCGCGATCATCAGCCGCGCTCCGGAATGGTTCAGCGCGAAAAAAACCGCGTAGTAGAACGCGCCTGAAACGCCCAAGGTCGCGGCCAAGCCCTTCGCGCCGTCGCCCGAGAACGGCGCGAGGAGTCGATTCTCGGCGAAAATGAAAAAAGGCAGGAAGACGGCGAAATAAGCCGCGAGCCTCAGCGCATGAAGCGCGGACGCCAGGGCATTGAGCGTGCTCGGCTCCGGCTGGAAAGCCAACAGAAAGCAAAGCCCGGCGGCCGAGAACAGGGGGAGCCGTACGCGGCGCGCCAATCGGGAGATGTCCCGCGGCGCGAATTCGCGCCGTCGTAAGGCGATCACGGACAGAAGGCCGCCCGCCAGGCCGAAGACGTACGGCAGGACGGCGGCCGTGTCGCCGCTGAAGCGCGCGGCGATCAGCGGGCCCGGAGCGAGGCAGAGGACCAAAAAAAGTCCGTCGCGCGCCGCCGACCGGGCCGAAAGAGGGACGGAAGACGTCCGTTCGCGCGGTCGCGACGCGAGGGCGGCCAAGAAGGGTAGTAGGAACAGCGCCGCGACGTCGCGCAGGATGTCGTCGGACCTTCCGTAGCGCGGCGCGGGCGTAAAGAAGCCGTCCAGCTCAAAAGGGAAGATAAAGCCTCCCTCGTTAAGGCTCTTTTGAAAATCCTCGCCGCAGCGCCGTGCCAGCAAGGAGTCGATAAAACCCAGCGCGGCCAGCGCGTTGTCGAAATGGGTGGTGAGGTCCGTGGTCACCAGTAAAGAGGAACGCGGCGCGAAATCGTGGAGGCTTCCGGCGTAGAGATGGCGCGAGTCGCAGGAGAGGATCCCGATCACGGCGGGCGCGCGGCCGGGATCGGCCAGCGCGGACTTCATCCGAGCCAGCAGCGGGCGCCGCACGTAGGTCATCACCGAGTCGAGAGAGAAGAACGGCAGAGGACAAAATCCGGGGCCGGTGCCGTAGCGGGCGTGGCCCGCGTAGAGGATCGCGTCATCGTCGTGCAGCGCCGCGAGGTAGCGCTCGGTCGTCGCCCGCGATTTCGCCTCCTGCTCGACGCGGCGGGCGCCGACGTCGCGCGCGTAGCTCTCGTCGACCGAGCTGTCGACGACGTCCAATACGATCTTCGTGCGCCGTCCGCCGAACGTCTGCGTCTTGGTCAACGTCGCGGGTCCGTCCGGCGCGGACGACGGCTCGACGGCGAATCCGCAGGCGGACAGATTTTCACGGCACGGCTGGGCCAGTTGGGCGACCAAGGCCCGTCGGATGGGTTGATCGACGACCTGCGCGCCCGCGTCGGCGAAGCCGAAAAACACGCCGATGCGGAGGACGTCCTTGCCTTCGAGCGCCCGGTAGGAGTCGGAGCATTCCGCTCCTCCGGGAGGCAGCCGCGCCAGGTAGCGGGAATAGCCGTCGATCTGGGCGTCGAGGGAGTTGGGCGGGCCGCCGGTTCGGGCGTCGGCGCGGGCCGCGCCTGCCGCGCACGCCAGCAGAAAGCACGCCAGCAGGGACGTCATCTCAGCCGGGGCGTCGGTCCGAACTTATTTTTTCGGCGGCGTTGGAGCGCGCGAAGACCGCGCGCAGAAGCGCGCCCAGCGCGAGCGAAGGCAGCCAGATCCAACCGGCCTCATTGAGCAGGACGTTCAGCCCCGTGCGCGAGAAGAACGGCAGAATGCCGATCGGCGAGACCCGGACGGGGCGCCAGGGAAAGAAGTAGCGCGTCCGGTCGAACGGCGAAAAAAACGCGACACCCAGGCCGCCGTCGGTGAAGGCGTCCAGGAACCCGTGCGAGGCCGTAATCAGCGTGAGCAGCGCCGCCAGCTTCCAGCCGTCGCGGCGCCGGCTGTCCGGCAGCGCCGCCGCCGCCGCGATCCCCACGACGGCCGCGAACAGCAGGGAGTGGGTCATCCCGCGATGCCCCCACAGATCGCCGTAGCGCACCCCGAAGAGAAAGCCGAGGACGTCCGCGTCGGGCAGGCACGAGCACAGCACCGCCGCGGTCCAGAAGCGGCGGTCGCCTCGGTCGCGGGCCGGCGCGGCCTGGCCGAGCGCTGCGGCCACGACGGCATGGGAGATCAGGCTGGCCATTTTATTTTCATGCGGGCTCAGTGCTTGCGGTCGTCGGACAGCTTCTCCCAGGAGGAGACATACCAGCGGCGGCCGTGCTTGAGCAGGTGATCGCGCTCGACGCCGTGAAACGAGCCCGCGCCGTCGCGCGTGTCGACGAGGTAGGTCAGCACGAGCACGGCCGACACGTGGCCGATGCTGTCGATGTCGATCTTCATCGCCTTGAACTGGGCGGGCCCGTGCACCTTGAAAAAGTTCCTCGCCCAATCGCGGATTTGTTCGCGCGTCATCGGGTCGGCGATCGATTCGTCGTAGAGATCGGCCAGGGCGTCGGCGTTGCCGGCGGCGAAGGCCTGCGAGACGTCCTCGTAGTAGCCGCGGATCTCCGAACGCAGCACGATCTCCTCGTTGGACATCGGCTTGCTGAAGTTGATGTAGCCGCAGCCCGTCGGCAGGAAGGCCAGCAGAGCGGCGGCGGTGATCCGCCTAAAAATCCCCATGCCGACAGTGTAGGAGACGCGTGCGTCCGCGTCAAGCGGAGATCACCGCGGTGTTATCGAGGCATTCCTAGGTCTCTTGCCTCCGTGGTCTAACCCCGAAAGGCCCAGGCCGCGGCGCGCGCGGGCGGCTACACTAAGGGCATGAACCGAGACAACCGACGCGTCCTCGTGCCGATGCTCGTCCTGCTGGTGACGGCTTGGGGGCCGGCCTTCGCCGCCGTCGTCGACGTCGATGTGCCGCGCGTGCCGTTCTCGGTGGGTCTTGCGGCCGTCATGGGCGCCGCACCCTCCGTCACGGCGCCGTCGCTGACCTCTGCGCCGGCCGGCTTGGCGGCCGCGCCCGCGCTCGCGCCGTCCTTCTCGGCCGCCGCCGCCGCACCCGCGTTGGCCGCGGTTCCTTCGGCCGCCGCCGTCGCGCCTGCCGCCGCCGCGGCCCCGGCCGCGGGGTCCGCCGCGGCCGCTCCGGCGTTCGCCGCCGCCGCGCCCGCGCCCGCCGCCGAGGCGAGCGCCCGGTCCGTAGCCCCGGCCGCCGACGCTCCGGCTCTTGAGGCCTTGCGCGACTCCGCCGCCGCCCGCGACCGCGACGGCCGCCGCGCCTTCGACGGCGGCGCCGCCGCCGCGCCGGTTTCGGCCGAGCGCGGTCCCGTGGCGGGCTTCGTCAAGAACGACGAGGGCGTCTGGGTCGGCGGGCGCACGGCCGACCAGTACCGCGAGATCCGCCGCCTCTACGCGAAGCTTTCGCCGCTGATGGACTTGAGCGACACGATGAACGTGATGGACGACGCCTTCAGCGAGGCGCGCGTGAAGCTGGCCGCCGTCGAGAAGGCCGCGGCCGACCGCAAGGTCGCGGAGTCCAGCGTGCATCTGGAGGAGACGCGGACCTTCGTCGACGCCGTGTTGGAAGACGCCAACGGGCGCAAGATCGCCGAGCACACGCACCGCGTCTACTTCCACCCCGCCGACAACGCCGACTCCGAGATCAACGAAGGCATCCGCCGCGTGGACGGCTATCTTGAGGAAGCCAAGCAGGATTTCGCCCGCGGCGGTCGCGCGGAGCGGGAGATGGGCACGGAGTTCGACCAGGTCCTGCTGACGTTCGACACGCGCGGCTACAAGGAAATCGCCGACCATTTGCGCGGTAAGGAGGCCGAACTGCGCGCGCAGTTCGGC
>JABEUV010000178.1 GCA_013044195.1 Elusimicrobiota bacterium | reverse complement strand
CGGCCAGACGGCGGCCGTCGCGCGCGTCGTTCCAGGCAATCCTGGTGACTTTGTGCGCGACGGCGGCGGGCGGCGGCGGGAGGGGAGCGTAGCGCTCCCGCGGCGGCTCGGCGGCGATTTCGCCGGGAACGGCGGCGGGCTGCGCCGGCGCCAGAAGGCTCAACGGAGAACCGCTCGCGTCGACTTCAAGAAGCAGTCCCGGATCGGCCAGTTCCGCCGTCAGCGCCGCGCCGTCTTGGGGACGCCGCGCCGGATCCTTGTCGAGCAGGCGCCGGATCAGCGCCGAGGCTCGGGAGGTCACCTCCGGACGCAGGCGGCGCACGTCGGGGGGAGGCGCTTCGCGGTGCGCCACGACGATGTCGCAGGGCGCGCCGGAGAACGGAGCCGCGCCGGTCAGCGCGAAATACCACGTCCCGCCCAGCGCATAGACGTCCATGCGCGGGTCGGGCGGAGCGCCCCAGCCCTGCTCCGGCGGCATGAAGTGAAAACTGCCCACGAACTCGCCGCCCGCGTCGGCCCGGCCCGCGCCCGCGGCCAGGCCGAAATCGGTGAGCTTCGCTCCGCCGCGCGCGTCCAGCAAAACATTGGCTGGTTTAACGTCGCGGTGGACGATGCCGGCCGCGTGCGCGGCGGCCAGCGCTCCGGCCATGTCGCGCGCGACGGCCAGCGCGCGTTCGTTCGAAAGAGGCCCCTCGCGCCGCACGCGCGACTCCAGGCTCTCGCCGTCGACCCACTGCATGACGATGTAGCCCACGCCGCGGTCTTCGCCCACCTCGTAGACGGCGACGATGCGCGGGTCCTCCAGCTTCGCCGCGGCGCGGGCCTCCGCGAACGCCGCCTCCCGCGCGGCCTTGTCCGCGGACGCCGCGCGGTCCACCAGCTTGACGGCCACGTCCCGGTCGAGCGCCAGGTGGCGGGCTTTGTAGACGCGCCCCATGCCCCCGGCGCCTATCAGGCGCTCCAGGCGGCAGGGGCCCAGGACGGTTCCGATTAGGGGATCCTCGGCCATCGCGCGCAGGATAGCAGGAGGCCTCCGCCGCGCGCAAGGGCAAATGTTAGAATCTGCGCCATGCTGAGCGCGCGCGGTTACGCCGTTCTGCTTCTGGGGCTGGCCCTCGCCTTGACGACCGCCGCACACCTCGGATCTGAGTGGAACGCGCGCCTCGTTCAACATCCGGTCGACGGCGATCTACTTGCCGGACAGTCCGTCTTCCAGATCGGCGGTAACTTCGGCGGCGACGGCGGCGTCTACCAGAAGATCGTCGACCTGGGTTCTCTGAGGCTGTCCGAGTACGGCTTCACCAACTTCAACCAGGACCGCCTTCAACTCACTTATAAAATCCCCACCGAACAGTTCCAAACCTACAACGCCGAGTACGGCTATTTTCCGCAGGACGTGCAAAAGCTCCAGCAGTGGCGCGACAACGCGCGTCAAAGCGCCTACCGTCTGGCGGTCAAGACCGGCAAAAACCAAGAGCAGTTGAACGCGGCGCTGTCCGCCATCGACGGTCTCTATCAGAGCAAACTGCGCGACTACCTGGAATCGCGCGGCTTCCGGCTGGAAGCGGGCAACGTCACGCGCATCGACATGCCGCAGGTCGTGCGGCGCAACGCGCCTCTGCTCAAGCCCATCGCGCTGGTGCTTGACCGCGTGGCCACCGAGCACCGCTACCAGTCGATGGACATCATCGGCGCGGGGCTGTCCTTCGTGCAGACCGCCCTGCGCTACCGGCAGCCCGAGGACGTCTGGAAAGGCAAGCACACCGGCGCGTTCGTGCCGCCGCTGACCTCGGTGGTGCTGGGCTGGGGCAATTGCGACTCGAAGAGCGCATTGCTTGCGTCCATACTGTCGAACTGGGCGCAGATGCGCATGATCGGCATCTTCATGCCCGGCAACCCCGTCGGTCACTACGTGATGGGCGTGCTTCAGATTCCGGATCAGGGCGACGTGTACGTCGAATATCAAGGGCTCAAGTACGTGCTGACCGAGCCCGCCGGCCCCGCGTGGCTGCCGCCGGGCCGCGTCGGCGACGACACCTTGGCCAAGCTCAACGCGCCGGAAGGCTACAAAATCGATCAGTTCTTCTAGGAGAGCCATGTACAACGAAAGACTCGTCGTCGCCGTCTTCCACTTCCTGCTGATGGTGCTGTCCTCGGGCCTGGTCGTCACCTTGACCTACCGCGTGTTCATCGGCGCCAACCCCGACTTCCACATGGGCGACGAGATACGCAACGGCAACGTCGCCACCGGCGTCCTGGTCGCCGCCATCCTGTACGGCGCGTCGCTGATCATGATGGCGGGCACGCAGTCGGCCGTCGAGATGTTCCGCATGCACATGCTCGCGCCTGGAGAGGAAGGCGAAAGCCTGTTCAAGCTGTTTATGCTGATCCTCGCGCACATGGGGGTGTCTTTGATCCTGGCGGTGATCTCGATCTCCACGACCTTGCGCCTCTTCGGGCGGCTGACGCGCCGCGAGTTGCACGCGGGCAACGAGCTTAAGCGCGGCAACGTCGCCGTCGGCGTCGTGCTGGCCAGCGTGGTGATCGTGTCGAGCTTGTACGTGCGCGACGGAGTCCTGTCCCTGTCCAAGGCCCTGGCGCCTCAGCCGTCTTTCGGTCACATCCAAATCGAGAAATAGGTTACAATCGTTCCAATGGCACGTAGGCCGCCAAACTCCGTCTGGCGAGACAACTTCGCGGAGCTAAAAAAGCCGCTCGCGCGTGAGGAAGCCCGCGTCGAGGCGTCGCGCTGCCTCTACTGCTACGACGCGCCCTGCGTGAAGGCCTGCCCCACGCACATCGACATTCCGCGCTTCATCCGCCAAATCGCCGCGGCCGACCCGCTGGGCTCTGGGGCAACCATCCTGGAAGCCAACGCGCTGGGCCACTCCTGCGCGCGCGTCTGCCCGGTGGAGGTGCTCTGCGAGGGCGACTGCGTCTATCACGACTGGCACGATAAGCCCATTCACATCGCGCGGCTCCAGCGCTACGCCACGGACGCGGTGCACGCCTCGGACGAACTGCCTTTTGAACCGGGGGCGGACACCGGCAAGCGCGTGGCGGTGGTCGGCGCGGGGCCGGCCGGCGCGGCCTGCGCGGTCTACCTGCGCCGCCTGGGCCACGCGGTGACGATCTTTGAGAAGCGCAAGCTTCCCGGCGGGCTCAACACGTCGGGCGTGGCCGAATATAAGATGAACGCCAAGACGTCTCTTGAAGAGTTGCGGATGCTGTTCCGTTTGGGCTGTTCCGTGAAGACGGGCACGACCGTGGACGGCGCTCTGGCCGCGAAGCTGATGCGGGATTTCGACGCCGTGTTCCTGGGCGTGGGACTGGCCCGGGCGCGCGGCCTGGGCATTCCGGGCGAGGGTCTGCCCGGCGTGATGGACTCGCTCTCCTTCATTGAACGCGTGAAGGCGCACGACCGCTCTCTGCCCGGCTCCAGCGCCGCCACGGTGGTCATCGGCGGGGGCAACACCGCCGTGGACGCGGCCACTCAGTCGCGGCGCACGGGTGCGAGCACGGTGGTCCTGGCCTACCGGCGCGCGGCCGAGGACATGTCGGCCTACGATTTCGAGGTGGCGCTGGCGCGCACCGACGGCGCCGAGGTCCTGCTGAACGCCGCGCCCAAGCGCATACTGGGCCGCAAGAAGGTCGAAGGCGTGGAGTTCGCGCGCACGAAGACGGTGAAAGGGAAATTGGTCGAAGAGAAGAAGACCTTCATCGTGCCGTGCGACCGTGTGATCACGGCCATCGGCCAAAGCAAGAACCGCGCCTTGCCGGAATTCTTCGGCGCGGCCCTCAACGACGACGGCACGATCAAAGTCGACGCCAAGACCTTGCGCACGTCGCACGCGAAGGTGTTCGCCGGCGGCGACATGGTCAACGGCGGCAAGGAAGTGGTCAACGCGTCGGCCGACGGCAAGCGCGCGGCCTGGGGTATTCACCAAACCTTTATCCCCGGCGCGGATCCCGACGAAGATTCCGCCTACTGGGTCTCCACCATCGACGGGCGCGTCGTCGCACCCATCGTCCCGCGCGCCGAGGACGTTCATGAAAAATAATCATAAGCCGCGCGCGAAAATCGATCTCTCCGCGAACACCGGGGGCATCAAGTCCCCGAACCCGTTCTGGCTGGCGTCCGCTCCGCCGACGAACTCCGGCGCGCAGATCATGCGCGCCTTCGAGTACGGCTGGGGGGGTGCGGTCTGGAAGACCTTGGGCCAGGATCCGCCCGTGGTCAACGTGACCTCGCGCTACGGCGCCATGGACTTCGGCGGCCAGAAAATCGCCGGCTTCAACAACATCGAGCTGATCACCGACCGGCCGTTGGCGGTCAACCTCAAGGAGATCTACGAGGTCAAGAAGCGCTTTCCCAAGAACGCCGTCATCGCCTCGTTGATGGTGCCGTGCGAGCGTCAGGCCTGGCACGACATCACGAAGAAAGTCATCGACGCCGGCTCCGACGGCATCGAGCTGAACTTCGGCTGTCCGCACGGGATGAGCGAGCGCGGGATGGGTGCGGCCGTGGGGCAGGTGCCCGAGTACGTGAAGATGGTGACGGAGTTCGTCAAGGAAGCCTCCTCCATCCCGGTGCTGGTCAAGCTCACGCCGAACGTGGCCGACGTGCGCTTTCCGGCGCGCGCGGCGAAGGCGGGGGGTGCGGACGGCGTCTCTTTGATCAACACGATCAATTCGATCATGGGAGTGGACGTGGAGACGATGGTTCCAAAGTTCTCGGTGGGCGGCAAAATCTCCCACGGCGGCTACTGCGGCCCGGCGGTCAAGCCCATCGCGCTCAACATGATCAGCCAGATCGCGACGGACCCGGAAACGCGGGGCCTGCCTATCTCCGGCATCGGCGGCATTTCTAATTGGTCGGACGCCGTCGAGTTCATGCTGTTGGGCTCCTCCTCGGTCCAGCTCTGCACGGCGGTGATGCACCACGGCTTTCGCATCGTCGAGGACTTGAACGCGGGGCTTTCCGGCTGGATGCGGCGCAAGGGATTTACCAAGCTCGACGACTTCATCGGCAAAACCGCGCCGAACATCGTGGACTGGAAGCACCTCAACCTCCACCACAAGACCGTCGCGTCCATCGACAAGAACAAGTGCATCGGCTGCGACGTCTGCTACGTGGCCTGCAACGACACCACCCACCAGTGCATCGCCATCGACACCAAAAAGAAGAACCGCAAGCCCCACGTGGTCCAAGACGACTGCGTGGGCTGCAACCTGTGCTCCTTGGTCTGCCCCGTGGACGGCTGCATCACCATGACGCCGGTCGAGACCGGCCTTAAACCCTTGACTTGGGAAGAGCTGACCAAGAACGGCATGAAGGGCTACGGCGAAGTTTACAGAAGGCACTGACCCCGGGATTGAGACTTGTTTTACACAAGGGGGCGGCGAATGACGCGGCAAGCTTTATTTTTTTGCATATTGACGTTTGCTGGCACCAATGCAGGGGCTCTCACTTTGCCGCCTGGCATCCCCGTCATCAATGCCGCAACAGCGAACGTGGTGATCGGGTTTGACAACGCTTCTGGGATATTCACGTATAGCTACACGATCACTAATTCATCCACAAGCGTAGGCGCTGTCGATAATTTTGAAATGGATATTACGACCGTCGCGGGTGGAGCGAACCTGTCTACAGATGGGTTGATTAATAGCGCCACTGGATACGCGGCAAATATATCGAGAGGGATATCTTCAAGAATCGGCAGATCCTTGGTCCCTGTAGGGTTCGTCTCTGCCCCGACCTCGTGGGCGAGCAGTTTGTCGCAGACGGGTACCGCGGGATGGTTTGGCCCAGTTCCCCCAGGGGGCCCGATCTCACCTAGCAATTCGTTGTCGGGTTTTGTCCTGGCAAGCCATGGATTGCCAGGTCTGCGGAATTTCTTGTTGGAACCGAGCTATGATCCTGACGACTTCATTAGCGACACGGTCGAAGACCCGGACAACACGAAGGCGCTCGCAGTCGCTGACC
Source organism: Elusimicrobiota bacterium (assembly GCA_013044195.1). Taxonomy (GTDB): domain Bacteria; phylum Elusimicrobiota; class Elusimicrobia; order UBA1565; family UBA9628; genus GWA2-66-18. Next base: position 4,592 of record JABEUV010000178.1, on the reverse strand, counting down.
TTGATAACGCGATCCAGCAAGCAATCAAATACCGTGGTGTGACCGTCGGACCTACACAACCGCTGAGCCTCACCGACATCGGCCAGCTTTTGGACTTTTTGGCCTCGCTCAAGCACCAAGCCGTTTCCTTGGGCTGGATATACGGCCCGGGATCGGACGGCATCGTGCAGAGCCTCGACGCGAAGCTGACCGCCGCGAAAGCGTCGGCCGCCTCCGGCGACGACAAAACGGCGATCAACCAGCTTAACGCCTTTATCAACGAACTCCAAGCCCAGCGCGGTAAGCACTTGAACGACAACGCTTTCTACCTGCTCCAGGCCAACGCGCAGTTCATTCTCTCCAAGCTGGGCTCTCCATGACCTGGGAAGAACTGACCAAGAACGGCATGAAGGGCTACGGCGAAGTCTATCGCCGACATTGAATATCGAAATGACAACTACCTGCCCGGCAGTTAGAATTGCGGGGCTATATTCCAGCATAACGTCGGTGATTTTTCTTACCAACGTTTCACGCGCCCAGTTGCCCGCGTTCCCTCCCGGCATCCCCCTGACAACCGCAACAGTCAGAACCGCCGTGAACTATGTCCCGTCAAAGCATCAATTCATCTATTCCTACTTGGTCACGAACTCAAAACATAGCGTTGGGAAGGCAGTCGAATTTGACATTGATATTTCAACGCTTTCAGGGATACGCCTATTGGGTTCAGCGCAAATGTCCGACAACGCCTCCAGTTTTTTCGCCCCCGTTCATAATGTGATAGTTCCATATGATTTTGTATCTCAACCAAAGGGATGGTCTTCAGGCGAGATGCAGCGCACTGCGATGTGGTCCGGCGACCCCGCAATTCTCCCAGGCCAATCCCTGGGGGCATTCATTCTGACAAGTGATGATAGTTTGCCGGGGATTCGTCGTTTTGCCATTAAACCAGCGTACGACTCCAGTGATTTTGTCCCTGGCGGCATAGATGATCCCGGCGACATGACCTCCGAGCAAGTCGTCGATCTCGACAATGCGATACAAAAGGTCATCCAATCGCATGGGTTTTTGATCGGTCCTGTTCAACTTCCAACCCGCGTCGACATCGGACAACTTCTTGTTTATTTAACATCGCTCACGCACCAAGCCGTTTCCTTAGGTTGGATATACGGTCCGGGCTCGGACGGCATCGTGCAGAGCCTCGACGCGAAGCTGACCGCCGCGAAAGCGTCGGCCGCCTTCGGCGACGACAAGACGGCGATCAACCAGCTTAATGCCTTCGTCAACGAACTCCAGGCGCTGCGCGGCAAGCACTTTAACGACAACGCCTTCTACCTGCTCCAGGCCAACGCGCAGTTCATTCTGTCCAAACTAAGCGCTCCATGATCAAGACTAAAAGGGCCGTCTTTTCGCCTACTCAAGTTTGCGCGCCGACAAACTTCCGCAGCTTCGCCGAATTATCTATGGTACGCTCCTGATGCCTCCCGAAACCGACAACCTGCGCCTGGAGGAACTGCACGCCGCCGATCAGAACGACCGCGCGCGCGTGCTGACCTCGGCCAAGGACGTGGAGGCGCTTAAGAAACGCGACCTGGAGCGCCGCCGGGAGCTGTTCGAGATGATCGCCCGCGGGGAGATCAACACGCAAAACGACCTCTACCGCGCCGCCGTGATCTTTCTGCACGGCGCGGAGCCCAAAGATTTCCTGGCCGCGCACCGCTTGGCCGTGATGGGCGCCGTCAACGGCCACCGCGCCTCGCGCTGGCTGGCCGCCGCCAGCCTGGACCGCTTCTTGATGTCCTTGGGCCTGCCGCAAACCTACGGCACCCAATTCGAGCACGACGCCGAGCAGAACCGCTATCAATTGCGCCTGCCCATCGACGACGCCTCCTTGCTGCATTTTGAAAAACGCTTCTTCAACGTGCCGTCCGTCATGGAGCGTCTGGCCCAGCTCAACGGCAAGATGATTCCGGACGCGGAGAGAAAGGCGGCATGAGTTTTTCTTTGGCACGATCGTAAATGCCGCCTTCGATGCTCGCTCAATGGTAAGATCCGATCCCGATGGTTCAGGTAACTCTCCTTTCCGATTCGAATCATGAACAACACGGTAACAATCAGCATCCGTCAAATCTGCGGCGCGCATACCTATACGCGGGCCGATGCCGCACCGCTCTACAAGAAGATCGAAGACCTCCTCCTTCAGGGAGAAGACGTCGCCATTGATTTCGAGAACAGGGAGGTGCTTTCAGAATCCTTCCTCGATGAAGGCATTGTCGAGCATTTCATGCATCCGCGCGTAGACGATGCCGCCAAGAGAATATCCATGAGGAACGTCTCTCGCCACGACAAGGCTCTGTTGCTTGAAATTTACGATTACCGGTCGAAATTAGAACGCAAGCAGGCCGCGCAGAAGAAGAAAAAGTCATTGGCGTCCCCTGCGGACGTCGTTCGCGACGTTTCGGACAAGAAGTAAAACAATCCGGCTGACGCATCAACGGAGGAGCATATGGCCCGAATCGTGAAGTGCGGACTCATCCAGGCGTCGTGCCCGTGGACCACGCCGAAATACACTTTGGCGCAGATCAAGAAGCTGATGATCGACAAGCACGTGGCCATGATCGAGACGGCGGCCAAGAAGGGCGTGCAGATGATCGGCTTGCAGGAGATTTTTTACGGGCCGTATTTCTGCGCGGAGCAGGAGACGAAGTGGTACGACACGGCCGAGCCCATTGATGGGCCGACCACCAAACTGATGCAGGAACTGGCCAAGAAGCATCAGATGGTGATCATCTCGCCCATTTATGAGACGCCGTCCACCGGCACGTACTACAACACGGCCGCGGTCATCGACGCGGACGGCTCTTTGAAGGGCATCTACCGAAAAAATCATATTCCGCACTGCGCGCCGGGCTTCTGGGAAAAGTTTTACTTCAAGCCGGGCAACTTGGGATATCCCGTCTTCCAAACCCGGTACGCCAAGGTGGGCGTTTATATCTGCTACGACCGCCACTTCCCGGACGGCGCGCGCATACTGGGCCTCAACGGCGCGGAGATCGTCTTCAATCCGTCGGCCACGGTGAAGGGTCTGTCCGAATATCTTTGGAAGCTGGAACAGCCGGCGCACGCGGTGGCCAACCAGTATTTCGTCGGCGCCAGCAACCGCGTCGGCAAGGAAGGCCCGTGGAACATCGGCGAGTTCTATGGCCAGTCCTACTTCTGCGACCCGCGCGGCAAGCTTCTCAAGGTCGGCTCTCATAATAAAGACGAACTGGTGATCGCGAACTTGGACTTCGATCAGATCCTGGAAGTCCGCAAGGTCTGGCAGTTCTTCCGCGACCGCCGACCCGAGACCTACGGGGAGTTGGTCCAGCAGTTGCCGTGAAGGCCCTGACCGACTTCCTGCTCGACTCGGAAATCCACGACCACACCGAGCCGATCACCCACTCGCCGTATTGGAACAAGGACATCGCCCCGGTGGGCAAGGCTCACCGCACCTGGGGGACGAAGGACTACGCCGTGCTGTGGATCAGCATGAGCGCGTGCGTGCCCACGTACATGCTGGCCTCGTCCTTGATCGACGGCGGCATGAACTGGTGGCAGGCGGTGCTCACCATCTTCCTGGGCAACGTGATCGTGCTCCTGCCCATGATCCTCAACGCGCACGCGGGCACGAAATACGGCATACCGTTTCCCGTCTATTGCCGTCCCGCCTTCGGCATACTGGGCGCCAACGTGCCCGCCGTCCTGCGCGCGCTGGTGGCCTGCGGCTGGTTCGGCATACAGACCTGGATCGGGGGAGCGGCGATCTACAAGCTGGTGGGCTTGTGGCTGCCGTCCATGCTGGCCGCGCCTCCCGCGTTGCTGGGACTCAACGGCGGACAGTGGGCGTGCTTCCTTTTCTTCTGGGCGATTAATATGTTCGTGATCTACAAGGGCGTGGAGTCCATCCGCTTCCTTCTCAACGTCAAAGCACCCCTGTTGATCGCGCTGGGCCTGGCTTTGCTGGCCTGGGCTTACGTCCAGGCCGGCGGCTTTGGCCCCATGCTGGCGACGCCGTCCGCGTTCGCGCCGGGCCAGCCCAAGGCCGGACAATTTTGGACGTTTTTTTTCCCCGCGCTGACGGCCAACGTGGGTTTCTGGGCCACGCTGTCGCTGAACATCCCGGATTTTTCGCGCTACGCAAAATCTCAAAAGGACCAGGTCTTAGGCCAAGCGCTGGGACTGCCGTTGACCATGGGGCTTTACAGCTTCATCGGCGTGGCCGTGACGTCCGCCACCGTGGTCATCTACGGCAAGTCCATCTGGGATCCCGTGGAGTTGATCGCGCGCTTTCGCAATCCGCTGGTGCTGGCCTTCGCTTTGCTGTCTTTGGTGCTGGCCACCTTGGCCACCAATATCGCGGCCAACGTGGTGGGGCCGGCCAACGACATCGCCCACCTGTGGCCGGAGAAGATCGATTTCCGCCTGGGCGGCTACATCACCGGCGTCATCGGCATATTGATCCAGCCCTGGAAGCTCATCGCGGACCCCTCCGGCTACATCTTCAAGTGGCTGGTGGCCTACTCGGCCCTGCTGGGCTCGGTGGGCGGCATACTGATCGCCGATTATTATCTTCT
>JABEUV010000177.1 GCA_013044195.1 Elusimicrobiota bacterium | reverse complement strand
GACGGCGCAGGCGACAAAAAGAGCGCAAAGGCGCGCGCTCAGACGTTTCACCAAAGGATTTTAGCCGCCGGCGCGCGCGCCGCACAGGGCCCTACGGCCCGCGCGCGCGGGGCTAACGGGCCTAACCGCGAAACGGCCAGCGCCGTTCCAGCGGGTCGAGACCGAGGCTGGTCAGGAAATCGGCGGCGATCTTGTCTTCCGCCTCGCGCCAGCGCGCGTCGTCGGTCGCCCCGCCGAGCTCCAGAGAGCCGCCCGCGATCATCCCGTGGCCGCCGCCGCGGTTGCCGCCGCCCAGCAGGCGCTTGAGCCGGCGTCCCGCGCCGGCGCCCGCGTCGTTGGAGCGCAAAGAGACGTGAAGGCGTCCCTGGAAGCGCGCCGTCACGATCGACCAGCGCATCTTCTCCAACGTGAGCAGGAAATCGGCCATCTGCGCCACGCGATCCGGGGTGTTCACCTCGCCCAAGTGCACGCCGATGACGCGGCCGACGACGAAGGCCTCGCGCACCGCGCGGGCCAAGGTCTCGAAGAACGCCTCCGAGCGCTGAGGATAGGAGATGCGCCACAAAGTTTTCATGTGCGCTTTCGGCCAGAAGGCCTGATAGGCGTCCATGTCTCGCGGCGTCGCCTCGCGGCCGAGGTTCTGCGTCTCGGAGCCGATCCCGTAGACGATCCCCGTCGCCATTCGCCTCGGCACGCGCAGGCCGGCCAGGGCCAGAGCCTCGACCATGATCGTCGTCGTCGCGCCGACCTCCTCGTCGATCAGCGCCAGACCCGCCTGCGTCTCGGGGTGACGCGGATGGTGGTCGACGATCAGGTCCGGGATGAGGCGCGGCGGACAGCGGTTGTTCTTGAACGGCGGCTGGGTGTCGACCAAGGCCAGGTGAGGAACACCGGCCAGTTCGCCTTTGCGCAACGGACGCGCGGGAACCAGCAGGCGCTCGGCCATCACGCGGTTCTCCGCGCGCCCGATGGCGCCGCCGTAGACGATGCGGCAGCGGATCTTGCCGAGATGCTGGGCCAGGTAGGCCAGCGCCCACGCGCTGGCCAGCGCGTCGGGATCGGGATGATCGTGCGTGAGAATGGTCAGCGGCGACAGCGCCTTGCCCTTTTCGGTCAACAGCTTCACCAGACGGCGCGCGTGAAAGCCAGGCTTCACCGGCCGCCTCCCACGCCGACGAACAGCACCCACAGCAGCATGGACACAGCCGCGGCCGTCAGCTTTTCGCGCCAATTCTCGGTGAAGAAGCCCCCGAGCGCGTCGCGCGACGGGTCGGGCATCAGCCGGGTCAGAAACTGGCCGATCTCGTCTTGCAGATCTTCCAGGTCGCCCAAGGTCTTGAGATCGCCGCGACGCGCCACCGAGATGGTGCCGTGCTCCTCGCTGACCGCCAGGCACAGCGCGTCGCAGCGCTCCGACAGGCCCAGCGCCGCGGAGTGGCGCGTGCCCAGGTTCGTGATCTTGGAGAAGTCCTTCGACAACGGCAGCTGGACGCCGAAGCGGCTCACGCGTCCCTCCTCGACGATGAACGCGCCGTCATGCCCGAGGGAGTGCGAATCGAATATGCTTTTAATCAGCGCCTCGGACAGCTCCCCGTTCAGGTCCCAACCGCCCTCCACGTGCCGGTCCAGCGGGTCCAGCCCGCGCAGGACCACCAGCGCGCCGATATGATCGCGCGCCAAGTCGCCCAGTGAGCGCACCAGTATCTCGACCTGGCGGTGCGTCGGCGCGGATTTCAGCACGCCGCCGGTCAGGCTCCAAACGGCGATGCGCTCGAACGCCGAGCGGATCTCCTCCTGGAAAATGATGATCACCGCGACGATGAACACGGCGAAGAAGCCCTGGAATAGGCGGATCGTCATGTACATCCCCGCCATCCAGGCGATGATGTAAACGACGACCATCAGGAAAAGCCCCAGCGCCACGAACGCCGCCCGGGTGCGCTTGAACCACAGCAGCAGCGCGTAGATCAAAGTCCCGACCAAGGCCATGTCGAGGACGTCGGGCACGCCGATGTGCTTGAGCGGGAGCATCGCGCGCTCAGTATAGGAGCATCCCCTCTTCCCCGTCAAGGGACGAAATTTCAGCCCAGCGCCAAAGTGAAGACCGCGTCGAGTATTTTTCCCCCGATCTTGTCGACCAGCACGTCGACGTAGTTGCGCAGAAAGTAGCCCACCAGGCAGGCGACGGTCACCATGGAGCAGAGAAGCAGGAGATACTCCACGGAGGCTTGCCCGCGGCGTGACCTCGACATGAAACAGCATACCCGCCGCGCAAGGCGCGCGCCAGGGTCCTAGTCGGCGGTGGACGCGGACGGCAGTTTCGGCTTGTCGCCCATCAGCTCGGCCATGTTCCAGATCATGTCCTTGCGGCTGTAGCGGGAGACGGCCACGTCGTCGGCGTCCATGTGGATGGCGTCCACGGGGCAGGCCTCCACGCAGTAGCCGCAGTAGACGCACATGCCCAGGTCGATCTGGAAGGTTTTGGCGCGCTTTTCGACCAGCACGTCCGGCGCATTCTCCGCGGTGATGCGGATGCACTTGGCGGGACAGATCGTCTCGCAGAGCAGGCAGGCGGTGCAGCGCGGAGCGCCGTCGTCGCGCTTGAGCAGGCGGTGGCGGGTGCGCGCGCGCTTGCCCAGCACGGCGGGATCCTCGGGATACTGGATCGTGACCGAGGCGTTGGGGCGGCGCAGAAGATGGCGGTAGAGGTTGACGAACAAATGGCGGAACGTGATCGCCAGGCCCTTCCAAACCTCCACCAGATAAATCTGCATGGCGAAGGTGCGCCGGGGACGCTCCACGACCCTGACGGAGATTAGCGCCATAGGTATATCCCCCAAACGGTCGCGAGGAAGTTCAGCAGGGACAGCGGCAGGAGATTCTTCCAGCCCAGGTCGAGCAGTTGGTCGAAGCGGAAGCGCGGCAAGGTCCAGCGGATCTGCATGAGCAGGAACAGCAGAGCCAGAACCTTGAAGGTGAAACTGGCCAACATCAGCGCGGCCGCGACCAGCGGCACGTACGGCGTCGCCGATTGGCCCAGCGCGGTCAGATTCACGCCGGGAATCAGCCAGCCGCCCAGGAACAGCGCCGTGATCACGCCGCAGATCACGATGGACTCCATGAAGTCGGTGATCAGGAACATGCCGAACTTCATGCCGGAGTATTCCACGTGGTAGCCCACGATCTCGCTTTCGCCCTCGGGCAGGTCGAAGGGCGTGCGCTTGGTCAGCGCCGCTCCCGCGGTCAAGAACAGGATGAAGGCCAGCGGCTGGACAATGATGCCCCACACGTGCGCGCTCTGCCACGCCACCGCCTGCTGGAAATCGAGCGTGCCGTAGAGAAACAGCACTCCGGCCAAAGAGGACGCCAGGCACACCTCGGAGGCGATCATCTGCGCGCCCCCTCGCAGCGCGCCCAGTAGGCCGTAGTTGGAGCCCGACGCGTAGCCCGCCATCACGATGCCGTGCACGCCCAGGCCCAGTGCGGCCAGCACCAGCGGCACGCCCACCGGGCAGTCGATGGGCTGCAGGCTCCACGCGCGACCCATGAATTGAACCGTGCCGCCGTAGGGCAGAGCCGCCAGACAGAACAGGCCCGCGCCCATGGCGATCATCGGCGCGATGGCGTGCAGGGGCTTGATGACGGACTTCGCTTCGAAGTCCTCCTTGGTCAGCATCTTGATGGCGTCGGCGATGGGATGAAACAGGCCCAGCAAGGTGATGCCGAAGATGTCGGCGCGGTTGGCGCCGATGCGGTCCTGGAGGACCGCGCTTTGCTTGCGCTCCACCCAACCCAGAAAGCCCGCGATATTCATGCCGAACAGCAGAATCGCGGCTCCCACCTTAACGACGATCCAGAGCAGGTCGTAGCGCGTCACGCCGCGACCTCCGCGGCCGCGCCGGACTTGGCCGTGGCCAGCAAGCGGAAAATATCCCAGTCCGGCCGCGCCTCACCGATGGGCTCCAACGCCTTGCAATAGGCCTGGACTATGCCCTCGAAATTCGTGAAGTGCCCCTCCTCCTCCACGTAGGCGGTGGCGGGCAAGCGGAAATCGTAGGACTCGGACAGCTCGACCTTGTTCGGGCCTTGGAAAACGCGGAACGCGGCCTTGGACAGCAAGGACTTCGCACGCTCCACGCCCCAGATCTTGGCCAGGTCGCGCTCCACCACATACAGCGCGCGGACCTTGCCCGCTTCCAGATCCTTGGCCAGTTCGTCAAACGTGCCGCTGCTCAGGCCCAGGGCCTCCGCGCCCTTGAGGTTGGGCACCTTCTCGCGGCGGCGCAGAAGCGCGTCCTCTTCGCCGATTTGGTCAGGCTGGGCGGAGAAGTAGAACTTCGCGCCCGCGAACAGTTCCTTGGCCGCCGCCCAGTCCTCGTTGGACAGCATGCCGGACGCGACGAAGGCCACGCCGCCGTCGCGCAGCTTCGCGCCGATCTCCGACGCCGCCGCTTCCCAGGACACGTCCTGCTTCTGCGGCGACAGGCGCAGCACGCGGCCCAGGCGGCCGAGGTCGAGAGAGCCGGTGTTGTAGCGGCCCTCGTCGCACATCCAATAGCCGTTGACCTCGTGGTTGTGGCGCGGCTTGAGGCGGGCCACGCGCTTGCCGTCGTTGTGCCACGGGCGCTGGGTGTTCGTGTGCACGGAGATGTTGCAGCCGCGCGAGCAGCCGGGGCAGATCGAATCGGTCTGGTCCAGATACCACACGCGGACCTTGTAGCGGAAGTCGCGGTCGGTCAGCGCGCCCACGGGGCAGATGTCCACGACGTTGCCGGAGTAGGCGTTGTCGAGGATGAGGCCGGGCGTCAGTTCCAAGCGCTCCGTGTGGCCGCGGCGGAACACGCCCAACTCGTGGGTCTGGGTCACGTTGTCGACGAAGCGGGTGCAGCGCGTGCATAGGATGCAGCGCTCTTGGTCGAGCATCACGTGAGGACCCGCCTCAATGCGCTTGTCCTTGTGCTGCTTGTCCTCGCGCACCGAGCTTTGATACTGGCCGATCTCCATGTAGTAATTCTGGAGGCCGCACTCGCCGGACTGATCGCAGACCGGGCAGTCGAGCGGATGGTTGACCAGGTGCAGTTCCAGCGCGGAGGCCTGCGCGCGCTTGACGGCGTCGCTGGCGGTCTTGACATCTAAGCCCTCGCGCACGGACGTGCGGCAGGAGACCTGGGGCTTGGGCGCGCCGGCCACCTCCACGATGCACATGCGGCAGTTGCCGGGGTTGCCCAGCGCGGGATGGTAGCAGTAGTGCGGAATATTGACGCCCGCGTCCTTGGCGGCGTCGATGACGAGGCGGCCCTCGTCGGCCTCGATCTCGCGTCCGTCCAGCTTGAACTTAACTTTTTTGGCCATCGGAGATCCGTTTCTTGAAGTCCTCGGGGAAGCGCTGAATGTAGGCGCGCGTGACCATGCCCACGGTGTCGCCCAGCGCGCAGATGACCTTGCCGGTGATGTTCTCGCCGATGCGGGTCATGTTCGGCACGTCCTCGGGCGTGCCTTTGCCGTGCAGCATGCGCTCCAGGATTTCCTCGTTCCAGTAGGAGCCCTCGCGGCACGGCGTGCACTGGCCGCAGGATTCGTGGGTGAGAAAGCGCTCGATGTTGTGCGCCACCGCCACGGCGTCCGCCGTCTCGTCCAGCACGATCATGCCGCCCGCGCCCAGGAACGTCCCCGCCGCGCGAATCTGGTCGAAGTCCAGCGCCAGGTCCAGGTCCTTTTCCATCAGCGGCGGCATCGAGGTGCCGCCCGGAATCACGCACTTGAGCGTGTGGCCTTTGCGCACGCCGCCCGCCAAGGTCAACACGTCGCGCAATTTCGATCCCATGGGAACTTCGTAGATACCCGGTTTCTCCACGTGGCCGGAGACGGAGAAGACCACGGTGCCGCCGTTCTTGGCGGAGCCGATCTTGGCGAACGCCTCGCCGCCTTCGCGCAGGATGAACGGAAGCATCGAAAGCGTTTCGACGTTGTTGACCACCGTCGGCTTGGCCATCAAGCCGGCCACGGTCGGAAACGGCGGCGGCTGGCGCGGCCAGGCCTTCTTGCCTTCCATGGTTTCCAGAAGTGCCGTGTCCAGTCCGGAGATATAGGCGCCCGCGCCGCGCATCAGCATCAGCTTCGCATGCTTCGTGTAGCCCGCGGCCTCGGCTTCCTTCACGGCTTTCTCGATGATGTCGTATTGGTTTTGATACTCGCCGCGCACGAAGATGAAGGCCTCTTTGGCGCCGATCGCATGCGCCGCGATCAGCAGGCCCTCGATGAGCTGGTGCGGCGCGCGCGTGAGAAGCACGCGGTCCTTGAAGCAACCCGGCTCCGACTCGTCGGCGTTGACCACCACGTAGCGCGGTCCCGGGACTTTGTCTACGGGCGGCACGGTTCCCCACTTCGCGCCCGTCGGAAAGCCCGCGCCGCCCAGGCCGCGCAGGTTCGACTTAAGCACCTCGGCCGTCACCTCGGCCGGAGCGAGGGTCAGCGCCTTCTCCAGTCCCTTGTAGCCGTCCAGGCGCTTGTAGGTCTCCAACTCGTGCAGCTTGGGCTCGTCGAAATGCTTCGTCAGGATTTTGGTCATTGATTCACACTATTCACAGCCCGACTGTCGGCGCCGACAGCCGCACGTAAAAACGCGTCCATGTTACTTGGACTCCTTCAGCTTCGCAACTGTTTCTTCCGTGGCCGCGCCCACCAGACGGTCGTTGACCAGGAGGGCCGGACCCTGCTCGCAGGCGCCCAGGCACTCCATGGACTCCCAGGAGTACTCGCCGTCGGCGGTGCAGGTCTTCTCCGGCACGCCCAAGGTTTCTTCCAGGCGCTTTTCCATTTTGTCCGAGCCGGCCAGCCAGCAGGACAAGCCGTGGCACAGGCCCACGCGCTTGCGGCCGGTCTTCCATTGCGTAAAGGTCGGGAAGAACGTGGCCACGCCCCAGACGCGGTTGAAGGGCAGTTCGAAAATTTCGGCCACGCGCGCCACGCATTCCGGCGTCATGCGGCGATTCCAATCCTGCACGGAGCGCAGGGCTTCCACCAGACCCATGTTCGGGTAGGGATATTCGTTTTTCCAGCGGAGCAGGACGGCTTCCTGTTCCGCGGTGAACGGGGACTTCGTCGCGGTCGTCACACTCATCTGTCAAGCTCCCCGGCGATCATATTGACGGAGCCGAAAGTGGGAATAATGTCGGCGATCATGGAGCCCTTGAGCAGTTTGGGCAACGCGGCCATGATGAACAGGCACGGCGGCCGGCAGCGCACGCGGTAGGGACCGTCGCCGCCGTCGGCGACCACGTGGAAGCCCAACTCCCCGTTGCCGCCTTCCACGGCGAAGTAGCCCTCGCTCGGCGGGATCTTGATGCCCCACGACCACATGACCAGCTCGAAATGGTTCATCAGGCCTTCGATGTTCGTGTACGTCTGCTCCTTGGCGGGCAAGGTGGCCCAGCGGTTGGGCGCGCGCACGTCGCCGAACGTCTCGCGGCCCATGCCGTCCAGCGTCTTGTCCACCTTCGCGGAGTACTTCTGGATCAGCTCGGTGTCGCCGTGCTTGCCCATGTCCTCCAGCTCATACGCGTATTTCATCTCGGCAGGCGCCAGGGAGTGCTTGCCCTCCGGAATCTGCTTCAAGGCCTGCTCGACGATGCGCAGGCTCTGCTCGATCTCGGCCATGCGGCAAAGATAGCGGTCGTAGTTGTCGCCGGTCGAGCCCACGGGAATCTCGAAATCGAAGCGATCGTAAACCAGATACGGATGCGCGCGGCGCACGTCGTAGGGCACGCCGGTGGAGCGCAGGAAAGGACCCGTGATCCCGTAGGCGAGGGCGTCTTCCTTCGAAAGGATGCCGGTGCCCTCCACGCGGTCCATGAAGATGCGGTTGCGCGTGAGCAGTTTGTCGGACTCGGCCACCGCCTCGCGCACCTTCACGGCGATCTCGGCGAACTTCGCGGCGAAATCCGCGGGCAGGTCGCCCTTGACGCCGCCCACGCGCGTGAACGCGGTCGTGATGCGCGCGCCGGTCAAGTTGTCGACCAGTTGGTAGAGATACTCGCGCGCCTTGATCAGATACAGGAATACCGTGAACGCCCCCAACTCCATGGCGGAAGCGCCCACACACGTCAGATGGTCGGTCACGCGCGAGATTTCGGAGGCGATCACGCGGATGTATTGGCCGCGCTCCGGCACTTCGATGCCGGCCAGGCGCTCGACGGCCAGCGCGTAGCCCACGTTGTTGATCAACGGGGAGACGTAGTTGAGCCGGTCGGTCCACGGCACGACGTTGTTCCACGTCTCCGACTCCGCGTGCTTCTCGAAGGCGCGGTGCAGGTAGCCGATCTCGCAGTCCACGTCGACGATGTTCTCGCCCTCCAGTTCCAGCATCAGGCGCACGACGCCGTGCATGGCCGGATGCTGCGGGCCCATGTTCAGCATGAAGGTCTTGCGTCCGCGGTCGGGGGTGGCGATGGTCATGTTTTAGAACCGAATCTTCGGCAAGGTCAGAAAATCTCTCTTGAAGCCCGTCTCCGTGTTGCGCATGCTGATGGTGCTGCAGCCCGCCGCGGCGAACGCCAAGCCCAAAAGCAGCACAAGCGGAAAGCTCACTCTCATTCCCCTACGACCGTCGGCTTCAGGATGTTGAACGAAGGGCTGTCCGCCTTTTCGCCGCTTTTCGGCCCGATCAGCGGCTGGCGCTTGGCGATCGGGTAGTCCTTGCGCAGAGGGTGGCCGACGAAGGTCTCATACATCAAAAGGCGCTTGATGTCCGGCCGGTCGATAAAGCCCACGCCGAACATGTCCCACACCTCGCGCTCAAGCCAGTCCGCCACCGGCCACAGGTCGCGGACCGAGCGCAAGACGGGCTGCGCGTCGGCCGCGCAGTGGATCTCGACGCGGCCCAGGTCGCGGCCTTCGGCGGCGTCCAGTTTCATCAGGCGGTAGACCACGTCGAAGCGCGGCGCGCGCTTCTGCGCCAGATAGTCCACGCAGGTCAAATCGACCAGCACGTTGAAGCCCTCGGCCTTCAACGCCTCAAGACCGGCGCGCGCGTCCGCCGCCGGTATCTCGCGGCGCTCGCCCTGGGTCGCGGGGGCGCTCACGGTGCCGCCTCCACGACGCGGCGCGGGCGACCGCCGGTCTTCTGAATTTTTTCCTGCAGCATGACCAGGCCCTGGATCACCGTCTCCGGGCGCGGCGGACAGCCGGGGATGTAGAGGTCGACGGGCACGATGGTGTCGATGCCCTGCACCGTCGAGTAGTTGTTGTAGAAGCCGCCGGTGCACGTGCACACGCCGAAGGCGATCACCCACTTGGGTTCGGCCATCTGGTCGTAGATGCGGCGCAGGACCGGCGCGATCTTGTGACTGATCGTGCCCACCACCATCAGGCAGTCGGCCTGGCGCGGCGAGAAGCGCGGGAAGCCCGCGCCGAAACGATCCAAATCATAGTGGCTGGCGGCCGTGGACATGAACTCCATGCCGCAGCACGCGGTCACGAACGGATACTGGAAGATCGAATATTTGCGCGCCCAACCCAGGGCGGCGTCGATCTGCGTGGTCATCGTGCCCGCAGGCGCGATGGTTTCTTCTAGCGGCATTCGAGAGCCCCCTTGCGCCAGAAATAGGCGAGCATGAACAGCACGATCACCGTGAACGCCGTGATCGCGCCCAGCGCGGCTGCGTCCAACGCCGACCGGTTCAGCGCCCACGGCAGAAGGAACGCCAGGTCCACGTCGAACACGACGAACAGAACGGCGAAGCGGTGGTAGAGCACCGTCATGCGCTCGTGCGCCGGCGACAGCGGCGGCAGGCCGGTCTCGTAGGGCATGTCGGCGTTGGCGTTGTGCTTGGAGCGCGGCCCCAGCAGGCGACCGGCGCTGGTAAAGAAGCCGGTCAGCGCCAGCACGATCACGGCGTCGACGACGAGCGCGATCAGCGCGGCGGGAGTCACGGCCAAAGCCCCCCGACCAGGCCGCGCAGAAGCGGTGCGACGCCCAGCAGGACCACGCCGATCGCGCAGGTCAGCAAGACCAGGCTCGGCGCGCGCACGGTCCGCGGGACGGCTGTATCCTGCGGCGCGTCAAAATACATGTCGCGCACCATTCCCAAATAGTAGCCGAGCGACACCACGGACGCGACAGCCGCCAACGCCGTCGGCCCCGCCAGACCCGCGCGCAGCGCCTGCCAGAACACCAGCAGCTTGGCCAGGAAGCCGCCGGTCGGCGGCACGCCGCCCAGGGCGAACAGCAGGACCGCGAACGCCGCCGAAGCTCCTGCGGAACGCGCCGCGTAGCCGCGCAACTGGGACCGCGTCTCCAGGCCGGTCGCCGCCAGGAACGCGAACGCCCCGTTGCTCATCAGCGCGTAGGCGCCCAAATAGAGCAGCAGCGCCGCCAGCGCGCGAGGATCGCCGCCCAGACGCGCCCAGGCTCCCACGCCCAGAATCAGCAGGCCCGCGTGCGACAGCGACGAGTAGGCGAGCAGACGCTGCAGGCGCTCCTGACGCAGGGCCAGCAAAGCGCCGAACAGAGCGGTTCCGGCCCCCAACCAGGGCAGGATCGCCCCGAACATCGGATCCGGCGCGATCTGGATCACGCGCACCAGAAACAACGTCGCCGCCGCCTTCATCGATGTGGAAAGAAATCCGGTCACTTCCGGAGCGGCGGCCTCGTAGACGTCCGGCAGCCACCAATGCAGGGGAACCGCGCCGATCTTGAACAGAGCGGCGGCCGCCATCAGAGAGACGCCCGCGCGGCCCAAAGTGCCCAGCGCCGCGGCTCCGGGTCCCAGGCGGCCCGTCTCCGCGTAGTACAAAGCCATGCCGAACAGGAACAACGCCCCCGCCAGCGCGCCCGCGAAGAAATACTTGACCGCCGCCTCAAGCCGGCGCCCGCGCGGGCCCTCGCCCGAACGCGCGACCAGCAGGTACGCGGGCAGGGACATGAACTCCAGTCCCACGAACAGCATCAGCAGGTTGCCCGCGACCGCCAGCAGGCCCATGCCCAACGTCGCGCCCAGGAACAAAGCCGTCTCCACGTCGTCGCCAGGCGCGCAGAACGCCAGCGGCAGCGCGCCCGCGTAGATCACGAACTGCCAGCCCAGGCTCTTGGCGTCGACGTCGACGAGCGGCGGCCAGTAGCCCGGTGGGACGACGCGCAAGGCGGCCAGAGCCGCCAGCGGCGCCAGAGCAGCCAGGACGCAGCCCCAGACTGGCTTCGGCCGGACAAGCAGGCCCAGTCCCAGCGCTCCGAACACGCCCGCGGCGAGCGCGGCCTGCGGCGCAAGCGGATACATCAGAGGATTCATCGCACCAATCCCCGGAGAGACGGCGCCAGCGCCGCCAGCCACGGCTGCGGCGCCAGCCCGATCCACAGCATCAGCGCGCACAGCGTCCACAAAATCCCGCTTTCTCGCGCGCCCAGGTCGCGCACCTTCGCGCTGACCGAGCCCGGGCCCTCCGGCGCCCAAAACACGGCCTGGTAGGCGGGCAGAGCGTAGACCGCGGCCAAAGTCACGCCGATCACGCCCAGCACCGCGAAGATCGGCAGGCTCGACTGCCAGATGCCGGACAGGCATAGGAACTCGCCGACGAAGCCGTTGAGGCCGGGCAGGCCGATCGACGCCATGATCGAGAAGCCGAAGAAGAACGCCAGGCGCGGCGCGCGCTCGGCCAGGCCGCCGAAATCGGACAGGCCGCGCTTGTGCGCGCGCTCATACAGGAAGCCGACCAGCAGGAACAAAGCGCCCGTGGTGATGCCGTGGTTGATCATGAGCAGGGCGGCGCCGGCCAGGCCCTGCGCGGTGCCGGAGAACACGCCCAGCAGGCAGAAGCCCAGATGCGCGATCGACGAGTAGGCGACCAGGCGCTTGAGATCGGTTTGCGCCATCGCGCACAGCGCGCCGTAGACCGCGCTGATCGCGGCCAGCAGCGTCAACAGGGGCATCCACGCGGCGGCGACCGTCGGCGCCAGCGGCAGGGCGACGCGCAGGATTCCGTAGACGCCCATCTTCAGCATCACGCCCGCGAGCATCACGGAGCCCGCGGCCGGCGCCTCGGTGTGCGCGTCCGGCAGCCACGTGTGCAGGGGCACCATCGGCACCTTCACGCCGAAGCCTACGAGCAAGCCCAAAAATATCCACGGCGCCGCGGGGCCCAGATCGGTGCCCCTCAGCGCGGCTAGATTCCAGGTCCACTCGCCGGTCGCGCGCTGGTGCAGGACGACGACCGCGATCAGCGCCAGCAGCATGAAGATGGAGCCGGCGAACGTGAAGATGAAGAACTTCAGCGCCGCGCGGCGGCGGTTGTCGGAGCCCCACAGCCCGATGATGAAGAACATCGGGATCAAGGTCGCCTCCCAGAATATGTAGAACAGAAACAGGTCGCGCGCCAGGAACACGCCGCACAGCGCGCAGGCCAGCGCCTGAAAGCAGGCCCAGTAGCCCGCCGAGACGTCCAGATCCCAGGAAGCGGCCACGCAGATCAGATTCAGGAACGCCGTTAGTCCCACCAGAGACAGCGACAGCCCGTCGGCCGCCAGCGCGTAGGAGACGCCGAACGCACCCGGCGCCCCTCCGGCCAGCGCCAACCCGGCGCCGCTCGACGCCAGCACCGGCCGCAAAGCGGCGGCCGACAGCGCCAGCGCCGCCAGCGAAAACGCGAGCGAAGTCCAGCGCGCCGCGCGCCCCGACAGCGCGCACGCGACGGCTCCGGCCAGAGGCACCACCCACAGCGCGGTCAAGAGGCTCATCGCAGTCCCCCCGCCGCGAGCAGAAGGGCCGCGCCGGCCGCCATCCACCACAGCGCCTCGTTGAGACGCCCGCGCGACGCGTCCGACAAAAGACCGCCCGCGCCTAACGCCGCCGAGCCCGTGCTCTCGATGGCGCCGTCCCACCACTTCTTGTCGAGCACGCGCCCCGCGAAGTTGCCCAAGCCCGTCACGCCGTCGGCGATCCAGCCGATGAGCGTCTTCCAGCCGAAGTCCGTGTCGAACACGCGCACGAGCCGCGGCGAAGAGACGCGCCAGCGCCAGTCCCAGCCCGCGTCGATCATCGTCAAAGCATACGCCGCGCCCGCGCCGATGGCGGCCATCGCCGTGCCGATCAGCAGGGCGCGCCACTCGAAGCCCGGGATCATGGCCGAGCCGGGCAGATTCATCTGCAAGGCGACGCCGCCGACGGACACCGGAAGACCATGCAAGCCGCCGTCGACCAGGCGCTCGATCAGCGGCCGCAGAAGACCGGCGAACGCGGAGCCGACCGCGAGCAAGACGATCGGCGCGACGAAGCCGAAGCCGGCCTCGTGCGGGTGCGCCGACAGGCCCTTCTGCTCGGGCCGCGAGCCGTGGAAAGTGAGAAACAGCATGCGGAAGATGTAGAACGCCGAGCCGATGGAGACCAGCAGACCCGCCGCGGCAAACAGGCCGCCGCGCGACAGCGCCGCGTCCACGATGGCGTCCTTGCTGAAGAAGCCCCCGAACGGAAACACCCCCGCCAACGACAGCGCCGCCAGCAGGAAGCACGCGTAGGTCCACGGCAAGGCCTTGCGCCACCCGCCCACCTCGTCGACGTTGGCCGTGGGCTGATGGATGGCGTGGCCGACGTTGCCGGCGCAGAGGAACAACGCCGCCTTGAAGAAGCCGTGCACGATCAGGTGGAACACCGCCACGCCGATCTGACCCAGACCGAGGGCCAGCATCATCAGGCCCAGATGGCTGACCGTCGAGTAGGCGAGAATGCGCTTAAGGTCCTTGCGCGTGCCCGCGATCACGGCGGAGGCCAAAGCGGTGAACGCGCCGATGGCGGCGACCGCCGTCGGCAAGCCCGGCACGGCCGCGATCAGCGGCCAGGAGCGGATGAGCAGGAACACGCCCGCGGTGACCATGGTGGCCGCGTGCATCAGCGCGGAGGTGGGCGTGGGGCCTTCCATGGCGTCGGGCAGCCAGAAATAGAGCGGAAACTGCGCGGACTTCGCGCACGCGGCCCAGATCAGCAGGCCGCCGATCAGCGGCAAAAATTCGGGAGTGTGACCGCCGGACGCGAGGACCAGAACCTTGAGGTAGATGATGTGGAACTGCGCGACGCGAAACGTCGTGAGGATCAGCAGCAGCGCCAGCAGGAAGCCGAAGTCGCCGACGCGATTGGTCAGGAACGCCTTCAGCGCCGCCTTGCGCGCGCTTTCCTTCTGATACCAGAAGCCGATGAGCAGATACGACGCCAACCCGACCAGCTCCCAGAAAAGGTACATCTGCACGTAGTTGTTGGCGGTCAACAGTCCGATCATCGCCAGGAAGAACAGGTGAAAGACCAGAAAGAAGCGCGAGAAGCCGGGATCGCCCTTCATATAAGAAGCGGCGTAGACGTGGATCAGCGAACCCACCAGCGCGACCATAGTCAGCACCGCCACGCACGGACCGTCGATCCTCAAACCGAAGTCGACCCCCCAATCGCCGACGGCGGCCCAGCGGTAGAAATTCAGATCGAAACTGCCGTCGGCGTAGACGCGCGCGGCCAAGGCCACGCTCGCCACGGCCACGACCGCGCACGACAGCAGGATGGGCCAGTGCGTCCACTCCGGCTTGAGCGGGCGCAGGATGAAGAAGCCGAACAGAATCGCCGAGATCGGTGCGAGAAACAACAGCCAGGCGACGATGGGAACCTGGGCGGGAGTCATCCGCGCAGCTCCGTGAGATCGCCCGCGTCCAGGCCGCGGCCCGAACGCAGGACTTTCAGGATCAAGGACAAGCCGACGACCGCTTCGGCCGCGGCGACCGCCAGAATGACCGCGACCGCGGCAAGGGCTTCCGGGTCGGAGAAGCGGCAGGCGCCGTGCACCAGGGCCAGATCGGCCGCGGCCACCATCAGTTCAACGCCCAGCAGCATGGCCAGCATCTGCCGGCGCAGAACGACCGCCGCCAAGCCCAGCGCGAACAGCGCGCCCGCCGTCGCCCACACCGCCGCGTTCATGAAGGCTCCTTGTCCGGCAGCACGGCCAGCGCGGCCAAGAACATCAGCAAGGTGACCGCCTCGGTGGCCAGCGCGTAAGAGTGGAACAGATCCCCGCCGAAGGCGGCCGTCAATCCCGGGGCCGCAACCGCCGCCGCGCGCGGGGGCGCGCCCGCCAAAGTCAGCGCGATCTCGGCGGCGACGGCCGCCACGCCCAGCGCCGCCAAGCCGCGCGGCAGGGCGAAGTCGGCGAAGCGCTCCGCCGCCGAGGCGCCGCCGGAGGCCATGATGGTGATCACCGTCAGCACCATGACCGCCCCGGCGTAGATCATGACCTGGAGCAGGCCGAGCAGGGGTGCGCCGCGCAGCACGTAGATCAGCGCGGTCTGCAGGAGCACGACCAGCAGGCACACCGCGCCGTTGTAGAGGGATCGGCTCCACAACATCGCCGCCGCGAAAACGACGGCGGCCGCGCCCGCGATAACGACGGCCCAAAGCGTCATCAGGGCCGCATTCTACTGTTTTCGCGGCGCCGCGTCCAATTTTAGTCGGAGACGGTCAGCTCGCCGCCGTCGGAGGAAACGCTCAAAATCGCCCGGTCGCCGCCGTGCAGCCGAACCGAGCGCGGAGTGGATTCCAGATCGGAAAGGAGAAAGCGATAAGACTCGAAGCCGTCGGACGACGCGTCCGCGCCGTCGTAGACCAGGCACACGCCGATGCGGTCCGAGGGCGCCGCCGGACGCGCGGACGCGTCGGGCAGGCGGGACAGGAACAGGCGATACGGGCGGCCCGCGATGGAAACAGCAAGACCCGCCGCGTCGGTCTTGCGGAACAAATCGCCGATGCGGCTGCGCCACAGCGTCGCGCCCGAGTCCGCGTCCTTGATCTCGAACAAGTTGTTGAGCCGCGGGCGGAAGATGCTCACGTCGAGGTCGAGCGAGTAGCGGCGGCCGCCGGCCGTCCAAGAGGCCGACATCCCGCGCTCGACCTTCACCAGCAGGGGCGCGCGGCCGGGCGGGCTGACGACGAGCCAAGCGGAGCCGTCGACGTCCAGCGTCCCGGCGGCGTAGGTGCGGCCCGAGACGTCGTCGAACCAGTCAACCGCGGTCCAATGCCGGTCGAGCAGGCCGGCGAGGCTCACGCGCGAGAAGGCCGCGGCGGACGCCGCGACCGGCGCGAACGCCGCCGGACGCGGAGGCGGCGGAACGGCGATGTCCGCCGGCGGCGGCGAAAAGCCCAGTTCGCCCGCGGAGGCCGCCAGCGCGTCGAGGTCGATCGCGCCGGGCGACGCATGCGCGGGAACAGCGAACAGGATCGACAGCAGCAAAACCGGTCTCATGCGCGTATCATACTCAGGAGTGCCCGCCGCGGGAACCCGCTCATGCGGCGCGCGAGCGCGGCAATAGACCTAGACCCGGCTCAGGCCTTATGGTCCGCGGCGCGGTTTTTCAAATCGCGGCCGAGGTCGGCCGCCTCGCGCAGGACCGCCGGCTCCGAGACTTTCAGACCCCAAAGCACCAGCACGCTCAGCAAGGAGGGCACGACGTAATAGCACAGCCGGAACAGCATCGCGGCCACCAGCGCCGCGCCCGCGTCGACGCCCAAGCCCGCCATCAGCGCCGCGATCGAACCCTCCGCCGCGCCCAACCCTCCGGGCAGGATCGGAATCAAGGTCGCGGCCTGGCTGGTGGTGAACGCCGCGACCAGATAGCCCAGCGGCAGGTTGTTGCCGGTCGCGCGGAAGCACAGCCACAGCGCCGTCATCGCAAACCCCCAGTCCAGGCACGTATAAAGGACGGTCGCGGTCAGACGCCCGCGCCCGGAACGGATGCGCGCCAAGCCTTGGGTCAACTGCATCTCGAAGGCGGCGAAGTCCTCGGGCGGAATCTCGCGCTGCGACAAGGAGAACGCGGCGCGGTTGGTCACGCGAAACAAGCGGTGCGTCAGACGTCCGCGCGCCGCGCGATTGAAGAACACCACCAAAATCAGCCCCGCCAGCGCCAGCAGGACGAGCAGGCCGAACGCGCTTTCCAGCACCGCCACGCGCGCGCCGCCCGCGCGCAGAAGCAAGGTGGCCAGGCCTTGAGCCAGGATCAGCGCCAGCACCGCGTAGAGGATCGCGGAGGTGACGGCCGACGCGGTGATCGTCGTGGCGATCGGCACGCGGCGCTTGTGCAGAAGATGCGCCTTGAGCGCAAAGCCGGTCGCGCCTCCCGCCGAAAGCACGTAGTTGGCGGTGGTGGAGACCAGCGCGATGCCCAGAACGACCGGCGCGCCCAGCACGTGGCCGAGCACCGCCAGCGTCTCCGACAGCGCCAGCCCCACCATCGCGTGGCTGGCGCACGCGCACGCCAGCGCCGCGCCGACCCACAGCCAGGACACCGCCTCGCCCGCGCGGCGCACCTGCTCCAACCGCGAGCCGACGGCGGCCGCCAGCAGGGCCAGCGCCGCCAGCGCTCCCAGCCCCCAAACCAACCCGCGCTTGGCGTTCACGGCCAGAGGCTCCCCATCGGAGCGCTGGACACGTCCGCGTTCCAGGCCGCCGAAGAGGCCGCGACCGCGAAGTCGTAGGCCTGGCGTTTCTGCTCGGGCGTGGCGGTCCCTTGTGCCACCGCCAAGAGCGCCCGGCCCGAGGCCGGATCGATGCCGCCGGCCATCAGACGGCCCGCCATCCCGGAGGCCATGGGCAAAGCGCGGCGCGCCAGGTACACCGCGCCGAGAGACGCGCTTAAAAGTCCGACCAGCAGGACGGCCGAAAGACCGGCGACGGCCCGGCCCATCCACTCGGGCGAGCGCGCGTCCGGCGAGGCCGCGCGCAGGTCGTCGGCCAGCCTTGAGGTCGCCACCAGGCCGAACGGCGCCCAGACCATCGCGATCAGCCAGCCCACCAGCGGAATCTGGCTGGGCGCCCACGCCAGGATGAGCGCGGCCAACAGGCGCACAACCGCGTCGCCCGGACGCGCGGCCACGCGCGCCCAAGATAAGCCGAGCGCTTCGGTTCCCACGCCCTCTCCGGAAATCTCGTAGTACGGCGCGAAAAACAGGAGCACCGTCAGCGCCACACCGGGCAGAACGAAAAGGCAGTAGCCCCCGCCCATCGCCAGGAAGGTCAAGGTGACGACCCAGCCGAACGCCGCGGTCTGAGGCCACGCCCGCGACAGGCTGTCGGCGGCCGGCTCGTCGTAGCGCACCGCGCGCAGCGCCGCGGCCTGTCCCCACGAGGACGCCCACAGCGCGACCGTCAGAGACGCCGTCGCGCCCACGCCGACGACCACCCACGGCGGGCCGATGCGCATCACCGCAAGGATCAGCGTCGGAATCAACGGCAGGGCGACCGCGGCCAAGGTCGCCGCTCCGGCCACGCCCAGCACCGTCATCAACCGCCCCCACAGCCGGCGGTAATCACTCCAACACGCGCCAATCCAGTCCCAAAACGGCGGCATTCGCTCAGAATAGCATTTCAAAGAACGCGGGCCGGGGCGCGGCTTGCACGCGCGTCGAGTTTGAATTTGCGAGGATGTGCGGGCCATGAAGACGATCTTGAACGTCGCGGGCCTACGCAAGGAGTTCGGCGGCGTCGCGGCCGTGGACGGCGTCACTTTCCAAGTACACGCCGGCGAGATCGTGGGTCTGCTCGGCCCCAACGGGGCGGGAAAGACCACGACCATCAGCATGATCCTGGGAGTGCTGGCGCCGAGCGCGGGCGAAATCCAAAGCGTGCCTCGCGAACGCGCCAACTTCGCCTCCGTCAACGCGCCGCTTCCCGGCAACCTGACCGTGGCCGAGAACCTGCGCGTGTTCGGCCTGCTCTTCGGCGTGGACGATCTGTCGGCGCGCGTCGACGAACTGATTCAGCGCTTCGACCTGCGCCGCTTCGAGCACACGAAGGCGGGCCTGCTTTCTTCAGGAGAGCAGACGCGGCTGTGCCTGGCCAAGGCCCTGCTCAATCGACCGCGCCTGCTCCTGCTCGACGAACCGACGGCCTCCGTCGATCCGTCGGTCGCGCGCGACCTGCGCGCCCGCATCCGGGAGTTCGCCGCCGAGGCCGACGCCGGGGTGCTGTGGACGTCGCACAACATGCACGAAGTCGCCGAGGTCTGCGACCGAGTGCTCTTCCTCTGCCACGGTCGGCTCCTTCTGGAGGGCGACCCCAAGACCTTGCCCGCCCAGCACGGCCGCAAGGACTTGGAGGACTTGTTCGTGGCCGTGGCCCGGGAGCCGCTGTCGCTATGAACCCGCGCCGCGTGTTCGCCGTGGTGCTGCGCCAGTTCTATCTCATGAGAGGAAGCCTCTCGCGCGTCCTGCCGCTGTTCGCCTGGGTCGGCGTCGACATGATGCTGTGGGGCTTTCTGGCGCGCTACCTCAACGGCGCGGCCGCCTCCGGTTTCAGCTTCGTGGGCACCTTGCTGGGCTGCGTATTGGTCTGGGATTTCTTCATGCGCGTGATGCAGGGCGTGACGACGGCGTTCTTCGAGGACGTCTGGTCGCGCAACTTCCTCAATTTTTTCGCCTCGCCGCTGACGATCCGGGAATACCTGGCGGGGCTGGTGCTCACCAGCGTGGCGACGAGCGCGGTCGGATTATTGGCGATGCTTTTGATCGCCACTTTGGGCTTCGGTCTTTCGTTTCTGGCCTACGGCGCGCTCTTCGTTCCATTCCTGGCCCTGCTGTTCGTCTTCGGCGTCGCCCTGGGGATCATGGCCGTCGCGTTGGTCCTGCGCCTGGGCCCCGCCTCGGAGTGGTTCGTCTGGCCCATACCGGCGCTCGTCGCACCGTTTGCCGGCGTCTTCTATCCCGTCTCCATTCTGCCGGCATGGATGCGGGCCGTCTCCCGCGCTTTGCCTCCGTCCTACGTCTTCGAGTCCATGCGCGCGCTGGCCGCGGGCGGCGCGGCGTCGCGCACCGGCCTGCTGGCCGCGGCGGGCCTCGATATCTTTTATGCCGCGCTCGCGTGGCTGATCTTCGCGCGCACGTACCGCGCGGTCGTACGCGACGGCCGGCTGGCGCGCTACAGCGCCGAAACGGCCGGCTGAAGGCCGTTGCGCAAACGCGCGGTTTTGCTAGGATGGCGCCATGAGCGTGATTCTGACGCGCGGCCGCGTGCCGCGCACGCCGCACACGGAATTCTATTCGGAACCCGAGGTGCTGGCGCTGGAGGAAATCCACGGCGTCATGGGTTTCTCCGGCGATTGGTCGCGCAAATATCACTACCGCAAATACCCCACCCAACTCATCCGGGAGCCGCACCGGCTGCCGCTGGATCTGCGCCCCCAGCCGCTCACGCCCCTGCCGCTCCAGCCGTGGCATCTGCGCACCGGCCGCCTGAAGGCGCACGGCGACGTGCTCAGCGGGCGCCTGCCTTTGGTCTACGGCACGTCCACGTTCATCTTCGCGGCGCGCTTCGAGCGCTCCTGCCCGGCCGACCGTTTTATTCGCAACGGCGACGGCCACGAGCTGTGGTTCGTACAGGAGGGTCGCGGCCTGCTCGCCTCCGAATACGGCGTGCTGCCCTTCCGTCCGGGCCAATACGTCGTCGTGCCCAAGGGCACGACCTACCGCGTGGAGCTGGAAAGCGAGGAGTGCGCGCTCCTCATCGTGGAGTCGCGCTACCCGATTCACTTCGCCCCCCACCACCTCAATAAATCCGGCCAAGCGACCTTGATGGCGCCCATTGTGGAGACCGAGGTCGAGACGCCGGAGTTCCGCCCCGCGCGCGACGAGGACGGCGAGTTCCGCATCTGGACCAAGCACGGCGGGGGCTTCACCACCGAGATGTCCCTCGATCACCACCCGTTCGACCTGATCGGCTGGGAAGGCGCGCTCTATCCGTTCACGTTCCACACCGACGAGCAGCATCCGCTGGCGCGCCAAATCCACACCGCCCCGCCCACGCGCCAGACTTTCGAGTCCGGCACGGCACCCCACTCCGGCTTCGCGGTGTGCACGTTCAAAGGACAGATCGAGGGCTGGCATCCGCGCGACGTGCCCGCGCCTTACGCTCATTTCAACGTGGACAGCGACGAGGTGATGTTCTTCTCGAACACCTCCTACGGCGCGCGCAAAGGGCTGGTGGAGCCGGGCTCGTTTACCTTCCATCCCGGCAGTCTGCCGCACTCGCCGCACGGCATGGCGGCCAAGCGTTCGTTCGCGGAGCGCGGCAAGCTCTCGGATTATCTCGCCGTCATGCTGGACACGTTTTTCGAGCCGCTGTCGGTCGCACGCCAGGCCCTGGGCATCGCCGACAAGGACTATCCGCTCAGTTGGAACCGCGACACGCAGGGGATTTCGGCGGCCTGATGGAGCTGGACCCGGAGGCGCTTGAGCTTCGCGCGCGCTACGCGCTGATGATCGGGACCATCCAGCCGCGGCCCATCGCCTGGGTCTCCACGGTCTCGCCCGCGGGCGCGACCAATATCGCCCCGTTCAGCTTTTTCACGGGCATCGGCGCCAACCCGATGACCTTGTGCTTCTCTTCCGCCAACGACCGGACCGGCAAAAAGAAGGATACGTTGGTCAACATCGAGGCGACGCGGCAGTTCGTGGTCAATTTCGCGACCGAAGCCAACGCCGCGAAGATGAACCAGACCTCGGCGCCGTATCCCTACGGCGTCAGCGAGATCGAGAAGTGCGGACTGACCCCTCGGCCGTCGGTGAAGGTCAAACCCCCGCGCGTCGCCGAGAGCCCGGCGGCTTTCGAGTGCGAGCTCCTGCAAGTCGTCGCGCTGGGCGAAGGCCCGCTGGTGGGCAACTTGATCATCGGCAAGGTCGTCTACATCCACTACGACGATCAAATTTATAACGGCGGAAATATCCGCCACCAGGACCTCCGGGCGATCGGCCGCATGGAGGGCGCCTGGTATTCACGCACGCAGGACGCGTTCGAACTCCCGCGGCCGGAGGCCGCGTGACCATCCCCCGGACGGAGGCCCCATGAAGAAACAGCCGTTCCATAATTTCGTCGTCGACCACATGACCTTTCTGGTCGAACCCGACCTCTACAAAACGACCTACGCGCTGTTCCGCGTGATCTTCGGCGTGGGCCGCGAGGACCTGATCTACGAGAAGCGCTCGAACTGGCCCGGTCAGAAAAAACCTTCCTCCATGACCTTCGCCGCGCGCGTGGGCATGGAAAAGGACGCGCGCGTGCCGTCGCAGGCCATCTTCGCCGTCGTCCAGCCGACCGAGCCCAAGACCCGCTCGTCCCACGTGCGCGCCATGCTCAAGAACCGCGGCGGCTCCTGCCATTGGCAGCACGTGGCCCTGCGCACGCCGGACCTGCTGGGCTTCCATAAATTCTGCGTGGAGCGCGGCGTGAACTTTATCACGCCGATCCTCAAGGACGCCGACGAGGACCTGATCCAAGTCTTCTCCGGAGAGTGGACCGTGCCCGGTGCCGCCAAGCCCAGCGCGACCTTCTTCGAATTCGTCCAGCGCGACCCCAGCGCCGAACTGCTCAAGCAATTGGAGACCGCATCGAATCGCCAGGCGTGGTTTCGCGACAAGACCTTCCTCGGCCTCTACGGCGAAAAGGAAAACGAGTACAAGCGCGGCCGCGCCGTGCCCTTCATCGACGACGCGCTGTCCCGGCGCATCGCCGCGCGCCTCAAGGGCCGCGAGGTCTTCGAAATCGAGGACTCCCAACTGGAGCAGGTGGAGGCCGACATGCTGGACTACGCCGCCGCGCGCGCGCGCAAGGCCCGCCCGGCCGTCGCGGCGTGAAGACGCGCCTGGCGGCGCTGGGCCTCCTGCTCGCTATGTCCGCGCGCGCGGACATGGCGGCGTTTCCCGCCGTGAGGCTCAAGGACGTCTACGGCTCCAGTTGCGTCTCGGCGAACGGCTATCATTACGCCGTGCTCGTCGCCGGGAAAAGAAACGATCAGTTCCTCGTCGACGGCCGCCCGATCGCCGAAGCCGCGCCTGGGATACTCGAAGGCACCGGTTACTCCGACTGCGCGCTGAGCGACGACGGCAAAGAGCTCCTTCATGTGATGAAAGTCCCGTCTTCACAGGGGCGCGTCGGCGGCGTCGTCGCGGCGATGAACGGCAAGCCCTTCGGCTCCGTCGTCCAAGATGTGTCCAACCTAAGCCTTAGTCCAGACCACACTTTCGCGGCCTTTGTCGCCCGCACGGCCGGCGGCTACCAGGTCGTCTCAAGCCTCGGCAGCGGCCCGCTCATGGACGGAGCTCCTCGAAAAATCATCGTCGGCCCGTCGTCGATCTACTACATGGAGAACTGGAAGGAATCGGAAGTGATCTACCGAGACAGCGCTCCGGTGGCAAGCGGCAACTATTACGAAATCGCCGCGCCGCCCGACCTCTCGCGCCTCGCGGCCTCACGCTCGGACGCAGGCTCGTGGTTCATAGAGCTCGACGGAAAGACGCAAACCATCCCCGCGCCCCACGTCACGAACCTGGCCTTCAGCGCGGACGGCCGACATTTCGGCTACTTCCACGGCCAGGAAGTCGTCGTCGACGGCAAGACCGGCCCAGCACCCACCCGCGACGAAGCGGAAAGAAGCGATCTTTCCCTCTCGCCCGACGGCACGCCTTATTGGATGGATAGAAACGGTCACGAATTCGATGTGTTTCGCGGAGGCAAAAGGATCGCAACCGTTTCGAACATGGACAGCGCCATCGGTTTCAGCCCGAAGGGGACGCACGCCGTTTTTTTCGGCCACAAGGTATCGGGGCCGGACTATTTCGCCTTCATCGACGGAAAGACCGCGCTGCGCATCCACGACCCGATTCATTCCGCGGTCAACAACCACAGCGCTCAACCCACGTTCGATTCCGAGGACGAGTTTCACTTCTTCGCCTCGGACGGCTACCGCGTCGAACTCGTCTGCGTCTCCCTCGGCAAAACGTCCGCTCGACATGGTCCCTGCGCGCAGACCGCGCGCCGTCTCGGTCTGCAGGCGCGCGCCGAACAGCCGTGAACCGCGCCGGGCTTGCGGCCGCCCTCCTGCTGTTGGCGGCCGCCCAGGGGCGCGCGGAACTGGCGATGTTCGACGCCGGCCCTCTGCCTCCGCGCGGCACGCTGTATTCGGCCGACGGGTATCACTTCGCCTACCTGGAATCGGACGAGCGTGAGGACCGCTGGATGGTCGACGGCCGCGCCCGCGCGCGGGCGGACGCGGGCACGCTCGCCGGACCCGGCGCGCTCAGCGCGGACGGCTCCGTGCTTTTTCATTTTCTGAACGTCGAAGGAGGACTCGCGCCCGCGATCAACGGCCGTCGCGTCGGCCGCAAGGTCTACATGGAAATCGGCCAACTCAAGCTCAGCCCCAGCGGCCGCAACGCCGCGTTTTCCGCGCGCACGCCGGAAGGCTGGGTGATCGTGTCCGGACAAGGCACCGGCCCGGCGTTCAAGGACGCGCCCCTGGTTCTCGCCGTGTCCGAGACATCCACGGCCTACGTCGTGCGCTGGTCCGAAGCGAACTGGCTGTACCGCGATCACCGGCCGGTGCGGGCCGTGCCTTACGACACGACGACGTTCAGCCCCGACCTCAAGCGCATGGGCGGCCTCTGGAAGCGCCCCGACAACCGCTTCTACGTGGAGCTCGACGGCGAGCGCACCGGACCTTGGACCGGCGCATCCGCCCCGGCGTTCAGTCCCGACGGACGCCGCGCCGGCTACTGCATCGGGCGTCCGCCCTCGTGGTACGGCGAGTGCGATCAAGCCGTCGTCGACGGAATCGAAACGGCGATCACGCCCTGCCAAGGCTGCTCGCTCATCATCGGCGACGACGGCCGCGCGTTCGAGGACAAGACGCTCGTCGTCGTCGACGAACGGACCCAAATTCACGACTATTCCTTGGGCGGAAAGACGGTCGGCCGCGGTCCGGCGCTGGGCCTATCGGCCGGCGGCGCGCACTACGGCCTGACCATGCTCGGCGCGGACATGGGCGGCAACGGCTTCATGATGGACGGCAAAGCCGTCGAGCACGGCGCGCCGCTGGCGCTGGCGATGATGCCGCCGGTCTTCGTCGGCGCGGAGGAATACCACTACTGGTCGCTCAATGGGAAGGACCTCCTGCTCGTCTGCGGCGCGCTGGACGGCGCGGACCCCGCGCAAACGCGCTGCGCGTCCGCCGCGTCCGGCGCCGGCTGGGAACGCGTCTCGACGGCGGCGCCGCCGTCGGCGCCGGCCGACGCGCCTTAAGCGGAGTCGGAAAAGACCCTCCGCGACGGCACCTCGGCCGGGGCCGGTGGTCCCCCCCTCTCGGGACCTAAGGGCTCATGCCGAGAGGCGTCGTTTCGGCTAGCCTTTAGGCATGATCGCACGAAGGGTGCCGACGAAGATCACGCAAGCCGCATGGTTGGCCGTCTGCGCGCTCGCCCTGCTGGCGGGGTCGCTTGCTCCGCGCGCTGCGGCTCAGGAGTTCCGGCTCGAAAGCGCCGGACCCTCGGCGCCGGTCGGCGCCGGCGCCGCGGCCGCCGTCGCGCTCCCTCCGGCGGGCGGCGGTCTGAACGTTTCTGCGCCGTCCCTGCTCTCCGCGCCGTCTTTTGCGCTGAGCGCCGCGCCTGCGGCGACAAGCGTGCCGAACTCCGCGATCGGCGGCGAAGGAACGTCCGCCCTGCCGGTCCTCGCCGCGGCCGCGCCGGCCGCCCCCCGCCTGAACGAAGAGTCCGATCTTGGCGTGACGAAGGTCGCGACGACGTTACCCGCCGTCGCGCGCACGATCGCCGTGCGCGCGGGCGCGCCGCGCCGGCTGTCGGACCTCGCGGCCGCGCCGACCCGGGCCGACGCCGCCGCGCGCACCGCCGAGGACGGCGCGGCGCAGGCGGAGCAAGATTTCGCGGCCCTGACCGGCGAGCGCCTGATCGGCACGCGCGGAACGCAGACGCTCCAGCCGTCCGCCGTTGCGCAGGCCGCTCCACGGAAGACGGCGGCGCTGCGCCCGACCTCGACTTCGCGGCTCAACGGCCGGTTTCTGGCGGTGGTTCCGGTCGCCGCCGCGATTGCCCTCGAGCCGGGACTTCGCGACCTGTTCCACCCGTTGGCCGCGACCTGGCAGGCCGTCAGCCAGGCCGGCTATGTGGCCGGCAACGCGGGAGCGGCGATCTTCCCGCTGTTTCAGATCTACGAGACGTTCAAGGGCCAGACGACGCCGAGGGGACGGGCCATCGTCGGCGCGACCGCCTCCCTGGCGCTGGGCCTGATCAGCGCGCCGATCCTGGGTAAGACGCTGTGGGGCGTGCAGAACGTCTTCGGCGGGATCACCTTGCTCGCCCCGCTGCTGATCGGCGGTTGGGCCAAGCGCGTGAACGGCAGCGGCCTGAAGGAGACCGCTCTGCTTTCGACGGCGGCGCTGGCGGTCAGCGCCGGGCTCTATTTCGCGGTCGCCGCGGCTTTGCCCGGCGCGCTGGCCGCGGCGTTCTCCGCCGCCGCCGTTTCCAGGATCGCGCTGGCCGTCCAGTTCGCCACCTCCGCGATGTTTCTCTGGATGTTCCTGCCGGACTTATTCCACCATCTGCGCGGCAAGGCCGCCCACGGATTCTCGACGGGCTTCAGCCTGATGTTCTTCGTCTCCTCCGCGGGCTCCATGCTGTGGGCCCTGCCGTCGGCCTTCATCACGGCGGACGCGCACCAAGGCTCTTACCGCATGATCTTCGCCATCAACGCGATCTATGCGGCGACCTCGCTTCTCAGCTACTGGTTCGCGCGCCGCGAAGCCCGGCCCCGCTGAGCGCGGCCGCCGCGTTCAGCGCGCCTTCGGCAGGCCGCGGACCGACCAGGCCGCGTCGGCCAGGCGCGCGTCTCGGTCGGCGAACGACGCGCCGCGCAGGAGACCCGCGTTGAAGGCCTTGGACGACGGACGCGGATCGAGAGCGGCCACGCGGATCTCGCCGGCGTCCGGAAACTCCTCCTCGAACTCCACGGCCGCGCGCGTCAACTCCTGAGAGTCGAGACCGATGCCCGCGCGCGGACGGCGGTCGACGACCGTCACCAATACGGCCTTCGCCTCCTCGACGTAGCCCTCGACTAGGCGCAGGCGCACCTCGAAGTGTTTGCGCTTTTTTTCCAACGCGCGCGGGAAAATACTGACGATCAGCCGGCGGTCGTCCTTCGTCCGGTGCAGGCGAACGGACGCGCGCGCGCGCG
>JABEUV010000019.1 GCA_013044195.1 Elusimicrobiota bacterium | reverse complement strand
GAACGGCAAGGAAAACGGACTAAAACACGACAACAAAAACAACGGCTAACGGAACGGCTCATCCTTCGGTGATCTTTTTAGATGAGTTGACACGGGCCGGACCGCCGGGTCTTGACGAGAGCTCCCGCGTGGGGACATAATGCCTGTATGAGCGGCGACGGCGCTCCGCGCGAAAGCCGGTTGGGCGGCCTTTTGGTGGTCCTGTTGATCGTCGGCTCCGCGGCGGGGGTGCTGGGCTGGTATGCGCTGACCAACCGCAAAGGACCCGTGCTGGATTACAGCGGCTTCGACCTTAATTCCGTGACGCCGGAGAAGCACGTTCTGATTTCCGACGCAAATTCCGCGCCGAGCCAGCCGACGTCGGGGATCATGATCAAGAGCGACCCCGGACTGAACGTCGTCGACGGCAACGCGAGCGCGCCCGCGGCCAACCATCCCGCGGGTCCGGCCGCCGCCAACGACCCGAAGGCAGGCTTGCGCGACGCCGCGCGCCGCAATGAGTCGACCGTACGCGACTTCGCCATCAAGATGACGCGTAAATACCCATCCGTGCGCCAGTACGGCAAGGACTGGATGAGCTACCCGGACCTGCGCAAGCTCAACGATGACTATATGCGCAATCACGACCCGGCCGCCTTCATGGCGGGACTGGCCCGTTCGCCGAACTTCGGCAAGCTGGTGCGCAAATACGCGACCGATCCGGGCATCCGCGCCTTCGTCATCAATGGCGTCCAGCAGGCGCCCGGGGAACTGCTCAGCGCCGCGGGCACCGCGCTGAGCAACGACGCCGTCGTCAAGAACCTGGTCTCGAACGTGGGCCAGGCGCTGGGGCTTCCCCCCAGCATCATGGCCGTGGTCGGCGGGGGCCGAGTCGACCAAAGCAAGGTCGTCTCAGACGTGCTCAGCAGTCCTCAGCTGAAGGGCGCGATGCAGGGTCAGTCGCCGCCGGTCGCCCTGCCCAACCAGTAGTGACGGCAATAATAGAGGCACCCCGCCGAAAACTCGGGGCGCCTCATCAATCTCGACTCTAACCGAAGGCTAGTGGCTACTCCCAGCGACGCACTGCGGACCGTTTCCCCCATTGATCAGAACCGTGCCCGGGCCGCACGTCATGTTGCTACCCTGGTTCATCATACCGTTATTGACCGGATTCTGGGCGCCGCCACCGCAACCCATACCTTGGCTGCCGCAACCGAGCGCAGAACCAAGAGCAAGCGCGAAACCAAACGTCGCCAGCTGAAGCATGAGACTTTTCATATATCCTCCGTTTAATGCGCCGGCACGCAGGTCCCGTTGCTCGAAGTGTATCCCGCAGCGCAACCGCCGCCGCCGCCGCCCGCAGGAGCCGCCTGCATCACGCACTCCCCGTTGTTTGCGACCGTGCCGTAGCCGCACGTCGTGATCGGAGCCGCCTGCATCATGTTCGGGTTGGTCGTCCCGCATCCGCCCTGGCTGCCGCAACCCACGGCCGAACCGAAGGCGAGAGCAAGCCCCAGCGCCGACCACATCGAAATCGTCTTCATACTACCTCCCCTGCGGCTTATCGCTAGTGTAAGCTCCCGCTCAAAGACTGTCAAGGCATACGGCGTATTTTAATCGTCTTTTTACCAGGAAAGGTCAATGGCTGGAGCCCGTCGACGAGCCCGAACCACAGCCGCTGGTGCTCCCGCTTCCGCTGGTGCCGTTGGTGCCGCTGGTGGACCCGGTTGTCCCGGAACAGCCGATGCCCGCGCACACCGCGACCGCCAAGGCCAGCGCCGTCCACTTAGAGATGTTCATAAGGCCCCCTCGCGCCGCGCGGCGCGTGGGGGAAGTATAGGGCGAACACAGCTCATCGTCAAGGCCCGGACGGTTTTGAAACGGCCGTGGAACTTAGGGGGGCGGCCAGCGCCGCGCGCAGGCGGGTCGAAACCCAGCCCGGCAGCCAGAGCAGATGCACGATCGCGGTGTAATGGCCGAACGGGACCCAGTGCTGGCGGGCGGCCGGGAAGGCCGCGGCCAAAGCTAGGGCGTTGGCGCGCGGGATCACGGTGTCGGAGCGCGCGTTGAGCAGAAGCACGGGCTTGCCGGCGTTGGCGGCGCGGTAGTCCAGCGCATCGAGACCGACCCAGGCGCGCCGCAGTTCGTCGGGGGTCACGCCCATCTTGCGCGCGAACGGCCCGGTCAGCGAGCCGTTGAGGACCAAGGTGGGCATGTCGGCGCCGCCCAGCAGGAAGGCCGCGAAGCGCGGGCGCGGGTCGACCGAGTAGACGAGCGAGCCCACGATCGCGCCCAGGCTGATGCCGAACACGGCGACGCGCGACGCATCGACCTCCGGCCGCGCGGACAAAACACCGAGCGCGCGCCGCGCGTCCAGCACGGACTGGCGGAAGTTCGCCGCCAGACGTTTGGGCGTGCGCGCCAAGAAAACCTGACCGCTGGGCTCCGACGGGTCCGGGCGGCGGTGGAACTGCGTGGGCATCTCCAGCCACATCACCACCAGACCGTCGCGCACGAAGCGATGGACGAAGCGCGTCTCGATCCAGACGTTGGGCGCGGCCATCACGGGCAGGACCAGCACCGCCGCCGAGCGCCGGCCTTCGGCGCCTTTCGGCACGATCAGGTGCGCCCACACCGTGTCGTTGCGCGGCCACGGGCTTTTCACGGGCGAGGGAAAACGCAGTATCGTCTCGGTCCATTCGGGGCCCGCCTTGGTCCGCGCCACGTCGACCGAGAACTTTCCGGCGGGCACGTCGAGCGGCCCCGGAGCGGCGAGGGCCGCCGACGTCCACCATACGGCCAGCAGCGCCGCGCGCATCAGAAGCTCGCCACCAAAGACAGCGCGCCCTGGTAGATGTCATGCGCGCCCAAGGAGGTCGGGCTCAGCACGGTGGACTGGCCCATGAACCAGTACGAATACTCGAACTTGGCGGTAAAGTGCTCGCTCAGCTTCCAGTTCACCGCGCCGGTCAGCTTCTCGATCTGAGTCAGCACCTGGGGAGAGCCGTTCTCGTAGGCCGTCATGGACGGAATCACGCCGCCGCCGTTGGGATCGGTCACGTTCAAAAAGAAGTCCAAAAGCGGCCCGCGGCGGCAGAGCTGGTTGAAGACGAACACGCCGGTGACCCGGTCGCCGATCGGCGGCTTGCGCAGGAGCGGAAAAGCGGCCTGGACGAAATAGCCGTAATTTTCCTCGCGCAGGATCATCTGGTTGACCTGGGTACCCGAAGCATAGACGAACACGGGATTCCCGCTGGAGTCCGTCCCACTAATCTGAGGGTTTTTGAACTGGTCCGTCTCGTACTCGGCTTCTCCCGAGATGCTGATGCCGTGATAGTCGAACGACCAGTCCGCCGCCCACATCTGGTAGTAGAGCTGGTTTTCCAGATCGTAGGAGCCGCCCATGCCGGAAAAGCTCAAGGTCACGCCGTCAAGGTCGGTGCCCTTTTCCGGGAACGGCCAGGGCAGGCGCAAGTCGCCCAACGCGAACACCGCGCGCCCCCCCAAGGACTTCGCGTTGTTGTTGTCGGCCAAGCCGTTGTTCTGGTGGCCGAAATCCAGACCGACGCCGCTGGTGGGCGGCCCTTGAATGCCGAGGTTCTGCGGGTTGGGAAACGCGCGCGAACGGCTGTCGGCCTCGGAAAGGCCGTTGACCACGAACACGGTCAGTTCCTCGGGGACCAGCGGGTTGTCCTTGGCCGGATACCAGCTCAAGCGCGCGCCCAAGTCGGTGTAGCCGGCGCTGACCGGCGGCACCGGCGAGTTGGGCCGCACGACCAGGTCGATGCTGTCGGGCGAGGCGTAGAGCAAGGGGCGCGTGACCGCGAGGAACTCGTCGGGGCGGTAGAGTTCATTGTAACGGCCGTAGGGAACCAGGAATTTCCCGGTCTGGAGCTTCAGGTCGTCGATGCGGTCGTACTCGGCATACAGCTGATAAAGCTGAGGGCCGCCCTGATTTTGAGTCGGCACGTTGAACTCCGCGTGAAACGGCACGCCCTCCGCCAGCGGCGCCTCCATGCCGAAATACACGTCGGCCAGGTAGACCTCGTCTTGAATCTGCGTCTCGTAGCCGGGCTTCTGGGGGCCGACGTTGCGCCAGTTGAACGAACCCACGCCGAACAGGCGCACGTCGGAGAAGCGCCGGATCAGGTCGTCAAGCCCGCGCGCCGCGGCGGCGGACGCGCTGGTGGAGACCGCCACACCCGAAGGGAACACGCTCTGCGCCGCGGCCGGAGCGGCGCAAACCGCGGCCAGCGCCGCGGCCAGGATTATTTGACAACGCCCGAACGAAGAGTTAGGATGCCTCACGCAGTGGTGAGTATATCGGCTTTTGACGTGCCGCGCCACGCGTTCGATAGAAGGGGGTCGCGTACATGTCCCACGTGATCGTTGAAGGCTGTCTTGGAGAAGTCTACGCCGCCTGCGTGGATGTCTGCCCGGTGGAGTGCATCCACCCCGGCGACTACAAGGGCGAGAAGTTCATGATCATCGATCCTGAGGTCTGCATCGATTGCGGCGTCTGCCTGCCGGAGTGCCCGATCGGCGCGATCGTCGGCTCGGTCGACGAGAGCCCGGATTGGGCGAAGGTCAACGCGGAGCTCACGCCGTCCTTCAAGAGCAATCCCAAGGTGACGCCCCGCGCCCCCAACGATCCTCCGCACAAGCCGACCAACAAGCTCGTCAAGTAAGACGTGATTGGAAAAGCCGAGCGGCCCCTACGGTCGCTCGGCTTTTCATTGGCGCTGGCGGCGCTCGCCGGTCCGGCATACGCGATGAACCATAATATCGTCCACCGCACCGCTTTGGACACCGCGCGGGTTCGCGCGGCAGGCCTGGCGCGCGTTGCCTTCGCCGAGGGACTGTTCCGCACGCGCGCCGCCTCGGCGACGCTGGTGTCACCGGAATTGCAGGCCGCGTCGCCGTTCGACGACGTGGTCGGCTCCTTCGCCGCCGACGTGCCGGCGGGCGGCGAAGTGGAGATGTCGGTGAAGGTCCGCATCGGGGCGGAGTGGACGGACTGGTATGCGCTCGGCACGCGCCGCGCCGACGGCTTCTCCTCCGCGCCCAAGCGCGCGGACGCGCGCGCGTCTTTGGACGTCGATGAACTGCGCCTCAAAAAGAAGGCCTCGGCCGTGCGCTACCGCCTGAAGTTCCGCGCCCCGCGCGGCGCCATCCTTCTGCGCTCGGTCGCGCTCGCGCTTTCCGACGGCGACGCGCCCGCCGCCCCCCCCGCCGCGTCGACCGGCCCCTGGACGCGCGAGCTGGCGCTGTCGCCGCGCTCGCAGTTCGACGCGCCGGACGGCTACAAACACGACGTCTGCTCGCCGACGTCACTGGCCATGGTGCTGGAATTCTGGGGACGGAAGAAAACCACGGAGGAGGTGGCACTCGCGGTCCGGGACCGGACCTCCCTGCTGTTCGGCAACTGGCCCGCGAACACCGGCTACGCGGCGGCCCTCGGCCTGGACGCGCGCGTGGCGCGCCTGCAGTCGATCGCCGACCTGGAGCGCCAGATCGCCGACGGCCGCCCGGTGATCGTCAGCGTCACTTTCGCCGAGGGCGAACTGCCGGGCGCGCCGATTGCGCGCACGGGCGGCCACCTGCTGGTCGTCGCGGGCTTCGCCCCGAACGGCGACGTCATCGCGATGGACCCCGCCGGACGCGACGGAAAAGAGCGCCGCGTCTACGCGCGCGCCGCGTTCCACAAGGCCTGGCGGGTCAATAAGCGCGGCCTGGCTTATTTGATCGGCCCGGATCTGCCGCGCCGACTGGTGGTGGGCGTGCCGGTGGCCGACCTATGGTCGAAGCCGGTCAAGCGCGCGAAGGTCGACCTGGCCGACGACGCGCACCTCTCCCAGCTTCTCTACGGCGAGGCCGCAACCGCCGTCACGGCCAAGGGCGACTGGGTGCGCGTGCGCGCCGAGGAGCAGTCAAGCTTCACGCCGGCCGGCGCCTGGCAGGGCTACCCGGGCTGGATGCGCGCCGCCGACCTGAGCTCGGCCGAGGCGCCGCCGACGAACTGCGTGGTTCGTACCCGCCAGGCCCTCGTGCACCGCGGCGGCAAGATCGAGACGCTCTCGGTCGGCACGCGCCTGGACCGACTGTCCGCGTCCTCGGGCACGGCGCGCGTTCGCCTGCTCGACGGCTCCGTCGGCGAGGTCGCCGCCGACGCGCTGTACGCGCCCCCCGCGGCACCCACGGCCGCCTCGCGCGCCGAGATCATCCGAACCGCGGAGCTTTTTCTGGGCACCTCGTATTATTGGGGCGGCCGCTCCGGCGTCCAAGCCGACCCGTCGATCGGCGTCGACTGCTCCGGCTTGGTCAGCCTGGCCTACCGCATCCACGGCCGCGACGTGCCGCGCGACTCCCAGGAGCAGAAGCTGCGCGCCCGTCCCATACGCCGCGCCGAACTTCAGCGCGGCGACCTGGTCTTCCTGACGCACGGCCCGGACACGGAGAAGATCACGCACGTGCTGATCTACACGGGCGGCGACGGCCTCATCGAGAGCCGGCAGTCCTCCGGCCGCGTGCTGCGCACGACCTTTCTGGAACGCTTCGGTCGCCCGTTGTCCGCCATCGAGTCCGGCGACAGGGTCCTCGACCAGTCCTTCGCCAAGCCGCGCCCACGGCGCATTTTTTTCGGCTCCTACTTCTAACGCGCGCCGCGCACGCCTAGGGGCGCGGGTGCGTGTAGCGAGGACCCACGCCGTCGCCGCAACGACGCAGGGAGCGCCAAGCGCGAAATAGAAGGAACGCTCCGGAGACGACGCAGACGGCGATGAAAATGGGACAGGCCCAGCCGCCGCGGGTGGCGCAGTCCAACAGGCTTGAGCTGCCGATGGCGGTATTCATGCGGGCTATTTCCTCCCGGCGCGAAGATCGGCCTCGCGCGTGCGGTAAAGTTCCAGCGCGCCGCGCACGACGGCGTGCGCGGCGTCACGGTCGAGGAAGCCCTCGACGACGACGGCCTTGTTCTCCAGCTTTTTGTAGTCCTCGAAGAAGCGCTGAACTTCCAGCATCCGGTGCGGCGGCAGTTCCCGGATGGACTCGTAATGCGCGTACTCGGGGTCGTCGGCGTGAACGGCGATGATCTTGTCGTCGGCCTCGCCTTGGTCCAGCATCTTCATCAGGCCGATGGGCTTGGCACGCACCACCGCCAGAGGCACGATCGCGTCCTGACCCAGGACAAGGATGTCGAGCGGGTCATGGTCCTCGCAGTAGGTACGCGGGATGAAGCCGTAGTTGGCCGGGTATTGCACGGAACTGAAAAGGATGCGGTCGACACGGATCAGGCCGCAGGTCTTGTCGAGCTCGTATTTCGTCTTCGAGCCTTTCGGAACCTCGACGACCGCGGTCACCACGGTCGGAGCCTTTGCGCCGGGGTCTACGTCGTGCCAGGGATGCATCGACCGCACCATAGCACTTTTGGCCCGGATTTGGCATAATGCCCGCGCTCGACGACGATTTGGCGAGGTAGCTCAGTGGTAGAGCACCGGTCTGAAAAACCGGGTGTCGACAGTTCGATCCTGTCCCTCGCCACCACTTTTCCGTACCGGACTGCGCGCGTCACGCGCGGTTCGCCACGAATGGCCACCGCATGAGCGTCTCCGCGCACCTGTCGCCCGAGCCCGAGCGGCGGCTGTGGGCCATCCTCGACGGCGTGAGACGCACCGTCGAGAGGACGGAAGCCAAACTCGGCGCGCTGACCGTTCTGGCTTTCGCGGAACTGGCCTTGATCGCGCTCGCCGTTCCGGACGGAGCCCTGAGCACTGCGGCCGTTAGCCTCCTGGGCGCCTGCCTGCTCATCGGCGCGCTGGCCGCGGCCCCCCTGTCCCGCCTGCCGCCGCCGCTAAGTTTCCTGGAGCCGCGCAAGGACAAGACCAGCGTCAACGACTGCCTGATCGCGGCCGAGGACCTGTCCAAATACACCCAGAACGAATTGACCGCCCGCCTGGACAAGTACCTGGGCGGCGGGCTGACCGCCACGCCCTACCACGAGGATATCGTCGGTCAGATTGTCCGCGGCGCGACCGTCGCCGCGCGTCAGCGGCGCCTGCTGGGCGCGACCTGCCTCCTGGTCGCCGGCGGCCAGCTGTGCCTGCTGGGCCGCCTGCTCTGGCGCCGCTGAAAGCACGAACGCGCCTCCGGTCCTAAGACCGAAGGCGCGTTCTGCGGAGGGACGGCGTATTCTTAAGCGAGCTTGGCGAGTTGAGCCTCGAGCTCCTTGTAGTCGCGCTCCTTGGTGATGTCCGGCTCGACCTTCACCCACGCGACCTTGCCGTCCTTGCCGACCAGGACGGTGGCGCGCTGGGAGATGTTGCCGCCGGGATGAAACAGACCGTAGGCCTTGATCGCCGCGCGGTGCATGTCGGAGAGCAAGGTATGCTTAAGCCCGTTGGACGACTTGTAGGCCTTGTGCGCCCACACGGAGTCCACGGATATTCCGAACACCTGAGCGAACTGCTCGTAGCGCGACAGGTCCTGGGAGAAGCAGACGTTCTCCTTCGAGCACGTCGGGGAGAAGTCGAGCGGATAGAAGAACAAAGCGACGGCTTTCTTGCCTTTAAACTCGGACAGCGTCCACTCCTTCTTCTCGGAATCCGGCAGCTTGAAGTCCGGGGCGACGGCGCCCACGGCGATCGGCGTGGTCTCTGACGGCGCGGTGGCGGTGGTCATAATTTCTCCTTTTGTGAGGGTCAGTCCTTAAGTTGTTAAGTTGTTGCAGCAACAACTTAACAACTTAAGGACTGACCCTCCCGTTATGCTTTGACGAGTTTGATTTCCAGGGGCTTGTGGACGGCGTTGCGCACACTGACGGCGGCGGCGACTTTGCGGGCGGTCTCGCGGAAGGCTTTGGCGGGGATGGAATCGGGGGCGGAAAGGACGATCGGGGTGCCGGTCTCCGAAGCATCGCAGACCTTCGGGTCCAGCGGGATGGCGCCCAGCAATTCAATGCCGTAGGACGACTTCAGCGTCTTGGCCGAGCCCTCGGAGAAGATCTTGCTCTCTTTGGAACAGTGCGGGCAGACGAAGCCGGACATGTTCTCGACGGCGCCCAGGATGGGCACGTTGAGCTTCTTGAACATCGCCACGGCTTTGCGCACGTCGGACAGCGCGATGCTCTGCGGCGTGGTGACGATGATGGAGCCCGCAATGGGCACGGTCTGGCACAACGTCAGTTGGACGTCGCCGGTGCCCGGCGGCAGATCGAGGACCAGATAATCCAGCTCTCCCCACTTCACGTCCTTCAAAAATTGGGAGATCGCGCCATGAAGCATGGGTCCGCGCCAGATCACCGCCGCGTCGGGGTCCATCAGGAAGCCCATCGACATCACCTTCACGCCGTGCGCGACGGCCGGATCGATCTTGTTGCCCGCGTCGACGAGCGGCTCGTAGCCCTTGATGCCCATCATCTGCGGCTGATTGGGCCCGTAGATGTCGGCGTCCAGCAATCCCACGCGCGCGCCTTCCAGCGCCAGAGACACGGCCAGGTTCGCCGCGACCGTGGACTTACCCACGCCGCCCTTGCCCGCCGCGACCGCGATCAGGTTCTTGATGCCGGGCGGCAGAATGCTCTCCAGCCGCGTGTCCTTCTTCACCGACGCCGTCATCTTGATCTTCACGTCCTTGACTCCGGCCACTTTCTTGACGGCCAGCTCCGCCTCCGCCTGCATCATGCCTTTGAGCGGACACGCGGGAGTGGTGAGCACGTAGTCGAAACTCACCACCCCCGCCTCCACGACGAGGTTCTGCACCATCCCGAGCGTCACGATGTCTTTGTGAAGCTCCGGCTCGATGCACGCCGACAACGCCTTCAAAACCTCGTCTTTCATGGACATAAACCCTCGCTTACATCAAGAACAACATCTCGCGGTACTTCGGCACCGGCCAGGACGCCGACGGCAGGAGCAGTTCGAGCGCGTCCACCGAGGCG
Organism: Elusimicrobiota bacterium; assembly: GCA_013044195.1. Lineage (GTDB taxonomy): Bacteria > Elusimicrobiota > Elusimicrobia > UBA1565 > UBA9628 > GWA2-66-18. The sequence continues at coordinate 12,522 of JABEUV010000019.1, read as the reverse complement.
CGGATCTTCTCAAAATGCGGCTTCACGTTCTCGCAGTACGCGGCGGCTTTCGCCTCCACGTCGTCCAATGCGTCGGCCTTGGCCCGCGCCGCTTCCAGCGCCGCGGCCCCCGCCAGCGCGGACTCCGCCTTCTGCGCGACCCCGCGCAGTAGCGCAAGTTGAGCGGGCGTCTTGATGCCCGCCGCCTTCGCCGCGGACAAAGAAGAACCCAACTGAGCCTGGTAGTCCGCCGCCGCCGGGACGAACAAAGTCGTCGTCATCTCGCAGACCAGCTTGGCCTCGATGTCGATGTCCTTGGCGTATTTCTCCAGCAGGATGTGGTAGCGGGAGTGCGACTCTTCAGGCGTCAGCACGCGCAGACGGTCGAAGAGCTCCACGGACTTCTTGAGCGCGAAGCCCTTGAGTGCGGCCGGCGTGGTCTTCTCGTTGGGCAGGCCGCGCTTCTTGGCCTCCTTGACCCACTCCGCGGAGTAGTTGTTGCCTTCGAAGCACACGCCCTTCGACTGCTTGTAGAGGCGGCGCAGGACCGCGACGACCGCGTCCTTGAACGGCTTGCCGTTCTTGAGCTCCGCGTCGATCTCCTTCTTGGTTTCAATCAACTGCCCGGCCACGATGGTGTTCAGCGTGGCGACCGGTACCGCGTTGTTGAACGCCGCGCCCACGGCGCGGAACTCGAACTTGTTGCCGGTGAAGGCGAACGGCGACGTGCGGTTGCGGTCGGTGTTGTCCTTGAGCACCGGCGGGATCTTGTCGATGCCGAACGGGATCCACTCCGGGTCGAGAGCCTTCGTCGTCACGCCCTTTTCCAGATCCTCGAGGACCTGGGTGAGCTGGGCGCCGAGGAACACCGACATGATCGCCGGCGGCGCCTCGTTGGCGCCCAGGCGGTGGTCGTTGCCCGAGCTGGCGATGGACGCGCGCAACAGCAGGCCGTGGTCGTGCACCGCCTTGACGATGGAGACCAGCACGATCAGGAACTGCAGGTTCTCCTGCGGCGTGGCGCCCGGCGACAGCAGGTTCTTGCCGGTGTCCGTGCCCAGCGACCAGTTGTTGTGCTTGCCCGAGCCGTTGACTCCGGCGAAGGGCTTCTCATACAGGAGTGCCGCCAGCCCGTGGCGCGTGGCCACGCGCTTCATGACGTCCATGACCAACTGGTTGTGGTCGACGGCGACGTTGGCTTCCTCAAAGATCGGCGCGCACTCGAACTGGTGCGGGGCGACCTCGTTGTGGCGCGTCTTCAGCGGAATGCCCAGTTTGAAGGCCTCCGCCTCGAAGTCCGTCATGAACGTGAACACGCGGTCCTTGATGGCGCCGAAGTAATGGTCCTCCAACTGCTGGCCCTTGGGCGAGGCCGCGCCGAACAAGGTGCGGCCGGACAGGAGCAGGTCCGGGCGCGCCTTGAAGTACTCGTTGTCGATCAGGAAGTATTCCTGCTCCGCGCCCAGCGTGGAGAAGACCTTCTTGGCGTCGCTCTTGAAGTATTCCAGGATGCCGAGCGCGGCCTTGTTCAGGACCTCGATGGAGCGCAACAAGGGCGTCTTGGTGTCCAGCGCGTGCCCCGTGTAGGACACGAAGCAGGTGGGCACGCACAACGTGGCACCTCCGGGCGTCTCCAGGATGAACGCGGGCGAGGTCGGATCCCACGCGGTGTAGCCGCGGGCCTCGAACGTGGCGCGCAGGCCGCCGGACGGAAACGACGACGCGTCCGGCTCCGCCTGGGCCAGCATCTGGCCCGTGAACGTCTCCAGCACGCTGCCGTCGGACGTCAGATCGATGAACGCGTCGTGCTTCTCCGCCGTGGTGCCGGTCAACGGCTGGAACCAGTGGCAGTAGTGCGTGGCACCCTTCTGCATGGCCCACGTCTTCATCGCCGAGGCGACGGCGTTGGCGGCTTCCAGGTCCAGGCGCTCTCCTTTTTGGATCGCGTCCTGCACGCGGCGGTACGTCTCCTTGGGCAGAAGCAGCTTCATCGTCTCCAGCCCGAACACGTTGCAGCCGTAATAGTCGGACACTTTCGGCGCGACGGCGGAAGAGGACGACGGGGATTTGGCGGCGGTCTTGGCGGTCATTTCGGCGAGGACTCCGTGGGGCATGAGGTTTCTCTCCATGCGGTTATGATGCGGCATCCGACGAGGCCTTTCCCGGGGCGGCTTTTATCGCCGCGTCCGGGCCTTCTCCCCGTCGACAACAGGATACTTTTCTTGACGCCGGCAAGTCCAGTCAAGCGCCCGAACGCTACGGCTTGGGCAGGTCCACCAACGCACCCAGATTCTGCAAGGAACCGCCCAGTTTGAAGTTATCGAAGTAGGACACCGGTATGTCGTGCTTGGCCGTCGCGGCCGGCGCCTGACCAAAAGCCACCGTCGTCTTCTCGCCCGCGTGGACCAGCACGGTCTGGCCCCGTGCTGTCACCGCGATGGTGTGGCCGAAGCCCGCGTAGGTGGTGGTCTTCGTCTCGTCGCTCTTGCCCCAGAACAAGGTGCCGCGCACCGCCGCGACGGCGGCCGGCGTGCGCACTTCGAAGGACTGCGTGGACAGCAGGGCCTTGCGCAGGCCGATCAGGAACTCGCCGAAGCGGAAGTTCAACAGGGTGTGGTCCGCATCGCCGGACAACGTAAACGAGGAGTCGCCGCGCACCAGCACCGCGCCGCGGTCGGAAAGCACGATCTGCGCGACGGAGTCCGCGGCGGCCCGTACGTGATCGCCGTAGGACATGTCCTCGCCGCCCTTGACGCGGACATACCGAGCGGAGCCCTTCGCCTGCAGATACACCTGGCCCTTTGCCTGAACGATCACGGCGTCGGCGGCGCGCGCCCACGACGCGCTCGCCAGCAGCAGGACGACGGCGGCGATGTTTCTCATGGCATTCTCCTTGGACGGCCGTTATCCGTGAACGCCGGGCCATTGTATTACAACCGAGCGCCTTGACGCACCCTCCCGAGGAAGGCTATACTGTTGCTACGCCGCGCGGACGTTCGCGGCGGGGAGCCCTTCATGCTGACTTTGACCCCGAAAGCCGTCGAGAAAATCCAGAATTTCATGAAGTCCGAGGACTCCCTGCAAGGCAAGTCTCTGCGCCTGAAAGTGGAGCCGTCGGGTTGCGCGGGCTACGAGTACAAGATCGCCTTCGACGACAAGGCCGACGGCGATAAGATCCTGCCGCAGAACGGCTTCGACGTGCTGGTCGACGCGAAGACGTTGCCGCTCATCGAGCAGGCCACCATCGACTACGCCGAGGACGAAGCCAGCTCCGGCTTCCGCATCAACAACCCGCTGGAGAAAGGCTCCTGCGGCTGCGGCAAGTCGAAGCAATTCTAAGGAAGCCATGGTCACTTTGACCGAGGCCGCAGCCAAGAAGGTCGTCGCCATCTCCTCTAAAAAGGGGCAGGCGCCGGTCCTGCGCGTGAAGGTGGGCGCGGGCGGCTGCTCGGGCATGAGCTATGAGTTCGTCTTCTCCGACCAGCTTGCGCCGGAAGACGCCGTGAGCGAGGCCTTCGGCGCGAAGGCCGTGGTCGACCCCAAGGCCGACTTCTTCATCGGCGGCTCGATCATCGACTACGCGGAAAGCCTGATGTCGTCGGGCTTCGTCATCAAGAACCCGCACGCCGCCTCGACGTGCTCCTGCGGCAAGTCCTTCACCACCGAAGCCTAGCCTCGTCTGGCTCTCGTCACGTAGCGTTGCTTGGGGAGTACTTGGGGGCGAGCCTCGCTCGCCTTCTTCAACGCGAAATCGGGAGAACGGAGAAACACCGCGCGAAAGAATCCGTTCGTCTCGAACTCAGGCTCCTTCAACCCGGCCGCGCCATGGCATTTTCTGTTTCTCCAGGGTCGCCTGAGCCTGGGGAGGAAAATCGCGGAACAGCCGTCTTGGCGCAAGTCGTGGCGCGAGTTTGTCGCAAGTTATGTCGCAAGTTTGTCGCAAGTTCAGATGCTCTCCCCAAGACTATAACGCAAGCGATTCGTGGAACCTTCCGCGACCAACAGACCCGCCAGAACAAGGCCCTTAATCTCCCGCTGGAGAGTCCGGTGAGTAACCCCTTTGCATAAAGCCGAGAACTCCTGAATCGTCAAAGTGCCGTGTTCCATGACATACCGCATCGCCAACCGCTGGCGGTCGCTCAAGTCATTCTTGCGCGCGAGCAGGTCCAACCGGATAATCTTCTCGCCGCGCTCTTGAACCTCGCGCATTTGCGTGGCCAAGCCGTTCGTGAAGTATTCCAGCCAGCCCGTCAGGTCCATGCCGTGCTCGCGCACGCCTTGAATCGCCGCGTAGAAGCCGGTCCGGTCGCGGTCGTAAAATTCGCTGATCGTGAACAGGCGCTTGAAGTCGTAGCCCTTCCGATAAAGGCAGAGCGTGGACAGCAGCCGGGAAGTCCGGCCGTTGCCGTCATTGAAAGGGTGGACGTGAACAAGCTGAAATTGAGCGATGCCGGCTTCAAGCACGGGATTGATGCCGTGCTCGGCTCGTAGCCAGCCGACAAGCTCGGCCATCAGGGCAGGCACCTCGGCCGCGGGCGGCGGGGTGTAGATGACTTGCTTGGTCTTCGAATTCGCGACGTAGTTCTGGCCCTTCCGATACTCGCCGGGCAAAGCGTTGTCGCCGCGAACGCCGGTGACCAGTCGTTTGTGAATCTCACGGATCAGGGCTTCCGTGATGGCCTCGCCATTGTCGAGGTACTCGGTGACAAGATCAAAGGCCGATCGAAAGTTGAGCAACTCGCGCGTATCGTTCGGGTCCGCATCGGGCAGCTTCTTGCCGGCCAGGAGTTGCTCCGACTGCTCAAGCGTAAGATGCGTCCCTTCAATGTGGGTCGTGTGGTGTGCTTCGAGAACCAGCGCGCGATGCCGCATCTCCGCGATCCAGTCTTCGGAAAGCTTGGCCGCGTCCAGAAAGCCGCGCGCGCGTTCGATCTTGGTCAGACCGGCCGCGATAGCGTTCGTGATCGTGAACTTTGGAGAGAATGATCTCATGGCAGTGGGCCACGCCTAACCAGCTCGACCCAGAATGTAACCCCGGAAACGGCCAAGGCCGCGATAGCGACCAATAACATGATCGCCTGTAGCCAGTAATTGGATCGAATTACATTGACCTGAAGAATTTCTGCAAATGCAAAGTTTATAGTCGTAAACATTTTCCTGGTCTCGTGAATATGACCACGCACCCTTGATATCATCACGCTTGAAAATTCTTCGGTTTTGGGCTCGCCTCTAAAAACGCCATGCGTCCATGTGAACGGAGGCACTCCGCGGATCGCGGTTAAATCGAATTGGACATCCCGCAGGCGGAAATCGTTCCGAAGCCTCTCAAAGGTGAACCAGTCAGCATTGAGTCGCAGTTTAGCCTTGGCCATTTGGGATAAGAAAGGCCACCACCAGACCCGCCAGCTATTGGCATACTGAAAAACGGCATCACGATAATCTGGGAGCCGTTCCTGAATGCAAAAGAGCACGCTCTGAAGAACCCATAGCGGCGACAGTCCGAGGACCCAACGTGATACGCAATAAATTATCTGCGACTCCAACGAGGCGTATCCGGCCTCCTTCGTTATCTTGCTCTTATCGATGAGTATTTTTATTGCCCGAACCCCGCGGCCGCGGGGTTCCAACAAGAAGGGATCAAAAATGAACGCGGTCCGACTTTCATCTGCAAAGGCCATATGATTTCTATCCATCTCGAGGGACTCCCAGAAAGCGGGTGTGGGAGTGGAAAGATCTAGGGTTGTAAAATTATCTGTATCAACGGATTTCGTTGGAGGTCCAATCGGTGAAGCTGGAGTTATCGTTGCTGACGGATGCCGAGCCGCAGGGCTCTGCACAGACTCATTGAAGAGGTAGAGTTCAAAGGAGGGAATAGGAGCATCGTTCTGGGTGAAGTACCCCGAGAAATATTCGTCGAGATATTTGGCCACATCGCCTCGAAGACTTCGGAGTAGGCCCTCAAAAAGCTCATTCTTGACCTTAGAAGCCTGTTCAGTGGAACAACGCCAAAAGGTGGATTTAAAAAAGAAGCTCCGCCAATTATAAACGGTCATCTCCGCGCAGTGCTGCTCACAAACCTTTTGGAATCGCGCATGGAACTCAGGGCTAGGCTCAATTCGTATGACCAGCAGGGTGAGGTTCTGGAAATACGAATGGAGTTCAAAACTAACCGTATCTACCAGCGGCAACGGTGGAGTATCGCAATCGTGATTCGGCTCAATGGAGCCCAAGCTCGTCCACGAACGTCCGAACAAGCTTTTGCGAATTTTTTCAAAGGTGCTAGTTAATTCCGATGTGTCTCTCCGTGGGCCAATATATCGTGATCTAGGATGGTTTTCAAAAATAAGTCGTAGGCCATGTTCCAGGGGTCCAATATCCTCGACCTTATATGCTTCGACCATCCACATGCCGGCGAGAGCGACGGAGGTCCCATCGGGTATTCGAGTATCTTGAAACCTGAACCGGTGATGGTAATAGTCTTGGAGTTCTGCTAGCAGACCGTACTTTTTAGGCTTGGGAAATTTGGACGAGAGCTCGATTAGCCGCGCACTTACCCACTTCATGAATTCCGGAGCTTCTGTTCTCATCTTATTTCGGGCGGTCCTACACTTCTAAAGACATCCACGATTGACGCACCACTGGCAACGCACAGCATTCAGATTGCCGGGAACTCCCAGTGGACGGGCCTCCTGCACGGCCTCACGAATTGCGTCATATCGTGTTCGGAAAGGAAAAAACCACTGCCCTGGCGGCTGGGTAATCTTACTGCGATTCATCCATTTAGGACAATGAACGCAGTGAGCCTTCGCATGCTTATTCCAGTTATTTGAGTAAACGACGTATTGGTGTGGCATCTCTTAAAAGAGACTAGGGGCTTTCATGCAATCGCCGGTCACTAGCTTTCTTTTCTCAGGATAAGATGATGGCACCCCGGGAGCTTCCCCGCGTCCGAGGTGCGCCGCAATGTCGAGATTGAGGGCGCCGATCTGCGCGAGCAAATCTTTCTTCGCACTGAATCCATAGGCAGCAAGCACCGCGACATCGAGAGCGGCGTGCGCGTCCTTTAAAGGATTCGCGCCTGGCAGTTCAAGCGTTCGATATAGCGCGCGCAAGCCGCCCTTCATTTTCGGTAATGCCTCAGCACGTATGCGGCGCAATTCCCGCGCCGCCGCCGCCACGGCGTCAATCTGCTTCACCGTCGCCGCCTGAGGCCAGGGGAATGTGTCAAATACGCTACTCGACGTGTAATTATAATCGGATTTCAGCTTCGAGCATTTGGTCACGAACCAAAGCCAATGCGCATTCGATTGCAAGATTCCAAAACTATAATCGTCAGGAAAAGCGAATACGCGCAGTTTGTGGTCCGGACGGATCTCGTGGGAAATGAATTCAAAAATGGGGCGCTTTGTTGTGTCGGAACAAACGATGTAGCGGGGCATCGTGGCGAGAAGATTAATCATCTCCGGACGGTCAAAGGAATGCCGCCACCAATATTTCAAAAATCCTTTGTGGTGTGAGCGCTGCTCTCCGTCCGCGGATTTCCCCTCCTGCGCTTTTCGCTCGCGCGTTGGAAGCACAAGGGACTGGATGCGCGCGAATGGCTTCGGATAGGCGCTAGCTTCCAACATCGTGCGAGTTTGAAAATCGATGACCCACTCGCTTGGTGCACCGTCGCCAGTGAGCATATCCCTGCCGATTAGAAGCGGGTGAATAACTTCGCGATTGCGCGCGTCCGCCCGAATCATCTCCGCCGCTTCTGCGGGCGAAAGGATAAAACCTTCATGACCTGTTACTTGCCCAGAAAAACAGACCTGCGGTTCAAAATTGCAAGTTAGGCGGGATGCCCCGCTCACATCTGTTTGGTCAGATAGTGAAGCAGAAATCTGTTCACACTCGCGGACAGTGAGTTCGTATTCCTTCGATGCAGGGCCGCTGCCTCGCTCGCGAATTTTCTTCGCGGCGGCAGATGGTTCGAATTTTGACCACAGCTTGCGAGACTTCGGCAGCAATGCCTTATCATGCGTCTTCACCCAGTTGACGATTGAGACATGGACATTGGCTTCACCTGACCACGGCTGGTTTTCCACGGCTTCGATGATCGTCCCGTCCTTCACGACTTGATCCAGGCCTCCAACGCGAGATTGGTTATTCCGAATGTTCTGTGTTCCGACGAGTCCGGCGCGCCCGACCAGCGGGTCGGCCTTCGTGCAGGGCGGCAAATGATTGTGCGCTTTGCGGAACCAATACACGCAGTAATCCGCCATGCCGGGCACTTCGGGATAGGCCGCGCGCAACGCCTTGACGTAATCGGGCCCGCGCTCGGGCTTGAGCAATTTCGCGCCAAGAAACGGCGGATTGCCAATGATGACGTCCGCCTTCGGCCATTTCGCGGGCTGGCCATCCGCATCAAGCAAAGCGTCAACCGTACGGAAGTTAGCGTCAAGGTTGTCCAAGGGGAGAGCCCGCTCGGCTATATGAAGCGCGTCGATCGACAGCTTACGGGCGATCACCATCGTGACCTTCGCGATTTCGACGGCGAACGGCTCGATGTCGAGGCCGTAGAAGTTCTTCGCGCTTAGGAAGCTGAGTCGGACCTGCTGGGCGCTGTCTTCGCTGGAGAACTCGGACGACATGCGTTCAAAAAGGCGCGCCTCAAGGCGCTTCATCTCCCGGTAGGCGATGCAGAGGAAGTTGCCGGAGCCGCAGGCCGGATCAAGCACGCGGAAGTGGCTCATGCGGTCCACCAATTCGCGCAGGCGCTTCAACGTCTTGGCGCCTTCGATCTGCTCGTGCCACGGGTCCACGATGGTCGGGCCGACGATCTTCATGATGTCGGCGGGATGGGTGAAATGAGCGCCCATCGCGTGGCGCTCTTCGCTGCCCATCGAATGTTGGAACAGCGTGCCGAATATTTCCGGCTGGACCTTCCGCCAATCGTAGGCCGAGGCTTTGCGAAGGAGTTCAAGCTCCACCGGCGTCAATTCGATGCGCGCCGGAGAAGCGAACAATCCGCCATTGAAATAGGGGACGTTTTTGAAGCGCCCGCCGCTCGCCGGCTGGGGCAGATTCATCGCCGCGAAAAGACCGCCGATCAGATCATGCGTCTCGGAGGAGTTGTGGCACTCGGCCAGGAGGTTCGTGACGAAATACTTCTCAAGGAGGCCGATATCTTCCGCGAAGAGAGCCACGAGCATTTGAAGCACGAAACGCTGAGCGGTCGGCTGATCCACGCGAGGTTGACGGGACGGATGCACCAGCTCGCGAAAGCACGTGGCAAGGCGGTCCGCGGCCTGCTGAGTGACGGCGACACGGTCGTTCTCGAAATTAGGCTTCGGCGAGCCCGGGAATAAGAAGGCCAGCGGCCCCCAGCGCTCCGGCAGTTGCAACAACGGCAGGACATCGACCGGCGTGTCGATCTGCGTCTCGAAGTCGTAGACGCGGAACTCGTCAAAGTTGCAGAGAACGACGTAGCGCGGGCGATTGGGAACGCAGCGCACCCAGTAATTGAAAGCCTGCCTGTAGTGCTTTTGCAGGTCCGCTCCGCGCCGCTTCATCTCAATGAGCACGACCGGTTTCCAAACCAGATCGGCGAAAGCCACTCCGCCGCCGTCCTCGGAGTCCTTACGAATGCGGAATTCGGGGTGACCGCCTACATCCAACACTCCGGCATGGCCGAAGGCCTGGAAAAGGCGATCAAGGTAAATCTGCGCCTGCCCTTTCTCATCGCCGGTGATATTCTTCTTCGCCCAAGCAACGAACTCCGCCAGCTTGGCTTCACGTGACCCCGATGATGTCGACGGCGATATCTCCACGCTCATATGAAATTACATTATCGCACAAAGCGGCGCGACGATTTAATAACGTCGTCGTCGGCTCAAAGCCGGTAGAGCATCCAATAGACGACGACGCCGGTCACCGACACGTAGAACCAGGCCGGAAACGCCCAGCGCGCGGCGCGGCGGTGCTCTTCAAAGCGGCCGGCGGCCGCCAGGTAAAGTGCGCGCAGAATCAGGGGCAGGACGGCGACGGCCAGAAACGTGTGGGTGCCCAGGATCGCGAAGTACACGGCCCGGATCGGCCCGGTCTTTTGATAATGGGTGACGCCGTGATGCGCGTGGTAGTAAAGGTAGCAGGCCAGAAAGACCGACGAGACCAAAAACGCGGACAGCATGGTCCAGCGATGCGCCTCGCGTCGTCCGGATTTGATCAGCCCCCAGCCGATCAAGAGCAGGACCGCGGTGGCGGCGTTGAGCGACGCGTTCAGCGCCGGGAACGCCGACAGCGGCATCAGCCGACCTCTTCGACCTCGACGGCGGCGTGGCGGCCCGACGTGGGCGCGGGTCCCGCGTTGAAGCGCGGCTTGTGCTTGGAGACGAAGACCCCGGCGATGTCCTTGAGCTCGTCGATCTCGGCGATGTCGGCGGCCGCCACGTAGTCGAAATAGATGTCCGGCGAAACGGCGAACAGTTCCGCGCGGCCGGGCTGGGCCTTGTCGTTCCAGTGGTCGTCGAGCGCCTGATAGATGGCCTTGTCCATGGCCACGCCCACATACAGGACCACGGGATTTTTCTGCGCGTCGAAAGTCACGAACTCGTAGACGCCGGGCTTGTGCGGGGCGTGGGACGGCAGGGCGTCCGGCTTGAAGCGAAAGCAGCGTTCCGACATGGCGACGCGGAATTTACGGGTCATGGGGCGGTCTCCTTGAGCGGGGAGCGCCAGAACGCGCGGCCCACGAAGAACGGGCCCAGGTTGTCTAGGTACTCCGAGGTCTGCACGGTCGGGCGCATGGTCTCGACAAGCTGGGACAGCGGCGCCAGCTCCTTGCCGATCAGACCGATCACGAAATCGTTGTCGTGGACGTCCAGGCCGTGGCAGGCCAGCCGGATGTCCATAGCCACACCCGCGTCGCCGAACTGACGGCCGATGACGCCGTGCTCTTTAAGGGCCTGCATCTGCTCCGGGCGCGGCAGGCGCGCGAAGGCGCCCTTGCGGCGCAGAGGATACCAGACCGCCCACGGCCACGCCGGGTCCAGAACGACGCGGCGCGGGCGGTGGATGAGCCAGTCCTCCAGGCGCGGCTCGTAACCGAGAGCGTAGGTCCGGCCCAGCATGGAAAATTCGTTCTTGACGGTCAGGCCTGAGAACGCCCCGGCGCACAGGTCGCGGCGGTGCTGGGTGACGAATAAAGACGGGTCCTCGGTCATCGCCAGCACGCCGACGCCGGTCGGGTCGTTGAGCTCTTCGTAAAGCACGCAGTCCACGCCGCCGCCGCTGAGCGCGCCCGCCAGTTTCTGCGGCTCGCGACAGCCGGTGAACACGGTCAACTGCATGAATAAACGGCGGTCCGTGGCCTGCGCGACGCCGTCCTTGGCGCCGCCTTTCTCGCGCAAATCAAGGGCGGGTGCGGATTCCGGACGCGGCTGAGCGGAGGGTCCGGCGTGTTCAGGGTGGCTCACACCGGCATTCTACTTCTTCCCCTCGCGGACTGTCGAGGCCGCCTCGTCGTCAGTTCGAGGCAGGCGGCGGCGCCAGTCGTTCGATGGCCACCAGGCAGTCCAGATGTTCCTGGGCGCTCGCCGGCGACTCCTCGACGCAGCGCATCCAGCGTCGGCGCGCGCCGGCGTCGTCGCCGCGTGAGTGCAATTCCAGGCCCGCGCTGTAGTCCTGCGCGGCCGTCGGCGCTTCGGCGGCGGGGGTGGGCGCGACGTCCGCGGGCATCTCGTCGGAGTTCCAGCCGCCCAAGGAGGCGCAGGCGCCCAACAGAGCGGCCGCCGGAAGCAAAAAAAATCCGCGCGCTTTCATAACCAAAGAATAGCGCGCGGATGTTGCGAAATTAGGTCAGCAGGCGGTCGACGGACGCGGCCAGCGCGCCGATCTCGAAAGGCTTCTGCATGAATTCGTCGACGTTCTTGGACAGGAAATCCTGCTGGGTGGACGTCAGCTTGCGCCCCGAGATGGCGACGATCTTCATGTCCTTCGTCGCCGGGCTGGACTTCAGCACCGAGCAAACCTGGAAGCCGTCCATGACCGGCATCATCAGGTCCATGACCAGCAGGTCGGGCATGCGCTTGCCGATCATCACCAACGCGTCGACCGGATTGTTGGCCACGCGCACGGTGAAGCGGTCCTTGTGCTTGGCGAAGCCCTTCTCGATGAGCCGCGTCATCATCGGCTCGTCGTCGAGGATCAGCACATGGCGGTGAGGGTCTTCGATGTCGGCGGGAACGGGCATGTCGTACTTCTTCATGAACGGCACCAACTCCGACAGCGGGATGCGGCGATGGCCGCCGGGCGTCACGCGCGCCTTCAGCTTGCCCTTGTTGACCCAATTGATCACGGTGGTGTGGAAGACTCCGCACAGCCGCGCGACTTCGAAAGTGGTGAACGTCCGCTCGCCATACTGCTCGCTCATGATTGAATGATAATAATTATTCGCCCCCGGCGCAAGGCCGCGAATCAACTCATCTAAAATGTCACCCGAACTGAGCTCGTCAACTCATCTACGATGCTGCTGAACAGCGCCGAAAGCGCGTTGTCTGGAGG
>JABEUV010000176.1 GCA_013044195.1 Elusimicrobiota bacterium | reverse complement strand
TGATCACGGGAGACTGCGTCGCACCCCCGTTCGGGATCGCGACCTCGTTGCCGGACGGATCGGTGCCGGTGACGGAGACGGTGGGTGGGGTGCCGTCGACGACTATCGGCACATTGATGTTGAACGAACCATCCGGCGCCTCGGAATCTGGGGTTCCTTGAGGCGTTACGACAAAGATTGCGGTGTAAGTGCCATCCGTGGTGCCGGCCGAAATATTGTAGGGGAAAGTAAACGTGGCCGTGGAGCCAACGGGGATGGATGCGACGGGCCCCTGCGAAGCGACCGTCTGTAAAAATGAGGGGCCGGTCGATGAACTGACGACTACAGACTGCAAAGGCACGGCGCTTTCGGAATCGTTCGTGATGTTGATGTCGATGTTGCCGCTCTCGCCAGGACGCACGAAGTTCTGGGCGCTGGAGGGGATCGTGGCGAGCAAAATGACTGATAGCAGCCAAAGTTGCGCAAGCAATAGCTCGCGCGCTGGAGTTTTGGATCGGACCATCCCTTGATCGATCATTGGCGCCATAACTGTGTCGGTCAGTGATTCTCCGATTACTGTTGCTGCGTTTGCGGTGGAGCTCGCCTCATTTTCTTTTTAATAGGCGGTTTGGCTTTGCTTCTCGGCTGATTAGGCGAGCTTGCGGCAGTCCGAAGGAACTTTTCTCTGGTGTCGATTATCTTGGCGAGGTCTTCCTGCATTTCCGTTTTAATGCTCTTATCCGAGATGGACGCATCGAGCCGTTTTTTGAATTCGTTCTGATCGTAGGGCATACGGGCATAAAGATCTACGATCGATTGGGTCAGTTCTTTTCGTCGATCAAGCAGTTTGTTCTGGTACCGCGAGCGGAAGCTCTCTTTCATCTGAGCATAATGCTCCTTGATTATTTTCTGGCAGCTCGGGGAAGTTGATGGGCAGTCTATTTTCCCAACGCCAGGGTATTCATATTGCGTGGCCGTGAGATTCGCGAGAACGAGTTTTAGACCACGGAGGTAGAGGTCCGATATTTTTCGTCGTAGAGCAATAAAATCAGCCCCTTTGATGTGGTTATCTCTATTGCCCATGTCGAGGTCGCTTCCCCAATGATGATAAAGACGCGCGGCAGTTTCGGGGTCCAACGGATATTTCAACGCCAACTCGCAATACTTTGCGGATTCATCCGCCGCATCTTGTCCTGTCCAGCCATTTTCGGAGTAAATAGCCGCTACCGTCGAATATATCTTTCCCTTGTCCTCCGGAGAAGAGTTCGTGCCCAGGAGCTTCAATGCCTTCGCGGCAAGATCATTCTGCGGTGTGTCTTTGCCGGTATGTTCATGGCGGATCTTTAAAAGTGCTCGATCAAGATCGTTGGCCTGCTCGTAGGCCTTCTCGGCATCCCAAGTGCCGCCGGCGTTGAGGACTGCCGTCAGAAGAAAAGCGGCTGCGAGTAGAATGTGTTTCATTTTCGATAATCCCTCAACGATGCACGTTCATTGTCCTGCCGGAGGCGTATTTTGCCAGGGCCCCTGATTGCCGCCGGTTTGGGTGTTTCCTGCTATTGCTCCCACGTGCGCCTGGAAAGTGCTTCCCGTGAAATATCTCGGATGGTTCTCGGTTGTGAACCAATAGTCCCAGATGTTGGCGTCATCCAGAAAAGTTTCGGACAGGGGTATATCGAAGTGGAAATCCTGATACACGGTTCCTTTTAAAAGGTTGGACGCGGACCAGAGGTCGCTTCGAATCTTTTCAGGTGCGGCGCAAGAGTTGTCTGGATTGGTCGTCCAAAAAAGAGTGTCGGGAGGGATTCCCCCGTTCGTTGAGAAAATCTGCGCCTGTTCCGATCCGGATAAGCCGTTGGGCCACGTCCAACTCGCTGCCGGGATTTCTTCCGCGAAAAAGACATTAACAAAGGAGACATTTGTTGGTGTGACACGACAGTTAAATGTGGAATACGCACCCATAGATTTTGCGTTTGCGAGAGAAGTGGCGGCAGTCCAGGTGGAATCGGGTGTGTCAGCAAGAAAAGAAAACGTTATGTTTGTTGGGCGGTATACCGTGAAAGTCAGGTTCTCGCTAAGGCTTCCAATTTCTGCAGTGACGAGTTCGGTGAAACTGGCGGCGCTACCGGCCGTTTTGCTTGCCGTAAAAGTCACGGCGGTTCCGTCGGTCGATGAAAAAAACCTTGTGTCCGGAGCCCCCCAGGTGACTTGATTGTTTTGGATATAGTCCGATGGATAAACCGAGAGATTGGCGATCTCGCCGATTCCCAGATTTGTTCGAGATGCGGACAAGCCCGGAGGTTGCGCTTTAGTTTGTGTGTGGATATTCCACACAGTCAGCGGGGCAGCGGCACTTTGAGCGTTATCCACCTTTACGTAAATCGAAAAGATATGGCCGTCCGGCGGAGTGCTTGGAGAAATCAGTTCCACGCAGTCGAGCGAGTTGACGCATGAGGTGCCTTCCACTAGCTGCACTGTATATGCCCCTGAACCCTGGAACGATTCCGTGAGGTCGAATTCTTGATCGTCGACGAAAAGCGAAAATACCTTCGGTTTATATTTCAGTTGATCGGTGGGGGTAATCGTGAATTCGACCGTAGTTGACGCTCCGCTGCCAAGCGGCAAAAACTTTTGGAAAATTTGGTTCAGCGTAACCGAATACGAGACGATGTCTTTCGTGGCAACGATATCCGCTGATGACGCAGGAACCGCCATGAAGGCGGCCAAAATGATGTTAAGGAACGGGACATAAATGGCTCCAATAATATCGGTAACTCTGGCTAACCGATTCTTATCGATGTCTGCAATATTCATTCGCGTGAAGATAACCCCCGAACCTACTTATGTCAATAGGTAAGGTCACAGATGTCACAGCTTGCGTTCGGGCGCGCTCTGGGGGCTACAAAAGCTTGTAGCCACCGGGGATGTTGACGATCATCTCCCGCCCGCAGGCGCGGCGAAGGTCCGCGCGCAACCGCCGGACGGTCTCGACGAGGACGTGGGAGCCGCGCCTGTTCGCGCCCCACAGCAGCGCGAGAAGGACTGGGGTGGGAACGCCGTCG
Source organism: Elusimicrobiota bacterium (assembly GCA_013044195.1). Classification (GTDB taxonomy): domain Bacteria; phylum Elusimicrobiota; class Elusimicrobia; order UBA1565; family UBA9628; genus GWA2-66-18. The sequence continues at coordinate 1,715 of JABEUV010000176.1, read as the reverse complement.
CGGCTTTTCGCCAGGACATGCAGCAGCTCGAAACGCTTGTAGCCCAGCTTGAGGCGCTGGCCCGCGGCGGAGACGCGCCGGAGCTTCGCGTCGATTAGCAACGGGCCGCGGACGACCGTGTCTGTGGTGAATTCTTTTGCGCCGGGCGCCTTCGCGGAAAGCGTCCCGTTCACCAGCGCGACCAGGTCGGCCCAATTGAGCGGCTTGCGCACGAAGGAGGCCACGTCCATGTTCTGGCACGCGGAAGCCAGCAGTTCCGTGTTGCCGGCGTCTCCGGTCATGAAGATGACGGGGATCGCGGCCGTGCGCCGATCGGCGCGCAGCGCCTTCAGCACGTCGAACCCGTTCATGCCGCTCAAGACGACGTCCATAAGAATCAAGTCCGGGCTGCCGTTGATCGCGCGTTCCAGCGCTTGTCCGGCGTCGGCCGCCGCGATGCACTCGAATCCGGCGCAAGCCTGGAAATACCGGAAGGCGATGCGCCGAAAGTCCGGCTCGTCGTCGACGACCAGTATCCGCGGCGTGCGCGCGCGGCGCAATTGGGCGGGCTCGACCGAGCTTATCAAAGGACTTCCCTGTGAGTTGCGGCGGCGTCACTTTCCCTCAAGTACGTTTCACCGCCGGCATGTTCGGGTTGGACCAATGCTTTCAGCGCGCCCAGATCGAAAGGCTTGCGCAAGACAGCACCCAGCCCCGCGCGCGCGACCGGATCCAAGCCGCCGGGATCGTCGGAAACCAGCACGACGCGGAGCGTCGGGCGTTCCTTCAAGAGCGCCCGGGCCAGGAAGATTCCGGCGCTGGCCGGCAAATCGGCGTCGCAGACGGCGAGGTCGTGGCGATTGCGCCGAAACAGCTCAAGCGCGGTCTGAACGGAGCGGCTGCAATCGGCGTGCCACCCCCACAGGCCGAGGCATCTTTGGAAAAGGCCGGACATTTCCGGGTCGCCCTCCACGATGAGCGCGCGCGGGACCGGGCCATCCATGGGCGCAGTGTAGCAGGACGGCTTGGCGGCGTCAATATGCATTTATTGCATATGCAGACAGGGATACTAAGATGCCGCCCGGATGCGCAAGACGATCTACTCCCCGCAGCACAAGGCCGTCGCCGCGTGCCTGCGCCGCGCGCGCTTGGACGCGGGGCTCAATCAGAGCGCCGTGGCCAAAAGGCTGCGCAAGCCGCAGTCCTACGTTTCCCGCTGCGAGACGGGCGATCATCGCCTGGACGTCGTCGAGCTCCAGACGTTCGCCCGCATCTATAAGAAGTCGCTGGACTACTTCATGGCCCCGCTTCATTCGTTTTAGACAAAATTAAACGCGACGGCCACGTTGGTCGAGACGACGGCCGAGGCGTTCGACGCCGCGTCCAGGCCGTAGAATTGCAGCGCGTGGGAACCTTCCGGCAAGGTGAAGGAACTGGTCTGAAGCGTGAAGCTGGAACCGTCGATGGACAGGAAGGTCTGCACCGGTCCGGTGCCCAGCCCGTCGCCCACGGCGTAGGCGTCGTCCACGGCGCTGAGGTAGAACTGGGACCCCGCGCCCGCGTAGAGAATCGCGCCCATGCCCGAGGGCGTTGAGGCGACGACGCTGACGCGGGGCGGCTCCACGTCGGCAAAAGATCCGCCGGCGGGCGTCTCGGCGGCGTCCAGATAGGGCGAAGTCGAGCCGTCGACGGCCAGCCACAAAGAGCCGTTGTTGAACGTGCCCCCCCGCGCGCCG
>JABEUV010000175.1 GCA_013044195.1 Elusimicrobiota bacterium | reverse complement strand
TGGACCATGCGCATGTTCGCGGGGCACAAGACCGCCAAGGACACCAACGAGCGCTTCAAGTATCTGCTCTCCCACGGCGAGACGGGCCTGTCGACCGCGTTCGACCTGCCCACCTTGATGGGCATCGACTCCGACGATCCGCGCGCGCTGGGCGAGGTCGGCCGCGAGGGCGTGGCCGTCGACAGTCTGGCCGACATGGAGATTCTGTTCTCGGGCATCGAGATCGGGAAAGTCTCCACGTCGATGACGATCAACCTGCCGGCACCCGTGATCTTGGCGATGTATCTGGCGGTGGCCAAGAAGCAGGGCGTGCCGTTCAAGCGCATCCGCGGCACCTGCCAGACCGACATCCTCAAAGAATACATCGCGCAGAACGAGTACCTGTATCCGCCGGAGCCGTCCATGCGGCTGGTGCTGGACCTGATCGAGTACTGCGTCAAGGAAGTCCCCCGCTTCTATCCCATCTCCATATCCGGCTACCACATCCGCGAGGCCGGCGCCGACGCGGTGCAGGAACTGGCGTTTACCTTGGGCGACGGCCGCGACTACGTGGAGCGCCTGGTCAAGCGCGGCCTGAACGTCGACGACTTCGCCTCCCAGCTTTCGTTCTTCTTCGACGTGCATAACGATTTCTTCGAGGAAATCGCCAAGCTGCGCGCGGCGCGTTCGATCTGGGCGAAGATGATGCGCGACGAGTTCGGCGCCAAGCGCGAGATGTTCTGGATGCTGCCCATGCACTGCCAGACCGCGGGCGTCAGCCTGACGGCCCAACAGCCGCACAACAATTTGGTCCGCGTCGCCTATCAGGCGATGGCGGCGGTGTTGGGCGGCACGCAAAGCCTGCACACGAACTCCTTCGACGAGGCGCTGGCCCTGCCCACCGACGCGGCGGTGATGCTGGCGCTGCGCACCCAGCAGATCCTGGCGCTTGAGACCGGAGTCACGGATACGCCGGATCCTTTCGGCGGCTCGTTTTATCTGGAGTCTTTGACGCGCGAGGTGGAAACGCGCGCGCAGGCCATCTTGGCGCGCATCCGCGAGATGGGCGGCGTCGTGCCCGCCATCGAGAAGGGCTACTTCCATCGCGAGATCGCGGAGACCGCCTACCGCCACGAGACCGAACTGGGCGCGGGACGGCGCAAGATCGTGGGCGTCAACGCCTACGCCGCGGGCGACGCGGCGCCACCCATTCTGAAGATCGATCATGAAGTCGAACGCCGTCAGGTGCGCGGCCTCAAGAAGCTCAAGCGCGAGCGCGACGGCGAACGCGTGGAGGCCTGCCTGACGCGCCTGCGCGGGCTGGCGCGCGGCACGGACAACCTGATGCCCGCCATTCTGGAAGCCGTCGAGGCTTACGCGACGGTCGGCGAGGTCACGAATGCCTTGAAAGACGTGTTCGGCGAATATCCGGTGTTCGGCGGATGAACGTCGCAGTCGCCGCCGAGGACGCGCGCCTGCGCGAACGGCTGGGAGCCCTGCTCTCGGAGCAAGGCTACCGCGTCCAGCCCGTCGCGTCTTTGGCCCAGGTTCTGGCCGTGCTGCGCGCCGCGCGTCCTCACCTGCTCGTGATCGCGCACGAAAGCGGCGACGGCCCGGTGGGCGCGGCCCTGCGCCGACTGCGCGAGGCTCCCGAACTGCGCAGCCTGCCGGTGCTGTGCATCGACCCAAAGGCCAGCACCGCCGAGGGCGTGGCCCTGCTGGATGCGGGCGCCGACGATGTGATCCATCGTCCGTTCCAGCCCCCGATATTCCTCGCGCGCGTGCGCACGCTCCTGCGTCGCGTGGTCTGGTCCGGCGAAGCGCCTGAGGAAACGGTCACGTCGTTGAACATCGGGCCTTTGGAACTGCGGCTGGTTTCACGCCAGGCCGTCGTCGCGGGTCGCGCGATCGAGTTGACGCGTCTAGAATTCGATCTGCTGGCGCACCTGCTCAAGCACCCGGAGCGCGCCTTCAAGCGCGAGGAACTGCTGGCCGCGGTGTGGAACTACCCGGCGGGTGTCGAAACCCGGACGCTCGACAAGCACATCGAGTCTCTGCGCCGCAAACTGGGCGTCGCCGGCGCCTTGATCGAGACCGTACACGGCGTCGGCTACCGCTTCGCCTCCGCCGCGTAAGCCGACCCTCCCCCGGCTACGCCGACGATTCGGCTTCCGGCACGGCCGATTTGGTCCCCGCTGAGCGGACGTTCCCTGATTACATCCTGGTCCGTGCACCTTTGAAGTAAACAAGCAACACTAAACAATCTTTAACAGCAATGTATAACACTGGTATATATTTATATTAAGTTATCATTTGGTGTTGTTTAGTGTTGTTTGAGTTGCGAAATGATTGCGAAAATAACTTCCCAAACCCTGCGCCCATACAGAGGGAAAACGCCGATGCTATAGAATAAGCTATCGCCCAAGGGAGAACCAAGAATGTTTAAAATCATCCGTCGCCGCGCCATACATCTCGCTCTTTTCGTGACCGTCGCCGCCGTTCCCTGCGCCGCGTCCGACGTGGGACTGCGCACGCCTTTCGGCGAAGTGATCGTGCGCAATTTGAAAATCGGCCAGACCTACTCGCTGTACAAACTGGTCAATCTCCCTTTGCGCCTGGTCAATACGGGCGACGCGTCTCTGGATCTGCGCATCGACACGATCCTGACGCCGCCCAACGAGGTCAAGGTCGGCTATGACGCGATTCCCTCGACTGGTTGGGTCCGCGTCGAGCGGAGCAGCATGACGCTCGCGGCCAACCGCGAGGGCACAACCGACGTCATCATCTCGATTCCCAATGACAAGTCGTTGCTGGGGCGCCGCTTCCAGGCCGACATCTGGAGCCGGACGGTCGGCGGGCGCGGATCATACGCCGTCGGCCTGAAAAGCCACCTCCTTCTGCACATCGACAGTACGCCGCCGACCGAAGAGGAACTGAAGAAAAAATACGTGGATGAGCGCGTCGCCGATATGGATTTCACGATCATGCCGATGGACGGGGCTCTCGGCGCCGTGCCGCTGGGCCGCAAGTTGGATTTGAGGCGCGAGCAAAGGACCTTGATCAAGCTGATCAACCCCAACGATCGGCCGCTAAATTTTCGAGTGCGCTCAATCCCGGTCTGGGAGAGTTTGATCACGCCTACTGACGGATTCGAGGCGGCCTACAATCCACAGTGGCTGACGCCGGACGCGGGCGTGGTGAAGGTCGCAGGCAACAGCATCGCCGAGACCAGCCTGACGCTCGACATCCCCGACGAGCCGCGCAACCGCGGTAAGAAATTTCTGTTCGTCGTCAGCTTCGATATTTTGGAGCAGAAGATTCCGACGCACGTGTACTACCGATTGATGGTCACGACCGCAGC
>JABEUV010000174.1 GCA_013044195.1 Elusimicrobiota bacterium | reverse complement strand
TGGTGAGTCGCCGAATCTAGTTTTTCGCGGTCAGGAAACCTCCGACGAGAAAATAGCCACCGACGGAGACTCACAACATAATGGAACTTTTTTGGGGGGTGCCGCGTATACTCGGTATGAGCTTGACCTCACCGAAAAACGAACATCCAACCAATTACCCGCGTTTCCTGCGCGAATTGAAGGAGCGCATCCGTGCCGCAAGAATCAAGTCCGTGCTTTCCGTCAATCGGGAGATGATCGCGCTCTACTGGGACCTGGGACGGCGAGTCGTCGAACGGCAGAAGCGGGAAGGATGGGGAGCGGCCGTCATTGAACGCATCTCCCGCGACATCACCGCGGCATTCCCGGAAATTCGAGGATTTTCGCAGGATAACATCCGGCGCATGCGGGTTTTTTATCGCGCGTGGCCCGAGCTGGGCGCCGCCATTGGGCAGACGAAAGACGCGCCGCCAATTCACGCACAGCCCGTGCGTGAATTGGACGATGCGACGACGCTGCGGCCGATTACCGGTTTGCCCTGGGGTCACAATGTCACTCTGCTTGAGAAGCGCAGCATGCCCTCAAGGATGACTATGCGCTTGATTTCCTCAAGACAGCCAAGTCGCGAGAACGAGAGATTGAGAAAAGCCTGGTCGAGCAAGTTCAGCGTTTCCTTTTGGAGCTTGGCGCAGGCTTCGCCTTCGTGGGACGCCAGCACCGTTTGACGGTGGGCGGCGAGGACTTTTACATCGATTTGCTCTTCTATCACCTGCATCTGCATTGCTACATCGTCATCGAACTCAAGGCCGGAGCCTTCAGACCGGAGTACGCAGGCAAGATGAGCTTCTATCTTTCCGCCGCCGACGACCTGCTGCGCAGGCCGGAAGATGGGCAAACCATAGGCATCATTCTCTGTCGGTCGAAAAACAAGATCGTCGCCGAATACGCCCTGCGCGACACGCTCAAGCCCATCGGCGTTTCGTCCTACCAGTTGACGAAAGCGCTTCCAAACGAACTGGCTGGCCGCCTGCCGACAATCGGCGAGTGGGAGAAGAAACTCGCGGGTTAAGTCGATCACGCTGGGCGACTACGCTTTGACCTTGGACCCTGGACGAAAACGGAGGCAGCAATGCATAATGGACTCACGGTCGGCAAGAAGACGATGACCCTTCAAAAAATCGACGCGCTGGCCATGAACAAGAAGCCTTTTACGAAACGCCAGATAGAACGGCTGCTGGCGTAAGCGTTCGTGCCGCGACACTTCCTGGTCGACGCGTCTGTACTGATTGGTCCTGGCAGTGCATAATGACGAGGATATGAAGCGCAAAGGCAACGAGCCGACGACGCGGAAGGATTTGTGGACGCTGGAGACGGAAGTGCGCGTCACGAAGGCCGAAACCGAGAGCATCACTCAAACCGGGGCGAGGATCGTGGCGATACTGCGCGAGACGCGGGCCGAGACACGTGCATTGCGCGCGGAGACTCTCGCGGCATTCCGGCGCCTGAACCGGCACATCGACGCGCGCGCGGCGCACTACAACCGGCTCATGAAGCAGTGCCGCCGCGCGGCGCGACTGGGCCGGCCGATCCCGCCGAACGGTTCTTTGCTTTAAAGCCCAACCGGCCCAAAACGGATCACCGTACGCGTCTGAACCGCGCCGATAGGGCTTAAAAGCAAAGAACCAAAAAGAGAGGCCATGTGGGCCGCGGCGGCCGGGCGCAGGGCGACGTGCCCGAATCATGGAACTTTTTGGGGGGTCGCCGCGTATGTTAATGGCCCCCGCTCGTCTTCGCCGTCCTATGGAGGGCTATCGACAATCGTTCACATATATGTTAACCTACATAGGAGCACGAAATGGATGCTCGGCGGAAGTATGACGATGTTTTGATTCACCCCGGCCGTTATTTCACGGCGGAATGGTACTGCACGATCGAGGGGCGGCTGCCGGCGCTGGATTACTACAGCGCCATGCCGGAGCCGGACCAAGATCGGTTCGACGACTTGATCATGTATACGCACTGAAGCCGCGCGACGAGCGCTTCTTCAATTTCACGACGGCGGACGCGCGGATCATCGTCACCAACGCCTATGATGGCTTGAGGCGCCGCCAGGACGGCAACTACTATGAAAAATAAAGAAACGCATCGCGGCCTTTTGGCGCGCAATCGGGAAGACCCCGCCTATCGCAAACGCCACGAGGAAAGCTACGAACTGCTGAAGCTGGAGGTCCAGATGCTCCGCGCTCTTGAAAGAAAGCATTGGAGCTACGCCGACCTGGCACGGGCCATGCGCACTCAAAAAAGCGCCGTCTCCAGGGATTTGAAAGGCGGTGGATTGAGGACGGCGTCCTTGGCGCGCGTCGCGCGGATGGCGGAAGTGCTGGGCCTGAGACTCTTCTCTTTTTGCGTGCCCGCCGACAAGGCGGGACGAGTTCTTCCGGTCCTCCGCAGGATGGCAGCCGCATAGCCCAACCGTCAAGGCCGACGCCGCGGCGGCGGGGACCGGGGATACCGTTGATCGCCTGCGTCATGCCCCGCTTTGACCTTGATGGGCGCGGCGTTCGGGTGGCTTTATATGGCCCAGGCGTCGGCGCTTTTGCGCTGGACCACGGCGGCGGCGTGGGCGGCGCTGCATTTGGCCGTGGCGCTGGGCGTTCATTGGGCGGAGAGGCGGCGGGAAAGGGCCGCCTAAGGACCTGAGCCGGCCAAGGCCCTGGCCGACGCCGCGCCGCCCGGACACCGGGCCCGGATCATGGAACTTTTTGGGGGGGTGCCGCGTATACTTGGGATGGAACCGGGCAATGCCGCCTCCCTCGAAGTGGGTCTTGACAAATGTATCATTGGCGATACAATATCAGGACCGCTGGAGGACATCATGACGAAAGCCGCCCTGGAAGCCAAGAGCGATGCGTTGGGCCTGGTCGCCCTAGGTAGCCGCATAATGAAACTGGCGCAAGGCAAAGCTCATCATGATTCGGGGGCCAAACGCCGACGGCTTGCGGCGCGCTATCATGAGCTGGTACGCAGCTACCGGCGGATGTGGCGGGAATATCAGTCCATCGTGGGCGCCGTTGAAGGTATGCGCCAAAGCGCGCTGGTCGCCACGGATAGCCCGACTCCGGTCATCCGGCGTCAAGGTAAGCGATCCATCGAGGCGCGCAAGGACTCCAAGAGCGTATTGGCCTGGGCCATAGGACAGCGCGTCAGGGCCGCGCGCGAGGGCAAGAACTGGCGGCAGGAGGATTTGGCGCGGGAGTCCGGCATTGCTCGCGCGAACGTCGCGCGCCTGGAGACCGGGCGCGTCATGCCGAAGCTCCCCACGCTTGAGCGCGCGGCCAAGGCGTTGGGTCTGAGGATCGATTCCCTGCTCAAATCTCCGGACGCGGCGCTTGATCAGGAGAATGATTTTCTGGCCGAGGCGGGCATTGGAGAGTGGAACGAGAAGCTCAAAGCCGAGGACGCGGCGCCATGACGACTCCGCCGAAAAGCGGCGACGTTTATCTGGCCGATTTTGAGCCGACCCGCGGATCGGAACAAGGCCGCAAGCGTCCCGTGGTCGTGTTTCAAAACATCAATCTTGCGGGCTTCACTTCCACGCGGCTATGCGTTCCGCTGACCTCGAATCTGAATCGTCGCGGTCTGCCCGGAACTTGCTCCATCCGCAAAGGTGAGGCCGGCTTGCCGCAGGAATCCGTCGCGCTGGCCTTCCAGATGCGCGCCATGGATATTTCGCGGTTTGAGAAGCGATACGGGCGACTCAGCCAAGAGTCCTTGGAGCAAGTCGCAAACGCGATCCTCAACGCGCTGGGAATCTCTTTCGATTAACGGTTCTTTGCTTTTGAGCCCAAACGGCCCAAAACGAATCAACGTACGCGTCTGAACCGCGCCGATAGGGCTTAAAAGCAAAGAACCAAAAACAAGAGCATGCCCCGCCGCCGGGCCAAGATAACAGATAATTTGCTTTTTAAGGGCTCGGGTGTTACACTAAGAAAAGGTGATAGCTCGCAATCACTTATTGGGAACCTGTGAAACAACGCGTCTACACGGACACCTCGGTCATCGGCGGATGCTTTGATGCCGAATTTTCCGAGTGGTCAAACGCCCTTCTCGAAGAGTTTCAGGAAGGCGCTAAAATAGCGGTCGTTTCAAATTTAACTCGACTGGAATTGGAGGGAGCGCCGCAACAAGTTCGGGACATCCTGGGGACGGTTCCGGAGGATTTCATGGAAAACGTCTCGCTGGGAAGCGAAGCCGAGGCCCTCGCAGACCGTTATATCTCCGAGAAAGTTGTCGCCTCCAAACATATCGTCGACGCCCGGCATATCGCGGTGGCGACAGTTGAACGGGTCGATGTCTTGGCAAGCTGGAATTTCAAAGAAATGGTGAATCTAGATCGCATCCGAGCTTTTAATGCCGTCAACCTGAGGATGGGCTATCCGATGCTTGAAATTAGAAGCCCGCGGGAGGTTCTCCATGAAAAAGAGATTTGATTCCGTGAAGTTCCAGCGCGAAGCGAGAAGAAAATTGGGCTCCAAGTATCCCGCGTCGCGCGCGGCGGAATTCTTGCTCAAACTGGAGCAAAAATACGGTCATCTGCAAAAACGGAAAGCCCTGCAATTCGCAGCACGCTGATCGGCGCGGGAGTCCGGCATTGCTCGCGCGAATGTCGCGCGCCTGGAGACCGGGCGCGTCATGCCGAAGCTCCCCACGCTTGAGCGCGCGGCCAAGGCCTTGGGTCTGAGGATCGATTCCCTGCTCAAATCTCCGGACGCGGCGCCATGACGACTCCGCCGAAAAGCGGACCTCGAATCTGAATCGTCGCGGTCTGCCCGGAACTTGCTCCACCCGCAAAGGTGAGGATGAGAATGAACGCGGCACCTGCCCCCTGGCGGAAACGACGGTAGATGCTATACTTGATGCAGATGGATTCAGCTATGGATGCACAATGAAAGCTCTGACCTTGAGACGTCTGCGGCCGGAACTGGCGCTGGCCATAGAACGGGAAGCCCGAGAGGCCGGAACCAGCTTGAGCGGAGCTGTGGTGGCCCTGCTGGAACAGGCGACGGGCTTGCTCAAGCCGCGCCGGGCGGTTCATCACGACTTCGACCGCTACGCCGGCTCCTGGACGGCCAAGCAAGCGCGGGCGTTCGACAAGGCCCTGACGCGGGGTCGAACCATTGACAAGGAGCTTTGGCCATGAGCCGCCTGCTTCTGGACACCTCGGCTTATTCGGCGCTCTTCCGCGGAGACGAACTCGCGAGGGAAGCCCTGCGCACGGCCGATGAGGTTTATCTCACGCCCGTGGTCATCGGAGAGTTGTTGTCGGGCTTCGGCGGCGGGCGACGGCGCGCAGCCAACGAAGCCGGCCTGCGGGATTTTCTGGCCGAGCCGCGGGTCCGCGTTGCCGCGATCGACGAGGAGACGTCCGTGCGCTACGCCGTCATCGTGGGCAGCCTGTCGAAGGCGGGCACGCCGATCCCCACCAACGACGTCTGGATCGCGGCCAGCGCGATGCAGCACGGCCTGGAGGTCCTGACCGCCGACGCGCATTATGCGCGAGTCCCGCAAATCGTGGTCCGTGCTCTGGGAGCCTCACGCGAAGCTGCCGCGTAGGTCGGGCACCCACCCCGACCCAAGCGGCGGCATAGGGCTTAAAAGCAAAGAACCAAAAAGGGAGGCCCTGCGGGCCGCGGCGGCCAGGCACCGGGCGCGGGCCGCAGAAATAAAAGTAGATGCTATACTCGATGCAGATGGATTCACGGGCGGAGCGGGCACGCCGATTCCCACCTCTGCTATACTCCGGGCATGACGCCTGAAGAATTGCCGCGCGTCGTATCGGTGACGGGGCTGGGCTATGTGGGCTTGCCGCTGGCGGCCGCGTTCGGGCGGCGCATGACGGTGATCGGCTTCGACGCGGACGCGCGGCGCGTGGCCGAGCTCAAGAAAGGGCGGGACCGCACCGGCGAGGTGGCCGCGCAGGCGCTGAAGGCCGCCGACATCCGCTTTACGACCAAACCCGCCGACCTGCGCCGCGCCACCATGCACGTGATCGCGGTGCCCACGCCGGTGGATGAGGCCAAGATTCCGGACCTGGGCCCCCTGCTGCGCGCCTCCCAAACGGTGGGGGAAAATCTCAAGAAGGGCGACATCGTGATTTACGAGTCCACCGTCTACCCCGGCGCCACGGAGGAAGACTGCGCCCCGGTTTTGGAAAAGGCCTCCGGACTGAAGTGCGGGCGGGATTTCACCTTGGGCTATTCGCCGGAGCGCATCAACCCCGGCGACAAGGAGCATTCGCTCTCGCGCGTGGTGAAGGTGGTCGCAGGCCAGGACGCGCGCACGCTTGAGGCGGTGGCCCGGCTTTATGAGGCCGTCGCGGAAGCCGGCGTGCACCGCGCGCCGTCCATCCGCGTGGCGGAAGCCGCCAAGGTCATCGAGAACACCCAGCGCGACATCAACATCGCGCTGATGAACGAGCTGTCCTTGATCTTCGGGCGCATGGGCTTGGACACGCAGGAGGTGCTGGCCGCCGCGGGCACGAAGTGGAACTTCCTGCGCTTCACGCCGGGGCTGGTGGGCGGGCACTGCATCGGGGTGGACCCGTATTACCTGACGCACAAGGCGGCGAAACTGGGCTACACGCCGCAGGTGATTTTGGCCGGGCGGCGCATCAACGACGGCATGGGCGCGCACGCGGCGCGCGAGGTGGTGCGGCGGCTCAGCGCGCGCGGCGAGACGCTGAAAAATTGCCCCATCACCGTGCTGGGGCTGACCTTCAAGGAAAACGTGCCCGACCTGCGCAACAGCCGCGTGGTGGACATCGTCCACGAACTGCGGCGCTACGGCGCGCGCGTGTCCTTGCACGATCCGCTGGGAGAGCCCGCCGTGGTGCGCCGCGAATTCGGCGCGTCGCCCAAGACGCTTAAGAATCTGCCGCCGGCGCGCGCGGTGGTGCTGGCCGTGCCGCACCGCGCCTACGCGGAGGGCGGCTGGACCTTGATGCGCTCCTTGCTTCACGGCGGCCGCGGCGTGGTGGCGGACTTGAAAGCGCTCCTGCCCAAGGACCGCACGCCCAAAGGCGTGGAGCTTTGGCGGCTGTGAGGCGTTGGACGGCCGCGGCCATTTTTCTGCTGGCCGCCTGCGCGCCGAAGCCCGTGGAGTTTCCGGTGGGCATGTACGCCGTGAGCACCCCGGCCCAGGCGGAGGCGCTCAAAAGCCTGGGCTTCAACGCCCTCCAGTCCTACCAATCCGAGCCGAAAGACGTGGCCGCGCTGGCGTCGGCCGCGCGGCAAAACGGACAGCTCCTGCTCATCTCTCCGGACGGCGCGATGAAAGCCGGCGCGCACGCCGGCGATTTTCCGGGCGCGGTCTGGTACATCCAAGACGAGCCCGACGTCAGCCGCGTCACACCCGCCCAGTTGTCCGCGCACGACCGCCGCGTGAAGGCCTGGGCGCCGCGCAATCTCACCGCCTTCGTGGTGGGCGACGCGCGCAAAGCCAAGGACTATCCCGGCACGGCCGACGTGCTGATGGAGGATTGGTATCCGGTGCCGCACCTGCCGCTGGAGTCCTCCGGCGACATGGTCAAGCGCGCCGCCGACGCGGCGGGGGGGCGGCGCGTGTGGGCGGTTCTGCAGGCCTTCGACTGGCGCCTCTCGCCCCAGCACGATCCCAGCAAGCCGCGCATCGGCCGCTTTCCCACGGCCGACGAGATCCGCTTCATGAGCTACGACGCCGTCCTCAACGGCGCGCAGGGCGTGTGGTATTTCGCGCTGGAGCCGGCGGACACTTTCAATCTGCAGCACGCGCCGGAACTGCTCAAGCGCGTGGCGGATGCCGCGCGCCAGATGAGCGCGCTGGCGCCCGTCTTCGCCCGCGGCCGCGACATTGCGCCGCCGTTCGCGCCGTATCCCGGCGCGCCCGCGGCGCGCGCTTGGACGTATCACGGGCGCGACTACGTGATCCTGGCCGCGCGCCCGACGGGGCACGCCCTGAAGTGTCCGCCGGAACTCCTGGCTTCGCGCTGGCGGCCGCTGTTTGAAAACCGCCGCGACCCGCGCGACCTCCTATTTTTCTGGCACGGCGACTATTACCTCAACGAGCACCGCGTGCTGGTGCTGGAAAGCCGGCTGAGCCCGCGCCGACTGCTGGGGCTATGAAGTAGAATACCCGCTCATGAGCCAGAAAAAAGCCAAGTCGTCCAAGAAAACGTCCGAACACCGCGTCACGTTGATCCCCGGCGACGGCATCGGCCCCGAGGTGGTGGCCGCCGCGCAGGCGGTGCTGGCCGCGGCCGAGGCGCCGATCTGCTGGGAGACGCGCCTGGCGGGTGCTGCGGTGTTCAAGAAAGGCGTGGCCAGCGGCGTGCTGCCGGAGACGGTGGAGTCCATCCGCGAGACGGGCGTGGCGCTGAAAGGACCGCTGGAAACGCCCGTGGGCTTCGGGGAGAAATCCGCCAACGTCACCTTGCGTAAATATTTCGAGACCTACGGCAACCTGCGCCCCGTGCGCGAGCTGCCCGGCATCCGCACGCCGTATTCGGGACGCGGCATCGACTTCGTGGTCGTGCGCGAGAACGTGGAGGACCTCTACGCGGGCATCGAGCACATGCAGACGCCGGGCACCGCGCAGGCGCTGAAGCTGATCAGCCACCGCGGCTCCGAAAAAATCATCCGCCTGGCCTTCGAGCTGGCGCGCGCGGAGGGACGCAAGACGGTGCATTGCGCCACGAAGGCGAATATTCTCAAGCTCACCGAGGGTCTGTTCAAGCGCGTGTTCGAGGAGGTGGCGCCGGATTATCCGGAGATCCGCGCCGAGCACATGATCGTGGACAACTGCGCGCACCAGATGGTGATGCGCCCGGAGCAGTTCGACGTGATCGTGATGACGAACATGAACGGCGACATTCTCTCCGACCTGGCCTCGGCGCTCATCGGCGGCCTGGGTTTCGCGCCGTCGGCCAACATCGGCGACACCGCGGCGATCTTCGAAGCGGTCCACGGCTCGGCGCCGCAGATCGCGGGCAAGGACGTGGCCAACCCCACCGCCCTGATCTCAAGCGCGGTGCTGATGCTGCGCCACCTAGGCGAGATGGCGCGGGCCGACGCGGTGGAAAATGCTTTGCTGGCCACTTTGGAGGACGGCAAGGCGCTGACCACCGACATCGCCGGTCACGCGGGCGTGGGCACGAAGGCGTTCACGAAGGAAATCATCAAGAATTTGGGCCGCGCGCCCAAATCCTACCCGCGCCGGGACTACCAGCGCCTGCGCCTGCCGCGCGTCGACGGCGCACGAGGGGCGACGGCGCACCGCGTGATCGGCGCGGACGTGATCGTGGAGTGCGCGGAAAGCCCGGCGGCGCTGGGCCCGCGCGCGGAGGCGGCCGTCCGCGGCCTGCCGCTGAGGCTGGCGCAGATCTCCAGCCGCGGCGCGAAAGTCTATCCTAATGAGACGGGCGTGGAGCCGGAGCCCACCGACTGCCTGCGCCTGCGCTTCAAGGCCGTGCGCGCCGGCGACGCGGTGGCCGACGCGACCATTCTGGAACTGCTCACGCGCGTGGCCGGCGTGGCGCCGTGGGTGCACGTCGAGAAGCTCTCGGAGTTCGACGGCAAGCCCGCCTTCACCAAGGACCAGGGCGAGGAGTAGGCCCGGCTTAGCGCTGGCCCAGGCCCACGGGCATGCCCATGGCCGTGGTCGGGCGCCAGGCCAGCCAGGCGCGCTGGAAGGCGTCGACGTCCGGGTAGCCGTAGACCTCGCGCAGGGCGGTGGGCGAGTCCGCGCCGTCGCGCAGCTTGGCGCAGAAGTCCGTAAACAGGCTGTCGACGTGGCCTTGGCGCAGGAAGCGCACCACGCTGCTGGCCTGCTGATACCAGAAGGTCACGCTGGCGGCCGGCGTGTCCGCGGCGGGACGCGAGTCCAGAAACACCTTCATCGGGATGAAGCCGCGCAGGATGGGGCCCTTGTCGCGCGGGTCCGGCGGGTGCAGAGCCTGGTCCTGCAAGGTCACCGCCAGGCCCTCGTCCAGCCACGCGGGCGGGAAGACGGATTTTTCGTCGAAGTAGGAGTGGAAGTAGAGGTGGGTCAGCTCGTGGGCGGTCACCACCTCGTCGAGCGGGGCGTAGACGGCCAGCGCTTTCTCGCCGCCCGCGTCGCTCATCAGGCCGCCGGACCACGGCGGCGGGGAGAAGCGGCCCTTGAGAAAGGAATCCCGCGTCTCGTAGAGGTAGACGTCGACCTTCTTGTCGGTCATCCAGGGCGCCAGCGAGATCAGCGCGGGGTGCAGGCCCCCGTAGATGCGCTCCACCAGGTTGTCGTCGGAGGGGGAGCCGCCGGGATTTTCGTGATGGACGGAGAAGTGCGCGGTCTGGTCCGTACTCCACGCGGACTCCGGCACGGCCTGCGCCGCGGCGGCCAGCAGAAGAAGGGCGAGCATACGCCCAGTGTAGCCGACGGGCGCAAAAAATCAAGGGGCGGGTCTTAAGGCCCAGCTGATCCTGGGACCACCGCCCCTGTGCCCGAGCATCCGCGCGCGCTACAGTGAGCTCATGAAAAAGAACTCGATCTCCGCGGGACTCCTCGTGATCGGCGCGGCGTTGTGCGCCCTGTCCGCCTCCGCCGCGGCGCAGACGCTGCAGGACGCCGATTCCCAAGCGGCCGCGTTGATCGGGAGCATGAAGGACTCGTCCGCGCAGGCCGCGCAGGCGCGCCGGGCGGACGCGCCCTCCGGCGACGCGGACTGCGGAGTCCTGCCCTACGAAGGTCTCACGCAAAAAGGGAAATGGGCCATCGCGCTTGACGAGGACCGCTACCAGAAAGGCATATTCGAATCCGGCGTTCAGTCGCTGGGACTGCTCGATTTCAGCGCCCGCGCAAGCGCTTTGCGCGACGAACTGAGCGCGGCGTCGGTCGCCCTGCGGCGCGACGAGGCGCGCGTGCGCGGCGAAATCGAGGCGGCCGGGCTGCCGCTGAAGACCGAGGATCTGACGATCCGCCGGCTGGACGAAAACGTCGACTACCGCGTGGTCACCGACCGCTGCGGCGTGGGCGCGATCGCTCCCTACTGAGCGACGGCCTTCAGCGCGCGTTGACGCGCCAGACGGCCAGACGGCGCGCGGCCTTGGGGTCCGCGCGCGACAGGCCGACGGCCAGCAGGCGTCCGCGCGCGTCGAGCGCCAGCGCGTAAACGCGCGCCTCGGACCGGGGTCCCGTCGCGGGCAGAACCAGCACGCCGCCGCGGCCGAAGCGCGCGTCCAGGCTTCCGTCCGGGCGCAGGGCCCACACGCAGGCGCGCACGGGCAGGGCGCCGTCGTCGGCGTAGCCGGCGGCGAACAGGCGGCCGTCGGGGGCGCGGACCAAGGCGAAGGCCTCCCGGTCGCGCAGGCCCGGGGCGGGCAAGGACGTCCACGACGTCGTGGAGCCGTCGGCGGCGAAATGCGCCAGCACCGCGGATTCGCGATGCGCTTTTGCGACCCCGGAATAGGCGAAGCCCGCGGCCCAGACGCCGTCCGCGCCGTCCTCGGCCAGCGCGCGGCCCACGCCGGCGGACAAGGCCAGCCCGCCCGCGCCGAAATCCCAATCCGGGGAGCCGTCGGCCGCAAGCCGCCACAGCGCCAGCGCGCGCCAGTCAAGCGCCCCCGTCGCCCACCAGCCGCCGGCCGCGCGGGCGATCAGCGCCGAGACGCGCGCGTCGGCCGCGCCCTCCGGCGCGGACAAGCGCCGGGCCGAGGTCGACGAGACTCCCGTCGAAAAACGGCCGCGGTCGTCCAAGACCCAGGCGGCGGGACGCATGCGCCGCGCGCCGTCGGCGGCCTGGCCCGCTAAAAGGATCGTCCCATCGCGGGCGACGGCGCAAGCCCCGCCCTCGGCGGTGAAGCCGCCGAAGGGACCCTCGGCCTCCACGCGCCCGCCGCCGGCGAAGGCCGGGTCGCGCGCGCCGTCTAAGGTGCGGCGCTCCAGCACCGCGCGCGTGGAGGCTTTGCCGAAGATCGCCTTGAGGCCCGGCGTCAGCGCGCGCCCGCGCGCGTCGAGGGTCAGGCCCCAGGCCCAGCCGGGCTCGGTGGAGACCGAGACGCCGTCGCGGCCGTAGTCGGCGTCCGGCGCGCCGCGCCCGGAAAAGCGCCA
Source organism: Elusimicrobiota bacterium (assembly GCA_013044195.1). Taxonomy (GTDB): domain Bacteria; phylum Elusimicrobiota; class Elusimicrobia; order UBA1565; family UBA9628; genus GWA2-66-18. Next base: position 10,098 of record JABEUV010000174.1, on the reverse strand, counting down.
GACGGCGATATGCGGAGTGCCGGTGGAGTCCGTCACCGCACCCGCGACGACCACGCGTCCGGCCGCGTCGGCGGCCACGCCGTAGCCGGCCGCGGCCGAGCCGCCGATCGGGCTCCAGGCCAGCGCGACGCCGTCCTTGCCGAAGGAAGGATCCAGCCCGCCGCGCGCCGCGGCCGCCGCGGGCAGAAGCAGCGGCAGGACGGCCAGCGCGGCGGCGCGCCGGCTCACGGCCCGTCGTGCCGCGTGCGCTCCACCAGCCAGACCACCAACGCGGACACGTAGTAAAGGATCAGCAGTACCGCCCCGAAGACGATCATGGTCGCCACCACGTCGCCCGGCGTCAGGAAGCCGGCGACGAACAGGATGGCGATGGTGGCCTCGCGCCAGTAGACCAGCATGGCGCGCGAGCTGACCAGACCGAAGCGCGCCAGGAAGTAGAACAGCACCGGTGCTTCGAAGGCCGCGCCGGAGCCGACGACCGTGTACAGGAACAGGTCCAGGTACTCGGTGGGCTTCAAGTTGGCGCGCAGGCCGGACTTGACCGCCTCGTTCATCAGCAGATCGCTGAGCGTGCCGAACATGAAGAAGTAGGCGAAGGCCGCGCCCGCCAGAAAGCACACGGTCGTGGCCGCCACGAAGCGCACGGCCATGCGCTTCTCTTGCGCGCGCAGGGCGGGCTTGACGAACACCCAGACCTGATAGAAAAGATACGGCGAGACCAAAAACACCGCGGCCCAAAACGACAGCGTCATCAGCGCCATGAACGGCTCGGCCAGGTCGGTGTAGGCGAACGGCGTGACGCCCGGCGTCATGTCCGTGCGCTTGGCCAGCACCAAAAAGAGCGGGCGCGTGGCCAGCGCCCACAGCTTGAAGCGCAGGACGTACGTCAACGACGTGCCCACGAACACCGCGATCGCGCAGCGCAGAAGGCGGTCGCGCAATTCGCCGACGTGGTCCCAGAACGGCAGGGCGCGCGCCTCCTCGGCGGAGGGCAAGACCTCGGGGATCAATTCGTTCACGCGTCCGCCGTGAAGGCCGCGGGGATGTGCTCCAGGCGCCCGGCGTCGAACGCCACCACGTCGAAGCGGCAGGGGCCCTCCCAGCCGCGCGCCGCAAGCCACACGCGCGCGGCACGGATCACGCGCCGGCGCTTGCCCGCGTCCACCGACGCCGCCGCCCCGCCGTAGCCGCGGCCGGAACGCGCGCGCACTTCCACAAAAACCATCTCGTCGCCGTCGCGCGCCACCACGTCGATTTCGCCGGCCTTGGCGCGAAAATTGCGCTCGACGATTTCAAAGCCTTTCGCGGCCAGAAACGCCGCGGCCAGGTCCTCGGCTCGGCGGCCCGTCTCGGCGCGCTCGCTCACGCGGCCGCCTTCAGGCGTGCCGCGACCGGCGCGTAGGTGCGGCGATGCGCGTCGCACGGGCCCAAGCGGTCGAGCGCGTCCAGGTGCGCCTTGGTGCCGTAGCCTTTGTGCGCGGCAAAGCCGTAGCCGGGACGGCGGCGGTCCAGGCGCTTAAGCCACCGGTCGCGCACGACCTTGGCCACGACGCTGGCCGCCGCCACGCTCAGGGATTTGGCGTCGCCGTCGATCACGGCCTCCTGCGGCAGGTCCAGGTTCAGCGCGCGCCGCGGGCCGTCGATGAGCACGAGCAGGGGGGAGTTTCCGGATTTAGCGGCCGCGCGCCGTGCGGCGCGCCCCATGGCCCGCAAGGTGGCCCGCAATATATTGTCGCGCTCGATTTCGCGCGGCTGGGCCCAGGCCACCGACACCGCCAGCGCCTGGGAACGAACGACCCCGAAGAGCCTTTCTCGGCTCTTCGGGGTCATCGTCTTCGAGTCGCGCGCAGCACACAGCTCCGGCGAAGGCTCCTCCGGCAGGACCACGGCCGCGACCACGACGGGCCCGGCCAGCGGCCCGCGCCCGGCCTCGTCGACGCCGACAAGACGCGCCGCGTGCGCGCGCGCCCGGGCCTGCGCGTCGAAACGCCGGCCGTCCAAGGTCGCCTTACTTCGCGGCGGCCGGAGCGCCCTCGCCCTTTTTCGCCTCGGGCTTGGACGCCGGTTTCTCGGCCTTCGGGGCCGGCGCCTTCGGCGCGATCTTAGACGCCTCGGCCGGAGCGGAAACGTCCGCGCCCTCGCGCTCGTCCAAGCGCGCCGACTTGCCGGTCAGACCGCGCAGATAGTAGAGCCGCGCGCGCCGGGCCTTGCCGGTGCGGGTCAGCTCGATGCGGTCGACGTGCGGCGAGTTCAGCGGGAACGTGCGTTCCACGCCGACGCCGAACGAGACCTTGCGGACCGTGTAGTTCTCGCTGGGCCCGCGGCCGCGGCGCGAGATCACGACGCCCTCGAAGACCTGGATGCGCTCGCTGTCGCCTTCCTTGACCTTCATGTGCACCTTGATCGTGTCGCCCGGCCTGAAATTCGGCGTCTTCGACGCCGCCGTCTTCTCTTCCATCGCCGCCATCATACGCTTCTCCTGGACTTCTTGACTTACGCCCGAGACAGCAGATCGGGTCGCTTGCGTCTTGTCGCGGCGCGCGCGGCGTCCTGCCGCCACGCCGATATTTTCTCATGGTCGCCGGAAAACAGAATCTCCGGGACCTCGCGTCCGCGCCAAACGCGCGGCCGCGTGTACTGCGGAAAATCGAGCAGGCCGGAGGCGAACGACTCGCTTTCGGTCGCGTCTTCCTTCTTGAGCACGCCGGGCAACTTGCGCGCCGCGGCGTCGGCCACCACCATGGCCGCCAGCTCCCCGCCGGTCAGCACGTAGTCGCCGATGGAGAGTTCTTCGTCGAACAGGGACATGATGCGTTCGTCGACGCCTTCATAGTGGCCGCAGACGAAGACGACGTGGTCCGTTTTGGCCAGTTCGCAGGCCTTGCGATCATCGAACGGCTCACCCTGCGGCGACAAGAAGATCACGCGCGTATTTTTTGTACGCACGCTGTCGATGGCCTGAGCCAGCGGCTCGGCCAGCATCACCATGCCCGGCCCGCCGCCGAACGGGCGGTCGTCGACCTTGCGGTGCTTGTCCTCGGAGAAGTCGCGCGGGTTGACGCACGACCACGCGAGCAGTCCTTTTTCGCGGGCGCGGCCCAGGATGCTCGCGCCCATAATGGGCTCGAACATCTCCGGAAACAGCGTCACGAAGTCGATGCGCATGCTCAGTCGATCTCCACCACGGTCCGCACGCCCGCGCGGCGCGACGCCGCGTCGACCAGCGCGCGCAGGGCCTTGACGACCTTGCCCTGGCGGCCGATGAGTTTGCCCTTGTCCGCCTCGTCGACGGCCACGCGCAGCACGAGCGCGCCCCCGTCACGGACCTCCGTGACGGAGACCGCGTCGGGCTTGTCGGCCAAGCCGCGCGCGACGAACAGGACCAGCTCTTTCACGATCCTACTTCGCCGCCGCCGCCGCGGTCTTCAGCGCGGACTTGACCAGCGAGGACACGGTCTGAGACGGCTTGGCGCCGACCTTGACCCAGTGCGCGTAGCGCTCCGCGTCGATGACGACCTTCTTGCCCGAGACTTCCTCGCGCGGGTTGTAGCTGCCCAAAATCTCGACGGGCTTGCCGGACGCGGCGCGCGTCTTGTCGATGGCGACGACGCGGTAATAGGGCTGGTGCGGCTTGCCCGTGCGCTGCAGACGAATGACGACGGCCATGATTCCTCCGTTACGCCTTTTGATGCGATCCGAACGCGGCCCGGGCTTTCGCCGTGAGCTCGCGAAAAGCGACGGCGCAGTCCGACGCGCCGAAGACGGCCGAGCCGGCGACGAGGCTGTCCGCCCCGGCGGCCGCGGCCGTGGAAATGGTGGCGGCGTTCACGCCGCCGTCGGACTGGATCCAGCAGTCCAAGCCCCGCGCGTCGATCTCCCGGCGCAGGCGCGAAATCTTGGACGTCATCTCGGCCATGAACTTCTGGCCGCCGAAGCCGGGCTCCACGGTCATGACCAGCGCCATCGCGGCCAGGTCCAGCGCGGGCAGGACGGCCTCCACGGGGGTCTTGGGCTTCAGCGCCAGGCCGGGCTTGACGCCGAGTGCGGCGATGGCCGTCAGCGCGGCGCGCGCGTCGGTCACGGCCTCCACGTGGCAGGTCACGATGTCCGCGCCCGCCTCGGCAAACCACGGGGCGACGTCCAGCGGATTGGTCACCATCAGGTGCGCGTCGACGAAGAAGCCGCGCGCCTTGGCGAGCTTGACGAAATCGGGACCGAAGCTCAGGTTGGGCACGAAGTGTCCGTCCATGACGTCGACGGAGACCCAGGCGCAGCCCGCGGCCTTCACCGCGTCCAATTGTTCGCCCAGCCGCGCCAGATCGGCGGCCAGCACGGAGGGGACCACGACGGGGGTCTTGGCCGCGGTCATGCTCAAAGTTCGCGCTCCTCGACGAGGACGCCGTTGACGTAGATTTTCACGTGGCCGCCGCCGGCGGCCTGCACGGGCACGTCGATCTTCGCGCCGGGCTTGCGCAGGCCGTTGAACAGCTCGCGCTCGCCGTATTTGTCGACCATCACGATGCGCACCTGGCTGTCGGAGCCGCCCTGCGACAGCTCGTAATGAAAAATCTTCTCGCCCGCGTCCGGGGCCGCGCCGCGCCGGCCGCTGACCAGCACCGTCACCTTCGCGTCCGAGGCGAGCGCCGAGTCGGGCGCGGGCGTCTGCGTCAGCACCGTGCCGCCGGGAAAGGGGGAGCTCTCGTCGGTCTGCACCGCGACCTGCAGACCCGCGCCCGCGGCCCAGGCATGAACCGAGCTCAAGGTCTTGCGCGAGAAGTCCGGCATCAAGGTCACGCCGGCCGGCGGCGCTCCGCCGGAGACCACCAGATTAACGGTCGCGTTCTTCTCGACGCTGGTCTCGCTCTTGGGATCCTGCGCGAGCACCAGTCCCTTCTCGGCCTTCAGCGAGTACTGCGTGCCGACCTCGCCCAGCAGGAGCTGGGCCTGGCGCAGCATCATCTCCGCGTTGCGCAGGGGCAGGCCGACGACGGCCGGCGCCAGCACGGTCCGGCCTCCCTCGCTGACGACCACGCGCACGATCTTGCCCTCGCGCACCACCGTGCCCGCCCCAGGGTCCTGGCGCAGGACCGAGGCGATGGGCACCGCGGCGTTGAACTCCACGCCGGCCTTGCGCAGGCCGATATTGAGCGGGGCCAGAAGGTCCAGCGCGGCCGACAGCGAGCGACCCTTGAGGTCGGGCAAGGTCTGCGTGCGCCGGTTGTGGACCGCGCCGTCCATGCCCCAATTCAGCGCCCACCAGCCGAACGCGCCCACGACGGCCGCGGCGGCGGCCATCTCCCAAAGCGTCGTCTGATCGTTTCGTGTGGTCATGAGTGCGTCGCGTCGACAAACGGCAAAAAAGCGCCCTCGGCCAAACGCTGGCCGTTGGCAAAATCCGCGGCGCCCAGCGGCTTTTTTCCCTCGGGTTGAACGTCGAGGAGCCACAGACGGCTACGGGACCCACATTCTACCAGAATTCCACGTCCCCGAGCAACGGCCAGCACGCGGCCGGGCTCTCCGCGCGCGGGCGCATCCGACGCGGCGGCCCGGGCGGTCTTGAGCACCAGCAGGCGCGGCACGCCGGCTTTTTCCAAATAGGCGCGCGGCCACAGGCGCAAGCCGCGCACCCGGTCGTGCAGTTCCGAGGCCGGACGCGTCAGGTCCAGGCGCGCGTCCTCGCGCGTGATGAGCGGCGCGAGGCTTGGTTCGCCTTCCTGCGGGCGGCGCACCACCGCGCCTTCGGCCAGCGCGTCCAACTGCGCGTCGAGCAGTTCCACGCCCAGCGCCGTCAGGCGCGCAAGCAAAGCCCCCGCGTCCTCGTCGGGGTCCACCGGCGTCGCGCGCGCGGCCTGGACGGGCCCGGTGTCCAGGCCCGCGTCGAGCCAGAACAAGGTCACGCCCGTCGTCGCCTCGCCGCGCGCCAGGCTCCACTGCACGGGTGCGGCCCCCCGGTATTTCGGCAGGAGGGAGAAGTGCGCGTTGAGAAAACCCAACCGCGTGGCGGCCAGAACCTCGGGCTTTAAAATGCGGCCGTAGGCCACGACGACGGCCAGGTCGGCGTCCAGGGCCTTGAGTTCTTCGGCGATCTGGGAGGGCTTGGCGGGCTGAAGCACGGTAAGGCCCTGTTCCAGCGCCGCGGCCTTCACCGGCGTCGCCGCGACTTCCAGGCCGCGTCCGGCGGGCCTGTCCGGCTGGGAGACCACCGCGCGCACCTCCGTGCGCCGCGCCAGCAGGCGAAGAAACGGCACGGCGGTTTCCGGCGTTCCGAAAAAAAGGGTCTTGAGCATCGCCCGGCTTCAGCTCCAGCGCGGCTTGGCGTCCTTGATGGCGTCCAGGACCTTAAGCTTGTGCTCGAAAGGCAGGCGGTCGACGAAGAGCTTGCCGTCCAGGTGGTCGATCTCGTGCTGGAAGGCGCGCGCAAGCAGGCCCTCGCCGGTCAGCTCCCAGGGCGCGCCGTCTTCGCCGAGCGCGCGCACGCGCACGCGCGCGGCGCGCGGCAGGGGGGCGTAGATGCCGGGCACCGACAGGCAGCCCTCCTCCTCGTTCTGTTCGCCCTCGCGCGCAATGATCTCCGGGTTGATCAGCACCAGGCGCAAGGACTTGCCCTCCGGGCGCACGTCGATGACGGCCAGGCGCAGGCTCAGCCCGATCTGCGGCGCGGCCAGGCCCACGCCGCGCGCGGAGGCCATGGTCGCCCACATGTCCTTGAGCAGGGCGGGCAGGTCGGGCTTGAGCGCTTCATAGTCGACGGGCGGGCAGAGCGTCTTGAGAACGCGCTCGCCGTGCTTGGTCACGCGCCGGACGGTCATGGCTTAAAGGTCCGCGGCGTGTTCGACGCCGGCGCCGACGATGCGCAGGCGCACCGGCGGATTGTCGGTCTGCAGGGAGCCCCAGGTCATCGCCAGGCGCTCAAGCTGGTCTTCGGCCGAGAGCTTGGTCGAGACGCCGAAGACCACCTCCGAGGCGCCCACCGCCTGGGCGGCCTGGACGATGGCGTAGAACGGGTCGTTGGAGACCACGAGCATGGGCGTGACGGTCTTGCCGTGCTTCTCGGCGACTTCCAAAACTTTCGTGAACAGTCTCTGCTCCTCGGCGTCCATGGTCACCGCCTCGTCGACCAGGCCCAGACCGGTGCGGATGCGCGAGGTGAAGGCGACCAACTCCGTGGTGTCGGAGTTCAGTTCGTCGAGCGCTTTGTTGAGGTGCAGGAGATTGTTGGGGTCGCGCACGGCCGCCAGCACGCGCCGCTCTTTCTTGAACTCGCCGCGGATCTGGGCCAGGTCGTTTTCCTCGCGCAAATTGAACTTCTCCTCGGAGGAATGCGCGTTCGCGTGGCGACGCTCGTTCCAGTGTTCCGAGTAAAGGAACATACCGAAAAAGATCGCGGTGAAGATGGAGCCGGAGACCGTGGCCACCTTCTTGGTGATCAGGTTCATGGCCGCGGTCGCGAGTAGCGCCAGGAAGATCAGCGCCAGGCCGATGGGCCACTCCACGCCGCCGGCCTCGATGTTGAGGGGGACCAAGAACTCGCGCGGTCGGCGGTCCTTGAAGCGCAGGACCATCACCGCCAAGGTCTTGAAGACGAAGCTCCAGATCACGCCGAACGCGTAGGCCTCGCCCAGCATGTAGACGTCGCCGCGGCAGAGCAGGATGGTGGCGATCTGCAGGCCCACGATCAGGTTGATGAGGCGATGCGTGGTGCCGTATTTTTTATGCAGGCCGCGAAACCAGTCGACGAGTATGCCGTCTTCGGCCAGCCGGTTCAGCACGCCGTTGGCGCCGACGATGGACGTGTTCGAAGCACCCGCCAGGATCACCACGCCCACGCCGACGACGAAGACCTGCAGAAGCAGGCGCGCCCAATGCGGGCCGACCACCGACATGGCCAGACCCGAGAGCAGGTTGTCGCCGTATTGCGAGAGGCGCACCGAATCCGGAATGATCATCACCGCAAAGAAGCTCACCAAAGAGGTCAGCAGCATGCTGTAGACGAAGATGACCAGGCCGGTGCGCTCCAGATTCTTCATCTTGGGCGCCTCGATCTCGCGGTAGACCTGCGCCAGGGACTCCTCGCCGCTCATCGCCAACAGCGAGTGGCCGAAGGCCATGACCACGCCGACGGCCCCCACGGGCTTGAGCCAGCCGAATTTCGTCGCCCAGCCCAGCGCCTCGGGGCTGAAATTTAAAGTCAGCGGCGGCAGCCGCGCCGGATGCAGCCACAGCGTCAGCCCGCACCAGGCCATCATCACCACGGCCATCACCGTGGTGAGCTGCATGATCTTCAGGGCCTTGTCGCTGGACTCGTGGATGCCCTTGATGTTCTCGTGCCAGAAATACAGCGTCGCCGCGATGGCGAACACCACGGAAAACCAGCCCGGGTCCAGATGCCAGCCGATGCGGAAATGGGGAAAAAGCGCGTTGAGCAGGCCGGCCAGATACTGACCGGCGGAGACGGCGCTGATGGGTCCGGTCAGCACGTAGTCGAACATCAAGGCCGACGCGGAGAGCTTGGCGAGCGTGCCGCCCATCGCCTCCTTGACCACCTTGTAGACGCCGCCGCGCACGAACATGGAGCAGGACTCCATGTAGACCGCACGGATGGTGTAGGAGAACATCATCACCGCGAGGATGAACCACGGCGCGGACTTGCCCACCGCGGTCTCCACGATGCCGCCGATGTAATAGGCCGTCGAGGCCAGGTCGCAGAGCACGATGGCCGACGCGCGCCAGAAGGAAATGAACGACAGCATCGCCGTCGTCAGTACGACGACCTCGGTGACGCGCCGTCCCGGCCGGGGCTCAGCCTTCACTGTGGCGGATCAAAGCCAGCGCGTCCGCGGGTCCCGGCGACGCGGACAACCGCTCGATGAGCGGCGCCTGGAACAGGGAAGCCACGCCGCGCAGGAGCTGGAGGTGGAGGGGAAACGCCTCGCGCTTGTCCGGCGAGAAGAACAGGAACACCGCGCGGATGGACAGCTCCGGCTGTTTGGGGTCGACTAGAGGAGCCTTCAGAACCGCCAGCCCGGCCAAAATGCCGTCGATGCCGACCAGGCGCGCGTGGGGCAGGCTTAAGCCCGTGTCGAGCGTCGTCGAGATGCCCTGCTCGCGTTCCAGCACCTTGGCCAGCACCGCCCCAGGGTCGGCAAGCCCGGCTTTCGCGGCCACGGCCCGCACCAGCTGCTCCAACACGGCCGCCTTGTCCAGGCCCCCCGCGGGAAAAAGAACCGTCGCCTCGCTCAGCAGGGGCCCGATCTTCACGGCTTTCGGCGCGGCCGCGGACGGCGTCGCGCCGGGGACGGGTGTGGCGGGGACATCGTCTTTCTGGAACCAAGCCATAGGAGCGGCTATTATCGCACACGCCCCCCCAGGTGTCAAATCGGCTAGAATCCCGGACATGACCAAGGCCGCGGCCGTTTTCTTCTTATTGCTCGCGTCCCGCGCCGCGGATTTCTGGCGCTTCGCTCTGAGCGGCGCGCGTTTCGACGCCCGGTCCCTGCGCGAAATCCTGGTCTGGGATCTGCGCCCGGCCGCGCTGGCCGCGGCGCTGTGGCTGACGGCGTGGGGCCTGGGCCGCCGCGCGCGCGCGGCATTGGGCGCGCGCGGCGGGGGGACGCTCGACGAAATTTGCGCCGCCGCGCTGGGACTGGGACTGCTGGGCCAGGCCGTCTTCGTCCTGGGTTGGGCCGGGGCGCTGAACGCGACGGCTCTGGGCGCGCTGGCGCTGGCCGCGGGCGCGGCCGCGGCCGGGGCCTTGCCGCGGCCGAGGCGGCCGGCGTCGGTGAAATGGGGCGCGCCGGCGGGAATATCCGCGGGACTGCTGGCCTTCGGCGGAGCGTGCGCGGTCCTGCGCGCGCTGGCGCCGGCCACGGACTGGGACACGCGCGCCTATCACCTGGCCATACCGGAGCTGTACCTGCGCGCGGGCCGGGCCTTGCCGCTGCCCTGGCTTATCCATTCCCACTGGCCGCATCTGATGGAGACGCTGTACACTTTACCGCTGGCCTTCAACGCCGACGGCGCGGCGGCACTTCTCCATGCGGGCGCGGCGGCGTTGCTGGTGCTCGGCGTCTTGCGCGCGGGACGCGCCGCCGGCGGCGC